>NZ_JBIRAZ010000034.1:0-82994 GCF_044326415.1 Actinomadura sp. 6N118 | reverse complement strand
AGACGGACCCGCTCGTCCAGGCGCCCGGCAGTGAGGCCTGGTGGGACGTCCCGGTCGCGGAGGTCTCCACTCTGGAATCCACCGCACAGGCCCACTCCCGCTACGCCGAAGCCAAGAAGGCGCAGCGTCCCCTGCTCTGACACGCGTTGCGAGAGCGGAGCCGGGTTCAACCGTGTCCAGGGTTCCGGGTCAGGGCCCGTGTGGTGCGCTCAGGGCTTTGTGGGTCGATTCCAGGATCTTCTCCGACAGTTCTGTGCCCGCTGTGGCCCGGGCAAGCAGGATCGCGCCGACCAGAGTGGCCACCATGGGAAGGCCGTCGTTGGCGTCGGTAGACAGCCACGCGGCGAATTCCTCGACTCCGGCTACGTACGTTTCGCGCACCTCTTCAGCTGTGGTCTCGCGAGCCATGTCCCCTGCGAATCCCGCGGTGGGACAACCGGTGCCGGGCTGGTCACGGTGCTCGGCCGACAGGTAGAAGTCGACGAGGGCGCCGCGTGCGGTGTCGTGATCGCCGTGGGCCGTGTCGAACTCCGCCAGGAGTAGGTCAAGGTCCCCGAAAGCGGCTTGAGCCGCCTCGGCTATCAGGGCCTCCTTGGAGGGGAACTGCTTGTAGAAGCCGCCCGTGGTCAGCCCGATGGACTTCATCAGATCGGCGACGCTGATGCCGTTCACGCCGCGCTCCCGGAAGAGCTGGGAGGCCGCGGCGACCGCGCGCCTGCGGTTCTCGATCGCCTGTGCTTGCGAAACACGACTCATCAGTCACCTGCCCACGTTAGATAGTAAAGCACATCTATCGTAGGCGAAGTGCCGTACGGCCGCGGCGCCCGCATGCACCTTGAGCAGTCTCCGACCGCGGACGGTGACTGACGGCATCGTGTGGCGGTTGACTGGCCATCTTTAGATACCTATCGTAATCTAAATCGAGGCCGAAGCTTTGGCCCCACTCATCCGCCAAGCCAGAAATGAGATCCCCCCATGACCACGCAGAACAAGAGCGCCGTCGTCACCGGCGCGTCCGCCGGCCTGGGTACCGCCTACGCGCAGCGGCTTGCCGACCGGGGCTACGACCTGATCCTGGTGGCCCGGAACACCGCGCGGCTGGAAACGCTGGCGTCGGACATCCGCAGCCGCACGGGCCGCGCAGTGGACGTCGTCACCGCCGACCTCACCGATGCAGCGCAGATCTCCGTGGTCGAGGAGCGTCTACGGACCGACGAGAGCATCGCGGTGCTGATCAACAACGCCGGCGGGTCGCTGTTCACCCCGCTGGCGGCCTCCGACCCTGCGGCCTCCGAGGCACTGATCAACCTCAACGTGACATCGCTGACCAGATTGACCACCGCGGTCCTGCCGGGCCTGACGGCCCGCGGGCACGGCACCGTGGTGAACATCTCCTCTGCCCTGGCTCTCAACATCCTGCCCGTCAGCGCCGTCTACAGCGGCACCAAGAGCTACGTGCTGACGTTCACCCAGGCCCTGCAGCAGGAACTCGCCGAGAGTCCCGTCACGGTGCAGGCCGTGCTGCCGGGCGCTGTCCGCACGGAGTTCTGGGACGGCTCCGGCCTCGACCTGGCGGCGTTCCCCGATGAGTGGATCATGAGCGCGGACGACGCCGTCGACGCGGCGCTCGCCGGCCTCGATGCCGGGGAGCCCATCACCATCCCCTCATTGCCGGAGATCAGCGACTGGGAGTCGTTCGAGAAGGCACGTCAGGCGCTCGTCCCGAACCTGTCGCAGCGGATCCAAGCCGATCGCTACCGCGCCTGACCGCCGCTCCGACTCCGGTGCAGGAGTCCCTTTGTGACAACGGCAAGCCCGCCACCCCGCAGCTCTCTCTCGCCCTTATTTGAGGAAACATCCATGTTGAACGCCCTGTGGAACCCGATCGTCGCCGGGGAGATCTCCCTGCCGCACCGGCTGGCGATGGCCCCCATGACGCGGGACCGGTCCACTCCGGAAGGTATACCCACCGAGCTGAACGCCGAGTACTACGCCCAGCGCGCCTCCCACGCCCTCATCATCACCGAGGGCACCCAGCCCAACGCCGACGGACAGGGCTATCTGCTCACCCCCGGCATCTACTCCGAGGAGCACGTCGCCGGGTGGCGCAAGGTCACCGACGCCGTGCACGGCGTCGACGGACGCATCGTCATCCAGCTCATGCATGTCGGACGGATGTCCCACCCCGACAACACCCCCCACCAGCGGCAGCCAGTCGCCCCTTCCCCGGTCCAGCCGGCGGGCACCATGTTCACCCCGTCCGGCCTCCAGGAAATGCCGGAGCCTCGCGAACTGTCCACCGAGGAGGTCGCCGCCACGGTCGACGACTTCCGCCGCGCCGCCGCGGCCGCCATCGCGGCCGGCGCCGACGGCGTCGAGATCCACGGCGCCAACGGCTACCTCCTGCATCAGTTCCTCGCCACCAACACCAACCAGCGCACCGACCGCTACGGCGGTTCCATCGACAACCGCATCCGCTTCGCCGTCGAGGTCGCCACCGCCGTGGCCGAGGAGATCGGCGCCGGTCGCACCGGCTTGCGGATCTCTCCCGGCAACCCGTTCAACGACATCGCGGAGAGCGACACCCATGAGCTGTATCCGGCACTCGTGCGCGCCCTCGCCCCGCTCAACCTGGCCTACCTGCACATCGGTAACTGCGGCGACGACGAACTCCTGCACACCCTCCGCAAGCTGTGGCCGAACACCTTGGTTCTCAACCGGGCCGGCACCGACATCGCCACTCGCGCCAAGGACATCGAGGACGGCCTGGCCGACATCGTCACCGTCGGCGTGATGGCACTCGCCAACCCCGACCTGGTCGAGCGCGTACGCACCGGCGCGCCGCTGAACACCCCCGACCCCGCCACCTTCTACGGCGGCGGCGAGGCCGGCTACACCGACTACCCCACCCACGCTGCCTGACAAACGACGCTCGTGACCGTCGCGTCCCGGGCTCGGAGGGGCGGTCGCACTCGCGCAGGCCGGAAACGTGCCAGACCCTGCTCGTCCAAGCGCCTGTTCGACCCAGTTCCACTGTCCGTCACCGGGGCGGAGCCGCTCCGGCCATCCATATTGGAGAAGCACATGTCTTCCTCGAACGTCGTAACCCAAACGACCACCGCCGACTTGCACCGGCTTGCCGATGAGTACGTCAAGCGCGTCAACCTGCGTGACCTCGACGCCCTGTTCGCTCTGTACGCGCCGGACTTCCGCTCCCACGCCGCCGACGGCACCACCACCGGCCTCGAGGAGAACCGCGCGGTGCTGACGTCGTTCCTCGACGCGGTCCCCGACTTCGCCGCCACCCCGGTCCGTGTCGTCGCCGAGGACGATTGGTTCGCGATCACCTTCATCCTCACCGGCACGAACACCGGGCCCTTCAACGGCACTCCCGCCACCGGCCGATCGATCAAGGTGCTGGAGCTCCGCATGTTCAAGGTGGCCGACGGGAAGCTCACCGAGCACTGGGGCCTCATCGACCTGGCGACGCTCTTCGCCCAGTTGCAGCCCTGAGAGGGTTACGTGAGTTGATGTCTGCTTCGCCCTTCCGGGAGGGGGAGGCGGGCCAGCCGCAGCGTCGCCGGGCGGCTATGGCCGCGGCTGGGTGAAGAAGCCCTGCTCGGTCTCGACCAGGATTCCGCGCTCGGTCAGCCGCTTGAGCTTCAGGCGGGTGTTGTTGATGTTGTTAGGCGCGACCTTCAAGTCCATCGCCTCGCACACCTGCCGCGCCCGCAGCGCCGCGTCGGCCGCGGCGAACAGCGCCATGATCTCCTGGTAGGCCGGTTAGTCCGGCAGTTTCGGGGCCGCGGCGCGGGCGGCTGCGGATCGGACAGCTCCAGCAGCGTCGAGCCCGTCGTGGGGGAGCACGACGGGCTCGTGCGGATGGAGGCCCGAGCTCAACCCCAACGTGGCCTGCGGCGGCGCGCAGATCCGCACGTGGTCCTTCCCGTACCAGACCCACGTTTCCCGGAACTTCTCATATCGCTGGACGTGACCCCTTGCCATCGACCGACCACCACCGTATTGTCGTACGAACGTAAGACATACGATCATAATTCAAACCTAGGGAGTTCGAGATGGCGACAACTCGGCCGGTGGCGCTTGTGACGGGTGCCTCATCGGGGATCGGCAAGGAGACGGCCCGCGCGTTCGTCGCGGCGGGTTTCGAGGTGATCGGAACCGGCCGCAACACCGCGCGGGTCACCGCGCTCGCCGGGGTGACCTACCTCGACCTCGACGTGACCAGCGACGAATCGGTCGCCTCAGTGGTCAAGCAGGTGATCGACCGGTTCGGGCACATCGACGTCCTGGTCAACAACGCCGGCGTCGGCGCCACCGGCGCGGCCGAGGAGTTCTCCGTCGCCCAGACGCACGACGTCTTCGACATCAACGTCTACGGCGTGATGCGGATGACCAAGGCGGTCCTGCCGCACATGCGCGCACAACGGCGCGGACGCGTCATCAACGTCTCCTCCCTCAGCGGGTTCGTCCCCAGCCCGTTCATGGCCATCTACGTCTCGACCAAGCACGCCGTTGAGGGCTACTCGGGGTCGCTGGACCACGAGGTCCGCGAGCACGGCGTCCGGATCCTGCTCGTCGAGCCCGGCCCGATCAACACTCCCTTCGGGGACCACAGTGTGCAGGCCGACACCCCACTGCGGCTCTATGAGTCCGGGCGGCGCACCTTCGACGAGGTGCTGGCCAAAAACACCAGCGGCGGCGACGATCCCGCCGTCGTGGCCAAGGTGATCGTCGCGGCGGCCACCGACAAGAACCCGAAACTGCGGCGCACCGCCGGCTCGACGGCCGCCCGCATCAGCGCGATACACCGCGTCGTTCCGGCCCGGATCTTCGACCGCATCGTCCGCAAATTCAACCGGATGCCGAGCTGACGCTCACCTTCGCGTACCCGAACCCGTCCGAAACCACCTGGGCACGACAAACGCACACCCAGCGACGTCGCTCCCCGTCCGATAGGAACACGATGTCTGAGCAACCCTTCAACCCGCAATTGCGGGCCGCGCGGTTCCTGCCCCGCACCGTGATCAGTTCCCGAACGCTGCCCACCGCCCGGCTCGCCACCAAGCTCGCCGGGATCGCTCAGCGGCCGGACGCGCAGGTCGTTTCCGTGGACGCAGACGTGTCAGTTCACGTCTTCCGGCCGGCGTCGGCCCGGCATCCGGGGCCGGCGCTGTTGCTGGCGAAGGAACGCGGCGAGATCCGTCCGGTCCTGCAATTGCTGTCCTACCCGATGCTGGACGACCGGACCACCACCCGCAGCGACATCGACCCGCGGCGGCTACGCATATGGAGCCAGAAAAGCAACCGGTTCGGCTGGCGCGCCTACCTCGGCCCCGCCACCGCGGACGGCGGCGTGTCACCGCTGGCCGCGCCGGCCCGCTACGACGACCTTTCCGGTCTGCCGCCCGCATGGATCGGCGTCGGCACCAACGACCTGTTCCACGACGAGGACGTCACATACGCCCGGCGATTGCAGCAGGCCGGCGTCGCCTGCGCCTTGCACGTAGTGCCCGGCGCCTACCACGCCTTCGACTCCATCGAAGGGAAAACCGCCGCCTCCCAGGCCTTCCTCCAGGCCCAAACCACCGCACTGGACGAAGCACTCAACGGCGGCTGAACGGACGCACACGACGGGTTTAGGGGTCTGTCAAGGAATGCGTCCGTAGCGCCAAGCCGATCGCCCCCCAGAGACCACTTTCAAGGGCGCCGATTCCACTCGGATGTCTGCGATGTACCCGGCATCTCCGATGTCGCCGAAAGTCCACCTATCAATCACTCGTTTGATTTGCCAAAGGAGAGTCATGCAGCAGCAACACCAGCACACGGCCCGGCGCAGTGCATCGAGCGCCAGGCGTTTTGTGAACAAGAACCTCGCGATCGCGTTGGCGGTCACCGCGGCGGCGGCCGTCGTGGGGGCGGCGCCGTCGGTGTCGGCGTCAGTGTCCGTGTCCGGAGGGACGGGATACTCCTATCGGGGCTCGGTTGTCACCAACGTGCGGACCGCGGCGACGTTCGACTACGCCGCCGGGGAGATCCCCGAGAACATCACCGTCAACCCCGACGGCTCAGTGACCCTGTCCCTGCTCGGCAGCTGCGCGGTATGCCAGCGCACCCATGCCCCGCAGCTGATGCACATCACCGCGTCCGGAGTCCGCACGGTGCTCGCCACCGGGCAGATCGGCGAGGCGATCAGCGGCAACACCCGCGGCGATGACGGCACCGTCTACTACAGCGTGTTCGCCCCGGGCGACGCGGACCGCAACGGCGTGTACGCCCTGCGTCCGGGCGGTACCCCTCAGCGCATCGCCGCTCTGCCCGCTGGCGCGGGCCCCAATGGGCTGGCCATCGACCCGGCCGGACGCACCCTCTACATCGCCGACAGCTTCCAGGCCACCATCTGGTCCGTCCCGGTCACGGGCGGAACGGTGACCCCCTGGCTGACCGACGCCGCGCTCGCACCGGTGCCGACCCAAGCCCTGCCGATCGGCGCCAACGGGCTCAGATTCCACAACGGCGCCCTGTGGGTCAGCAACTTCAACAAGGGAACCCTGCTGCGGGTCCCGGTCACCGGCACCGGCACGGCCGGACCCATCCGCCTTGTCACCGGCGGCCTGCCCAACATCGACGACCTCAGCTTCCTGACCCCCTGGTCCGACGTCGTGTTCGTCGCGCAGAACGGCTCCTCCTCCCAAAACGGCCCCGACAGGGTCGTGGTGGTCTACCCCAACGGCACCTACAAGCCTGTCCTGACCAGCACGGACGGCCTGGCCTCACCGTCGGCGACCGCGGTCCGCGGCGACCGGCTGTACATCACCAACGGCGGGGTCCCCGAACCCCACGACCCCAAGCTGCAGACTGGGAGGATCAACGTCGCTGCTCTGCTGGCCGGCGCGGCACACTGACCTGGCCAGGGCGGTAGCCCGGGGCGCAACCCCCCGGGCTACCGCCGGCTGCGATGGAGGAACGCATGGTGCGGTACGGGAAAGAACACAAGCAGGAGACGAGGCAGCGGATCATCGACAAGGCCGGCCGTCGATTCAAGCGCGACGGCCTGGACGGCTCGGGAGTTGCGACGCTGATGAAGGACGCGGGGCTGACCGGCGGCACCTTTTACGCCTACTTCGCGTCCAAGGACGAACTCGTCGCCACTGCGGTCGCCGACCAGATGCGCGCACAGCACGCCAACATCGTCGCGCAGGCGGCGCCCGGCCGTGCCGGACTTGAGCAGATCGTGCGCTGGTACTTCTCCCCCCAGCAGCGCGACAACATCGAGGACGGCTGCCCCAACGCCGCCCTGCTCGAGGAGATCGCACGTTCCACAGACACCACCAGGCAGGCCTACACCGACGGCGCGCTGACCCTCATCGACGACTTCGCCGCCCGCCTGGCACCCCACGACCCACCCTCAGCACGCCTGACAGCACTCAGCCTCCTCGGCATGCTGGCCGGGACCCTGCAACTCTCCCGCGCCCTGACCGACCGACACCTCGCCGACCAACTCCTCGAACAGGGCATCCACAACGCCCTGGCACTGCTGAATACCGAACAGCACGACTGAAACCCCATGGCCGACGACCCCACCCGTTCGGCTTGCGCCAGTCTTCACCAGCCGATCGAGACGCAGTTCGCGCAGTTCCGGCCCCTGCGGGGCTGGGTAGCCGGATCAAGCGTGGGAACCGCTCGGACACGGTCACCTATGGCAGGGCCAGCGAGGCCCCGCCACACATCATGAGGTGCTGGCCTGTGATCGCGCCGGCGTCGGGGCCGAGGAGGAACGAGACCAGGCCAGCTACCTCGTCCGGGCGGATGAGCCGGCCCAGTGGAGGCGTCTTGGGCGGTATATCGGACCGGGCCGGGTCTTTCAGCATGGGGGTATCGGTCGGGCCTGGCGCGACGACGTTCACGGTGACCGCGCGGGGTAGCAATTCGATGGCCCACGACCGGCATAGCCCAAGCAGTGCGGCCTTTGTGGCGGCGTAGTGGCTCTTGCCAGCGGCTCCCTGCATCGTCCGGCTGCCGAGCAGAACGATTCGGCCGCCATCCACGAGTTGTCCGCTTAACGCGTTGACGACGTAGCTAGCCGCGGCGACGTTCACCTGCCACATCGCTTCGCCGTCTGCCATGTTCAGCGCACCAAGCTTTGCGGTGCGCTGAAGTCCTGCGGAGTGGATGATGGCGTCGATGTCGCCGGTCACCGTCGCGAGGGCCTGACCGACGGCTTCCACGTCGCTGAGGTCTACGCACAGCCAGGACAGTCTGGAGCTGGCGGATCCGCCGGTTTGGGCGGGCGGGTGGATGGTGCTCGGTGGCTGGCCTCGAGTTGTTCCCGTGACATGCCAGCCCTCGTTGAGCAACCGATGTGCCACCGCGAGGCCAATACCTGAACTCGCTCCGGTTACGACGGCGTGTTTGGCGGCGACGGTCGTCGATTTGGCTTTCGGCATCCTACCGCCCTACGTAGGTGTTACTCCCGTCAGGAGCCTTCTTCCAAAGCTCGTACCAGTTCCAGAGCAGTCTCATCTCCTCTGGGATGATGCTGTGGCCACGACCCTTCGTGACGCCGTAGCGCGCCACGTTCACGCCATCGGCGTTGTTCCACTTGTAGATGAGGTAGCGGCCGTTCGTCTCTTCCGACGCGGGGGTCGTCGCCGTCCCGAGTGCATCGTTCCGGTTGATCCAGTAGGTCATGCTGTTGCCGACCGTCGGGGTGGAGAGCTGGTAGGGCCAGAAGTCGAACTCGCCGAACAGGAGGAAGAACGGAAGTACCTCTCCTGAGTAGTCGGTCGAGGTGCCGCCGCCAGATGTGGAGCCGAGAGCGGCGAAGTTCTTGGACAGCGCGAGGTTCCTGCCGATCGCCTGGGTCATCATGCTGCCGTTGGACTGCCCGCCGAGGTAGATCCGGCTCGCGTCGACGTTGTACTCCGCTTTCACCTCGTCCAGCAGCAGAGGGATATAGCTCATGTCGGTGCTGGTTGCGCTGGTGTTCCATCCGGTCCGGTTTGTCGTGTTGAGTCCGGTGGGGACCACGAGGATGAAGCCTTCCTCGTCCGCCACCTCCCACCAGCGCGAGTAGTCGAACATCGCGTACATCGTCATACCGGAACCGTGGAGCGAGAACACGACCGGGACGTCCTTACCCCGCTTTGCGGCCTCCTTTGCCTTCCGCGGCACGTAGACCATGTATTCACGCAGGCGGCCGTCAAGCACCAGCGTCTTGAATTGGACGCCGAGCTTCTTGTAGTCCGGGCGGCTGCCGACGGTGTTGCCGCCGACATTGCCGCCGTAGCGGGTGTAGAGCGAGAGGAAGTCTTCGTAGATTTTCTCACTCGAGACGGTGTCATTACGGAGGTTCTTCTTCTCGCGGACCGCCACTGCGGTGCGTGAACTGTCCGCGACGTAGCCGTTCAGGGTGCCATGCTTCTGGTAGTAGATCTTTCCACCCTGGAACCCGCTAGATCGGCTGCCGGTCTGATTGGCCTCCTTCCAATAGTCGATGACGCGGGCTGTGTTGCGCGACGCATCCTTGGAGATGATCCACACGGGAAGGGGGACGCTGCTGCTCGCGACGAGCTTGCCGTTCCAGTCGGGGGTGGGGTGGTAGCTGCTGTCCATTCTGGTGAGAAAGTCGCCGTCGATGTCGCTGGCGTTGACGAAAGTCGCCGCGGCGACCAGCGTGGGGTCTTTCATGACCACCTTTTGCAGCACCGACCCGGCGGTGTCGTAGCCGACCACGTAGTAGCTTTCCGGTGGCAGGTACCACGTACCCCGGCCTTCGGGGCTGTTGACGCTGATGTTGCCGTACGCGGTTTCGATGTATGCCTGCTCCTGGGCGGCGGTACCCCACGAACCGGACGGCCCCGGTTCGAATACGTACAACAGGAACTTCTCCCTGTCGGCGAGCTTGATCCAGCCGCTGTCGACGAGCCACCTGACGGTCTCTTCGCCGTCCGGCACGTTCGTCACGACCATGTATGCGCCCAGGTGCGCGCCTTTGGGGACATACATCTTGGCGGTGCGGTCCGTTCCGGCGATGGTCCGCTCGAACAGCCCGTTGATTCCCATGCCGATTCCCGCCATGGGGTCGTAGACCGGAACGGTCGTGCTGAGCTGCTGGACCGCAGGCAGCTTGGACGGCATGGTGAATCCCGCGGTGGACATCACCAGTACGGTGGCCAACAGCAGAGACCCGATTCTCGTTTTCACTTTCTTCCTCCGGTGCTGATTCGTTGGAGTGAAGCGAAAGACGGCCACGCCGACCCCGATAGTTGGCGTCGTTGGCGTCGTTGGTGTTGGCCGCAGAGGCAGGTTGGTCAAACTACGCGGGCCGGAGCCGGATGTACTTGATGGCTTGCCGGAAATAGGTGAAAGCGATGTGCAGTGTGCCATCCGCGGTCTGGATGATGGCCGGGTAGGAAAGTTCGCGGTTAAGGCCGTCGCGGGAATTGTTCGTCAAGCAATAGCCGTCGCCGATTTCCAGGTCACGGCGAACCGGCCAGGTGGTCCCGCCGTCGCTGGACAGCGCGAGGGACAACGGCGCACGGGGGGCTCCCCAAAAGGCACTGCGGCCCTCCTGCGCCGGTTGCGGATCCGTGGCAGGAGGATCCCCGGCCTGGTGGACGAGGCCGTCGTCCTGGACGAGGCCGTCGTCCTGGACGAGGCCGTCGTCGTCGATCTCGTCGTAGAGGGAGATTCGTCGGTCGGTGGCATTGGAGGCGCTGCTGTGGTTGTAGACCAGAGCCAGCCGGCCATCGACGGTGGGGGTGTACTGGATCGATGAGTTGTTGTTCGGCAGCTCTGTGGGAACTGGTTTGGTCCAGGTGTCACCGTCGTCATAGGACCGGCTCTGGTACACGAAGTCCGCCCAACGGCTGCGAAACAAGGCCAGCAGGGAACCGTCGCCCACCAGATGGATGTTCATGTGGACGCATCCGGTGCTGTCGGGTACTGGGACTTCCCGCCAGGTGCGTCCCTGGTCGTCGGAGACCATCACCGCGCTGGTGTCATGGTCACCGACCCACCTGCGCCCGGGGGTACGGACGCAGTGGAACACCGGCAGCAGCCATCGTCCGGAGTCCAGAATCTCGACCGGTTGGCGAACGAAGACGCCCCCTGCGGCGGTGACCGGGAGCAGTGTTCGGGTTGGTGACCACGTCTCGCCGTCGTCAATGGAGACTCGGTAGCGGACCTCGGAGGTGTCTTGATTGCCCGCGTGCTGTGCGGTGTGCAGCAGCCAGAGCTCACCGGTCGGTGTGGGGAACAGGACGGGGTTTTGCTCGGAGCGGGTCGGGTCTTCAGAGAGGCGGACCGGCGTAGACCAGGTGTCGGAGCCGGCTCGCAGCCGGGACATCCAGATCGAGATGTCGGCCACGCCTTCCTGGGTGCCGCCGAACCAGACGCAACCGATGTCCCCGTCGGCCAGCTGCATGAGGTTGGCTGAGTGGTTTTGCGCGGCTGGGGCGGGCAGGTAGGCGTCCGCCCGGCCGGCATGGCCGGTCAGGCCTCGGATCACACCATCGGTGGGTAGGCGCCCGTTGGTGGCGGCAACCGGTACGTTCACGGCGTTCACGACCTCCTCCTGAGCTGGCGTGGTCACTGTTGCTGTCCGCGGGAGCGGACAGCGCCGAGATGGCCGCGCGCGACCTGTTCCAGGTGGACCAGATCGGAGGCGATGCTGACGAAGGCGTACCCTTCGGCGAGCCGCTTGGCAGCGCTCTCCCCGTCCGGGACGTGGATGCCGGCAGCGACACCCGCTGCCGCAGCTGCCTGCTGGATCCGCCGCAGTGCGTCCTCGAACACGTCGGCCACGGCGGGATCGTTGGGGTAGGCGCCCCCTACCGCGAGGCAGAGGTCGGACGGGCCGACGTAGATGCCGTCCAGGCCAGGGGTACGGCAGATCCTCTCGACGTTCTCCAGGCCGTCAATGGTTTCGATCATTGCGAAGACGAGGGTGGTGGCGTCGGCATCGGCCGGCTTCGGTCCGATCCTCAGGCTCGAGCGCATCGGGCCGTAGGATCGCCGTCCGGCGGGTGGATAGCGCGTGGCGGCAACCGCTTCAGCCGCCTGTGCGGCGTTATCGATGAGTGGAACGATCACCCCGGTGGCGCCGGCGTCGAGCGCCCGGCCGATCTGGGCCGGGTCGTTTGCCTGGACCCTGACCAAGCCGACGGAGACGCCGCCGGCGTCGATCGCGGTCAGTCCGGCGAGCAGTCCGGCGTAGTCGAGGAGTCCGTGCTGGCCATCCAGACACACGTAGTCGTAGCCGAGGCGGGCGAGCCGCTCGGTGGCGGCAGGGGAGTCGAGGGTCACCCAGTAGCCGACGGTCTTTTCCCGTGCCCTGATACGGGCGGCGAATTCGTGAGGGGTCACTAGAGGCTCCGCGTTCACCGGTTGTAGGGGGGCATCGGGCCGCGCAAGCGCGCACCGACGGCGTCGCAGGCGTCGAGCACGTCGCGGGGGAGCGAGCCTGCCTGGGCGGCTGCGAGGTTGGCGCGTAGGTGCTCATCTCGGGAGGCGCCGAGTAGCAGCGCGTCCACTTCTTCGCGTCCGAGCAGCCAGCGCAGGGACAGTTGCACCAGGTCGATGCCGGATGCGTCGGCGATCCGGGCGAGTTCGGTGGTCGCCTCGAAGAGCTCGGGGGCCCAGTACCGCTGCCGGTACATGCCGGCGAGCATGGAGTCGCCGAACCGCCCGGTGCTCGGGGTTTCGCTGAGCTGATGCCGGCCGGTGAGCAGGCCACCGGCGAGCGGGTTGTAAACCATCGTTACCAGCCCGCTGGTACGGGCGAACTCCCGGTACTCCTCTTCCAGCCTGCGGGCGAGGAGGTTGTACAGCTGTTGGGCGATGACGGGTCGAGGCGCCCCTACCTCCTCAGCGACGTGGTTGACCTCCACGATCTGCCAGGCGGCGAAGTTGGACACGCCCAAGGCCCGGATCTTTCCCTCGGTGGCCAGGTCCGCCACGGTGGCCAGGGTTTCGCGTAGCGGTGTGCGCCGGTCCGGCTGGTGCAGGTAGAACAGGTCGACATGCTCCACCTTCAGCCGCCTGAGGCTGCCTTCGAGGCCGGCCCGCAGACCCGCCGCCGAAAGCGGGGCGTGGTCCCCATGGTCGGGGTGTGGCATGCCCGCCTTCGTCGCCAGAACGATCCGGTCGCGCCGGCCGGCGAGCAGGCCACCGACGATCTCCTCAGTGACGCCATTGGCGTACACGTTCGCGGTGTCCACGCCGGTCACCCCGGCCTCCAGGGCCAGATCGAGCAGGTGGGCCGCGCCCGATGCGTCCACGGTGTCGCCGAAGGTCATCGTGCCCAGTACGAGCCGGGACAACGGAACATCGATGCCCGCCAGGGAGAGAGGATTCATCATGTCGCTCCCGTGACGGTCTGCGGATCGACACCGCCGGCGGCGATCGCCGACGATGGGCTGGTGGCGGTCTGATCCGCGGTCTGATCCGCGGTCTCGTCCGCGGTCTGATCCATGGTGCGGGGTTTCCGGCCGCGCATCCTCGTCGGATCGAGCGCGGCCCGCCGCAACGCGCGGGTGACCGATGTACGGGGCGAGGCAAGGACGTCGCTGGTCGGACCGCTCTCGACGATCTTTCCTTCGCTCATCACCACTATGGTCCGGCTGAGCTGCCGGACCACTCCGAGGTTGTGCGAGATGATCAGGTAGGTCAGTCGCGTCTCGGCCTGGATCTGGCGGAGCAGCTCCAGCACCTGCGCCTGGACCGAGACGTCCAGGGCGCTGGTCGCCTCGTCGCACACCAGTACTTCAGGCCGGCTGGCAAGGGCACGGGCGATGCAAATCCGCTGCCGCTGCCCGCCGGAGAATTCGGCCGGTCGGCGGTGCAGGGCGCTTCGCGGCAGGCCGACCATATCGATCAGCCGGGCGGCCTCCGCCTCCCGTTCCTTCCGTGAGCTCACGCCGCGCAGCCGAAGCGGCTCGGCGACGATGTCCTGTGCGGACAGGTGCGGGTCAAGCGATCCGTACGGATCCTGGAAAACCATCTGGATCTTCGAGCGAAGCGGCCGCAGCCGCCGCTCCTTCAGCCGTGCGATGTCCGTACCGTCGAGCAGGATCCGCCCGGCGGTGGGTGTGAGCAGCCGCACGATGGAGCGGGCGACAGTGGACTTGCCGCAACCGGACTCACCGACGATTCCGAGCGTTTCCCCGCGTTCGACGGCGAAGCTGACGTTGTCGACGGCGCGGAACGTGCCATGAGGGACGGGATAGTCGACCGTGAGTCCGTCGACCTCGAGGAAGGGAGGGTTCATCGAGGTTCTCCCGTCTGCATCGCTGTCGGGGTCGAATGGGGATCCGGCGGCGGCGGGTCGGGCGCGGTGCCCGGATCTTCGTCCCAAGCCCCCAGAATGGGCACCGCTGCCAGCAGGGCACTCGTGTAGTCGTCGCGGGGATGCTCGACGACCTGCTCAACCTCGCCCGACTCGACGAACCGGCCGTCCCGCATGACGTACACCCGATCAGAGACGAGCCGGGCCACCCCGAGGTCGTGGGTGATCATGAGGATGCCCACGCCGGTGGTCTGCTGCAGATCAAGCAGCAGGTCCAGGATTCCGGCCTGGACGGTGACGTCCAGGGCGGAGGTGGGTTCGTCCGCCACCAGGAGTACGGGCTCGCCGGCGAGCGCCATTGCGATGATCACCCGTTGCAGCATGCCGCCGGACAATTGGTGCGGGTAACGAGACAGCTGCCGCGCAGGGTCGGGTATCCGGACCTGTTCCAGCAGATGGACGGCACGGTCCGCCGCCGCGGCCCGGGACAGCTCGGGACGCCGGAGCCGGACCGCCTCCACGAGCTGGCGGCCGATCTTGTGCACGGGGCTGAGCGCGGTCATCGGGTCCTGCGGAATGAGCGAGACGCGACGGCCGCGGATCTTCTCGATGGCCTGGGGCTGGGCGACCACGTCAACGCCCTCGAACTGGACGCTGCCCGAGAGTACGGCGAGGCCGGCCGGGAGCAGCCGCAGGATGCCCATCGCCGTGGTCGACTTACCCGAGCCGGACTCGCCGATGATCGTCACCGTCTCGCCCTGGTGGATGGCGAAGCTGATGCCGTCGACGGTGCGGATCACACCCGCCTCGGTGATGAGTTCGATCTGCAGGTCCTCGACCAACAGCAATGGCGCACCGGTCGTGGCCACCATGCCTCACGCCCCCTTCCGGCGACGTACCCGGTCCCGAAGCCCGTCGCCGAAGAGGTTCACTCCGACGACGAGCAACGCGATCACCAGGCCTGGCATGGTCACCAGCCACCAGGCGGTCGTGATGTAGTCCTGGCCGTCGGCGATGATTCGGCCCCAGGTCGCGAACGGCCGCTGGGGACCGGCTCCCAGATAGCTCAGCGCGCTCTCCAGCAGCACGGCCTGGGCCAGCAGGAGCAGGACGACCACCGTCGCCTGCTTGATGATGTTCGGCATGATGTGCCGGACGAGAATGCCGACCCGGTGAAGCCCGAGTACCCGCGCCGCGGCGATGTAGGGCTTCTCCCGCTCGACCAGCACCAGCGATCGGGTCACCCGGGCCACCTCGGGCCACTGGGCGATCGCGATGACGAAGGTGGTCACCGGAACCGACGAGCCGAACAGGGCGACCACGAGCAGCAGCATCATCAGCAGCGGGAGCGAAAGCTGGGCCTCGAGCACGCGGGAGACGGCCGAGTCGACCCAGCCGCCGAAATAGCCGGCTGCCGATCCGGCGATGATCCCGATGATCCCCGAGACGACGACGGCGAGCACGCCGACCGTCAGGGAGACCTGGCCGCCGTGCAGGATCCGGGAGAGCAGGTCCCGGCCGACTTGGTCGGTGCCGAGCAGATGCCCATCGGTGAACGGCGGCAGCAGCCGCGCGGTGAGCTGCTGGTCGTCCGGTCCGGGAAGCGGCAGGACGTTGGCCAGCGCCACCGGCAGGATGACCAGCAGAGCGCAGGTGGCACCGATCCACATCTTGGCGTGCGCGCTGCGGCGTTGGCGGGTCGCGGTCGCCCTTTTGAGCTGCTTCGCGGTCACCATGCTCGGCCGCTCGGTGGCGGGGCGTGGTTCGGGCTCCGCAGTGAAGCTGACGGAGGTGCTCACGACGTGGCTCCCTTCCCCAGGCGGACCCGCGGATCGAGCAAGGGGTAGGTCAGGTCGACGAGAAGCTGGACGAGGATGGCCAGGGCGGCGGTGACCATGACAGTCGCGGTGATCAGCGGATAGTCACGGGTCTCCAACGCCCGTACCACGAGTGAGCCGACCCCGGGCCAGGCGAAGACGACCTCCACGACCACGACCCCGTTGAGCATGGCTGCGAACCGGGTGCCCAACGCGGTCAAAACCGGGATGGCTGAGTTGCGCATCGCGTACCGCCAGGTGAGTGCGGGGGTGGACAGCCCGCGTGCCCGTGCGACGACCAGATACGGAGCGTTCAGGTTCGCCACCATCTCGCGGCGCACCATGCGAGAGATGAGCGCGATCTGCAGAGTCGCCACCGTGATCGTGGGCAGGACCATGCCATCCCAGCCGGCGAAACCGGCGGCCGGCAGCACGGGTATCAGGACGGCGAAGACCGTCAGAAGCATGATGCCGGTCCAGAAGTCCGGCATGGATTGCGCGGTGATGGTGGCGACGTTGGCGCCGAACTCGCGGGCGGTGCCCGCGTGGCGCGCCATCCAGGCGCCGAGTGGAACGGCGATGACCGTGGTGAGCAGGATCGCCGCGACCGCCAGGGTGATCGTGTACGGCAGGCGGCTCAGGACGACGTCCAGCGCCGGGCTTTGGAACGAGTACGAGGTTCCCAGGTCCCCGCCGGCCAGCCCCTTGACGAAGATCCAGTACTGGGCGGGCAGCGACTGGTCCAAGCCGAAATGGGCGCGGACCTCGGCCAGTTCCGCCGACGTGGCCATCGGGCTGGACAGCGCGGCGGCCGGGTCGCCGGGCGCCAGGCGGATCAGGAAGAAGACCCCGGAGACCGTCACGAACACGGTCAGGGCGCTCTGCACGACCCGCCTGGCGAGGTAGCCGAGCACGGCTCAGGCCCCCAACCGCACGTTCGAGATGTCGTAGTTGTTGGCCGGGGTCAGGGTGATCCCCTCGACCCGCGTGCGGCGGGCGATGACAGCCTTCGGAACGAACGCCCACAGGCAGGGCCAGGTATCCCAGATGGCCTTCTGCGTGTCGGCCAGCAGCTTCTCCCGGGCGGTCTTGTCGACCTCTGCCTGCGCCTTCACCAAACCATCGGTGATCTCCGGGATGACATAGCCGTGGTAGCTGTCCCGGGTGGCCTCCTTCGCGGCGGTGCCCGCGTACATGCCCTGCAGCATGGTGGACGCCAGGCCCGTCGTCCCGGGGTAGCCGTTGCCCAGGATGTCCCAGTCGCCGGCCCGCCCCTGCCGCCACTTCAGGATGTCGCCGCCGGGTTCGAACTGCTGAAGGGTCGCCTTGACGCCGACGTCACCGAGCATCTGAGCGACCGCTTCCATGACCGAGGCGTCGTTCGCGAACTCACCGTTCTCCCAGATGATCTTCACGGCGAGGTTTCTCACCCCGAGGCTGTCGAGCATCTGCCTGGCCTTGGCCGGGTCGTGCACGTACGCGCCGGTCTTCACGGCACCCGCCAGGGTCAGCGGGACCGGGCCTTCTGCGGCCGTGACCACCCCACCCAGGATGTTGTTGATCAGCGCTTGGCCATTGATGGCATAGGACAAGGCCTGTCGCACCTGCGGATTGGCAAGAGGGTGGGACTTCGGCTTGCGGAAGTTGTAGAAAAGCTGGCTGATCCGGGTGCCGTCGACGGTCTCCACCTTGATGTCGGACCGGCCGCTGAGCTGCTTCACCGCGTCCGGGGAGATCGAGTCGATGACGTCGACCTGACCGCTGCGCAGCGCGGTGACCCGGCTGGCTTCCTCCGGCATGAACTTGACCTTGATGGTGTCCACGTGCCCGGCGGTACCCCAGTACTTCGGGTTCTTCTTCAGTGTGTACTCGCCGGTCCCCCGATTCGCGGCGGTGACGACGTAGGGGCCGGTGCCGACCCCGCCCTGCAACTCCTCGGCCTTGTTCGCGGCGGACGGCGTGATGAGGATGTTCGCCATCAGATAGTCCAGCGCGACGATCGGTCGCGTTGTCTGCAAGGTGAAGGTGGCCTCGTCGACCGGCACCACCTTCGGCCACTCGGGGAAGAACGTGGCCAGGAACGAGCCATTGACCTTCTGGTACATCTGCAGCGCGGTGGTCACGTCTTCGATCTTCACAGGCGTGCCGTCGGAGTAGGTGACTCCCGCGCGTAGCTTGACGGTCCACGTGGTGGGCGCCGTCATCTCGAACTTCTCAGCCAGCACCAGCTGCGGGGTGAGGTTCTCGTCGATGCGGGTCAGGGCCTGCCGCACAGCCCGCTGCACGGTCACGGCGGCATCGAACTGGTTCAGTTTGTTGTCGAGGCTCACCAACGAGCGGTTCAGGGTCAAGGTGAGGGTTTTGCCGCCGGCGGCGCCGGTACCACCGGCACCGGTCGGACTCGAGCAGGCCGCCAGCGTGCCGCCGAAGGCGGCCAGGCCGCCCGCCAAGCCGAACCCGCGAAGCAGGGTACGACGCGACAGCTCAGGCGAGGATGGTTGATCGTTCATCGTAAGCCCTCGATTTCTTTGCGTGTCCGCATCGCGGGGGGAGGGGGGATGGCTCAGATGTGTCGGTCTCATTAACTGGCTGTTAGACACGTCACTCTGGCATGCCTGCGCACTACGCGCAATAGCTCTAGCGCAGGTCGCGCAGGTGTGCGATCCTATGGCGGCAGCAACCACACCCGGCGGCCTTCTCTACGCCCGCCACCTGAGGCCGGGTTCTTGGCTCTGACGTCGAATATGGAGGTGTCATGGAGGGGCCGGACAGCGATGGGCTGTTGGCTCTTGCAGATGATCTGACGGGCGCGGGTGAGGTGGCCGCCGCCCTCATGTTGCTCGAAACGCGCATCATCCTGCGCCTGATGCCAAGCGCCGCGACGGTTACACCGCCATTGCTGATCGATGACGGCCGCGACTCGTCGCCCGGAGCCTTGGTGGTCGACCTGGACTGCCGGCACCGAGCCGCCGAACAGGTGGCCGACCGCGTTCGCTCGGCGGTCGTCCGGCACCGTCCCTCCCGCGTGCTGGCGAAGATCGACTCACTGCTTCGCGGCAGTCCACAAGCGATCGTCCACGCGCTGCGCGCGGACCGCGCTCCCGTCGTTGTCGCCGCCGCGCTCCCGGGCGCCGCTCGTGTCGTCGTCGACGGTGTCGTTCGGCTGGCCGGAGTACCGCTGAGCCACACCGACGCCTGGCGGATGGAACCCGGCGATCCGCCGGAGTCATTGACCGCGGCCCTGGCCCCGACGCCGACCCGGCTGGTCAGCCTCGACACTGTCCGGGCGCCCGGGCTCCCGGCGGTACTGCAGTCGATCGTCGCCGCGAACGCGGTGGCCGTCTGCGATGCCGAGACCGACAGTGACCTCGACCTCGTCGCCGCAGCGGCCCTGACCCTTCCGTCAGTTCGCGTCGTCGGCTCGGGTGGACTCGCCGCCGCGGTGGCCCGCTCACTCGCCCCGGTCGCCCGCACCGGCCCACCCGCCAGAGAGGCTCCTCCGCACGGGCCGCGCCCAGTCCTGGTCGTCGTCGGAACGGCCGAGCCCGTGGCCGTCGAGCAATCACGCCGGCTGGTCGCCGCTGGACTACATCAGGTAGGACTCGTCGCCGAGGCCCTCCAGCACAGGGGCCACCGGTCAGCCGCCGCGGACCGGATCCGCACCGCGATCGGCAACGGGCCTTGCGTGGTCACGCTCGACCCGCCCGGCGACCGCCGCACCGCACGCGACCGCCGCACCGCACCCGATGCCGTCGCACGACACCTCGCGGACGTCGTCGCCGAAGCGCTCCGCGTCAGCCCGCAGACCGGCCCGCCGGTGGCACTCGTACTGACCGGCGGCGAGACCGCTCGCCGGGTCCTCGACGCGATCGGCGTCGACACGCTGACCCCGATCGGGCAAATCCACCCGGGCGCCGTCCACAGCGTCACCCCGGACGGCCGCTCCGTCGTCACCAAGGCCGGCAGCTTTGGGAACGCCGACTCCCTGCTCGACATCGTGCACACCCTGAACCGCACCCCCATGTCCCAAACCGGATCTGGTGCCGGCCCAACGAGAGGTTCTGCCATGAGCAGCGTCGCCCCCGCCCCCCAGCGTGCCCTGGCCAACGAGCCGGGTGCGCTGCCGGCACCAGTCATCGCCGTGACCATGGGCGACGGCGCGGGTATCGGCCCCGAAGTGATCGTCGGCGCGCTGGTGTCACCGGAACTGGCCGGCCTGTGCCGTCCCATCGTCGTTGGCGACGCCGCGCGCCTACGGGCGGCCGCTGCGATCCTCGGCATCCACGTGGATGTCGAGCCAGTCGAAACCATCGCTGAGGCGAGGTTCGAGCCTGGGCGTATCAACGTCATCGACCTCGAACTGCTACCGGCCGACCTGCAGTGGGGCCATCTGTCGGCAGTCGCCGGCGAAGCGGCGTACCAGTACGTTCGGGTGGCAAGCGAGCTGGCTAAGAAGGGCGAGGCGCAGGGCATCTGTACGGCCCCCCTGAACAAGGAGGCGCTGCACGCCGCAGGGCACATCTACCCCGGACATACGGAACTCCTGGCACACCTGACCGGCACCGACGAAGTCTCGATGATGCTGGCCACCCCCAAGGTCAGCGTCATCCACGTAACGACTCATATTGGCTTGATCGATGCCGTCAAGATGATCGAGCCCGGTCTGGTGGAACGCACGATCCGCCGCGGACACGAGGCAATGACCCGATCCGGCATTGCCAATCCCCGGATCGGGGTGTGCGGGATCAACCCGCATGCGGGCGAGAACGGGCTGTTCGGATATGGCGAGGAGGAAGAAAAGATCGCCCCGGCGATCGCCCTCCTGCGCGCGGACGGCATCGACGCCCGCGGCCCGATCCCGGCCGACACCGCATTCTTCGTCGCGGGCCGGGGTGACTACGATCTTGTCGTGGCCATGTACCACGACCAGGGACATGGGCCAGTCAAGATTCTGGGTATCGAAACGGGCGTGAACATCACCGTGGGGCTGCCCGTGATCCGGACCTCCGTTGATCACGGCACCGCGTTCGACATCGCCGGTACGGGGGCCGCCGAGGCGGGCAGCATGATCGAGGCCCTCCGGCAGGCAGCCCGGTTGGCGCTGACCCCCACGGCGTGACATGGTCCAGGTGGCATAGAAGGAATCGGGATGGCAATGACATCGTCTAAGTCGCGAGCTCGACGTGAGGAGATCGTCCGGCGGGCCACCACAACAGGGCTGACCACCGTGGAGGAGTTGGCCGAAACGTTCCAGGTGACGGCCTCGACCATCCGTCGTGACCTCGCCATGTTGACGTCCCAAGGCCGACTCACCCGTACATTCGGCGGTGCCATCGCACCCAACGCGCATCCGGAGGCGTCACTGCGTCAACGGATCGGTGAGGCGTTCGAGGCAAAGCGAGGCATTGCCCGTTGGGCCGCATCACAGATCCGCCCCGGCGAAACTGTCTTGCTGGACGCCGGATCAACGATGGGAGCGCTCGCCCACGAACTGCGGTCAGCGAGCGCGCTCACCGTTGCGACCACCGGACTGACCGCCCTCAACGAGCTCGCCGACGTGGACGCTGTGCACGTGGAGTGCCTCGGCGGCACCCTGCGGCACCTCAGCCACGGACTGGTCGGACCACTGGCCGAAGCGGCCCTTGAAAAGCTGACCTTCGACCGCGCCTTCCTCGGCGCCGACGGAGTCTCCCCCGACGGCGGGATCTGTGAGGCAGACCTACAGCAGACCCGCCTCAAAGAACTGATGGCACGTCGCGCCGAACACGTCTACGTTCTGGCGCACGCCGCCAAGCTGATCCGCCAACCTTTCCACGCCTGGGCACGGCTCCCACGCAAATGGACCCTCGTCACCGACCACGAAGCCGACTCCTCCGTCATCGCGGCATTCACTGCCAACGGCATCGAGGTAGTCGCCGTCAACCATGAGGGACAACGCGTCGGCTGAAGCCGCAGCTTGGATGGCGAGCTTGAGCCTCGTGGCCTGCGGCGGTGGCGTTCCATGGCCGATCGTCTTTCCCACACCCGCCCGGACACGACGAAGGGCGTTCTTCAGATGGAAGAACGCCCTGGTCAGGATGCACGGGTGCGCCGTCAGGGACTTGAACCCCGAACCCGCGGATTAAGAGTCCGCTGCTCTGCCAATTGAGCTAACGGCGCCTGTCGATCAAGACCCCGGGCGTGGCCGGAGCTCGTTGCGACAGGAAGAACATTAGCAGGCACTGCGGACACTGCGCGAATCGATTGGCGGCCCTCCTCACCGGGCCTCTGACCTGGGGATTGGGTCGTTCATCGGGGGTGTGAGGGAGGTGCCGGCAGGGGCCTGGGGGAGGGGTCTCGGCCTGGGAATTCGACGTTCGGGAAAAGTCAGGGCAATCCGGGAGAGGGGGAGCGGCGAATAGGAGGCAGGTGCGACGGAGCTCGCGGTCTCGCGGGCAGAAGGGACACACCATGCCGAAACGCCTCTCCAGACGGTCACGGACCGTCGGGGTGCTCGCCACGGGGGCGGCACTGATCGCCGGAGGCTCGGTGAGCCTGGCACCCATACAGGCCACCGCGTCGAGTCACCGAGAGGCTCCCTTGATCTCGGGGCAGCCGGAGTACGACAACACGGACGTGTACGCGTTCGTGAGCCCCGACCAGCCGAACACCACCACGTTGGTGGCGAACTTCTGGCCGTTCGAAGAGCCCGCCGGTGGGCCTAACTTCTACAAGTTCAACCCGGACGGACGGTACGAGATCAACGTCGACAACGACGGCGACTCGCTGCCCGAGTTCACCTACCGATTCACGTTCAAGGAGAGCTACCGCAGCAAGGACACGTTCCTCTACAACACCGGAATCGTCCGCAGCTTCAACGACGCGACGCTCAACTACCGCCAGACCTACGACCTCACCCTCATCCAGCGCAGCGGAGGCACGGTCGTCGGTACGCGGACCCTGGCCACCGACGTGCCGGTGGCGCCGTCGCGCGTCGGAGACGCGTCGATGCCCGACTACCGCACGTTGCGGCAGCAGGCGATCAAGCAGCTGCCGAGCGGCGTCAAGACGTTCGCGGGACAGGCGGACGACCCGTTCTTCCTGGACCTCCGGGTGTTCAACCGCTTCTACGGCGGCAACCTGAAGGAGGTCGGCAACGACACGCTGAAGGGCTACAACGTGCAGTCCGTGGCGCTGCAGGTTCCGACCTCCGCGCTCATCAAGCCCGGCCAGCCGATCATCGGGGTCTACTCCGCGGTCCAGCGCCGGAACGCGGCGGGCGGCTTCACGCAGGTCTCGCGCCTGGGCAACCCGCTCTTCAACGAGGTCATCAACCCGATCAAGGACAAGGACAAGTACAACGCGTCCGTGCCCTGGAACGACGCGCAGTTCAAGCCGAACGTCACCGACCCGGAGCTGCCGCGGCGTCTCAACGAGGTCTACAAGCTGCCCATTCCGACCACGCCGCGCAACGACCTGGTGCAGGTCTTCCTGACGGGGGTGCCCAAGCTCAACCAGCCGCCGAACGTGCGGGAGGCCGAGCTGATGCGCCTCAACACGTCGATCCCGCCGACCGCCAGCCCCAACCCGCTTGGGGTGATCGGCGGTGACACCGCCGGATACCCGAACGGCCGTCGTCTAGCCGACGACACGCTCGACATCTCGTTGCAGGTCGCCGAGGGCGAGCTCATCGGTATGAAGAACGAGCTCGGCGACGCCGTGAACGCCAACGACGTGAAGTTCGAGCCGAACTTCCCGTATGTGGCGCTGCCCACCTCCGGGTCGGCGGTCCGTGGCGGCTCCAGCACCAGCGGCGGCAAGACCGCCAACGGCGCGGCCACCACGTACAACTTCGGCAACCGGTCCGCGAAGACGTCCACTGCGGACGACGGCGGCACCCCCATCCTGCCGATCATCGCCCTGGCAGGCGGAGCCGCCTTCCTGACCGGCGGATTCCTGATGTGGGCCCGTAGGCGGTCCATCTAGATCGTGCGCCGGCCGCCAGGTTCGGGAGCCCCTCGTGGCCGGCGCACCAAGGTCCGCCCCTTCCGGGCTTGAGTGAACGAGGCCGGAAGGGGCGCTCCAACTGTTCCGCACTGTTCCGCGCCGGAGCGACCGCCACGTCGTTCAGGGACCACTCAAGGTCGTTCAGGGACCACTCAAGCTCGCGACCAGGCAGATGGAGTCGGAGAGGCATTCATGCTTTTCGTTCGCAGATTCACCGCGGGGGCGGTGATCGTTGTTCTTGCCGTCGGTCTCACCGTGCTGGCGTCGGTGAGGTTCAGCAGCCAGTTCGAACCGGCCGCTGAGTCGGCGCCGGTTTCCGGCGCGGGCATGGACAGGGTCACCGGTCGCAGCATCGCGCGGCTGCAGGAACACCTGCGTGCCCAGCCCAAGGACGCGGTCGGCTGGGCCGGGTTGGGAATGGCCTACGTGGAGCAGGCGCGGGTGACCGCCGACCCTTCGTACTACCCGAAGGCCAGCGCGGCGTTCGACCGTTCACTGCGCGTCTCACCGAAGGACAACGAGCCGGCGCTGAGCGGACAGGGCGCTCTGGCTGCGGCACGGCATGACTTCACGGCAGCCCTCCGCCTGGCCGACCGGGCACTCAAGATCAATCCGTACGGCACCCGCGCCCATGCCGTACGCGTCGACGCGCTGATCGAGCTCGGGCGGTACGAGGAGGCCGACAAGGCGGTCCGGCACGCCGACAAGATCAAGCCTGCGCTCCCGATCTTCACGCGCTACGCCTACGTCATGGAGCTGCGCGGCCGTCCCGGCGAAGCCCAGCGCGTCCTCCGGCTGGCCGCCACCTCGGCGACCGACCCCGCGGACGTGTCGTACGTCCACACCCAGCTCGGTGAACTGGCCTGGAACCGTGGCGATCTCCCCGCCGCCGACCGCGAATACGCCGCCGCGCTCCGCGCCGACCCCAACTGGCTGCCCGCGATCGATGGCCGCGCCCGTGTGCGCGCTGCCCAAGGAGATGCCGCAGCGGCCATACGCGACCGGCAAGCCCTGGTCGCACGCGCACCCTTGCCGTCATATGTCGTGGCGCTCGGCGAGTTGTACGAGGCGCGAGGCATGCAGGCACAGGCCCGCGAACAGTACGGAGTCGCCGGCGCATGGGCCACCCTCGCCCGATCGAACGGCGTGGCCACCGATTTCGAAGGCGCCATAACGGCCGCCGACCACGGCGACCGCGCCGCCGCGCTCCTTGCCGCCCGTACGGAATGGGGCCGCCGCAAGAGCATTCACGTCGCCGACGCACTCGCATGGGCGCTGCACGTAAACGGGCAAGACAAGGAGGCCCTCGGCTACGCCCGCCAAGCCGCCCGCACCGGCTACCGCAACGCGACGTTCCTCTACCACCTAGGCGTCATCGAGAAATCCCTGGGCCACAAAACAGAAGCGCGACGTGACCTGAAAGCGGCGCTCGCTCTCAACCCACACTTCTCCGACCTGCACGCTCCTCAAGCCCGCAAGGCGCTGAAGGAACTCTCATGAAGCGACTGGGCGCCCTACTGGCACTCCTAGCCGGACTGCTCCTCATTACGCCAGCCCAACCCGCCTTCGCCACAACAGAGGCACCGGCGCCATCCATTGCATCCACATCGCGAGCCGCTCCCGTCACCTTCGCTTTCGCTAACGTGCCGGTTGCGGCAACACTTCCTCGACATCCGCTGGGCAACTTCTCCATCAATCGCTACGACGGATTGGTGGTTGCGCCCGGCGAACTCCGCGTCGACCACGTTCAGGATCTGGCGGAGATTCCCACTGCTCAGGTGGGCCCGCGCCTCAACTCCGATAGGCAAGGCTGGGCTGCCGAACGCTGTGCCGAAGCGGCCCGTTCAATGGCCGGAACCGCAGCTCAGCAGCCGCTGACCTATACGGTGCGTTCCTCCGCTGTACGGATCGTGCCCGGCCAAGCCGGCCTCCCGACGGCACGCGTGGAATGCGCCCTCGTCGCGTCCGCCGCCGAAGGCCCGATCACGTTCCGCGATACGGGCGGTGCGGCCACAGTCGGCTGGCACGAAATCACGGCACGCGGCGACCGGATGACGCTCACGTCCAGCGACGTGCCGGCGACATCCCGCAGCGCGCGTCTGACCTCGTACCCGTCCGACCTCCTATCGAGCCCGCTCTCGCAACGGACCGCCAACCTGCGCGTGCGAGCCGGTGGACCTGCCCTCGGCCCCGCCGAGACCCCGATCACCAAGATTCTGCCGCGAGGTGCTGACAAACCAGCCCGCGCCTTCGCCGACCTGGTCGCCGACAAGCGCCTGACTCTCGGCTTCGCCGTCACCGCCCTGCTGATCGCCATCGCGCTGGGCGCCCTCCACGCGCTCGCGCCAGGGCACGGAAAGACGATCATGGCCGCGTACGCGGTGAGCCAGGGCCGCCGCGCCCGCCGCAACATCCTCACGCTCGGCATCACGGTCACGCTCACCCACACAGCAGGAGTGCTGGCCCTAGGACTGATCGTCCTCTCCGGCACCGTTCTCGCTCCCGGCCTCGTCTTCGGGGGTTTGGGAGCGGCAAGCGGCCTCCTCGTGGCAGTCGCCGGCGCCCTCATGCTCCGCCGCGCCATCCGCACGAGAGGAACCCACACCCACAGCCACGCCTTCGGCCACGGCCACGGCCACGGCCACGGCCACGGCCACGGCCACGGGCACGGGCACGGGCATGAGCACGGCCACGGTCACAAGCCAACGCGACGATCCATGCCTCAGCCCGTTCAGGAGCCGACGCCCACACACCTGTCCCTCACCTCAACTTCCACCCTCATACGACCCGCAGATCTGAACGGTGTGCCGAGCACAGACCTCGACCGTCGGGACCCGGACCCGGACAGGCCGGAGCACACCGACCCAGGCCACCACAGCAGCCAGGCGGAGGAAGCGCACGCCCACACCCACGACGACACGGAACGAAGCCGGGGCGCGGCCTTGATGGGGTTCGCGGGCGGGATGGTGCCGAGCCCGTCAGCGGTGCTCGTTCTGATCGGCGCGGCCGCCATCGGCAGGGCGTGGTTCGGAGTGGTGCTTGTGCTCGCGTACGGCGTGGGTTTGGCCCTGACGCTGATCCTCGTCGGTCTGCTCGTCATGGGCACTGGACGTGCGCTGGCCAGCCGCCTCGCCGACAGTTCGACCCGGCCACGCCTATTGAGGCGTGTGAGCGCACGCGCATTGCCCGTGGCAACGTCGCTTGCGGTCGTCCTTCTCGGCCTCGGCTTGATGCTGCGCAGCCTGCCCACGGCCCTCGGGTGACCGGATCCGGTCACGGCCGTCGGAGAGGATGAACGATGTGGGGACGTAGGCAGCCTGCGACGGTCCCGACGGCTACGGCTCCCCGATCCCCGGTTGATCTGAACGCACTGCTCCTCAGCGTGGCGCGCAACGATGCGGCGGCCTTCGAGGAGCTCTACGACGAGGTGGCCGGCGTCGTCTACGGGCTGATCCGCCGGGTCGTTCGCGATCCGGCGCAGTCAGAGGAGGTGGCCCAGGAAGTCCTGGTGGAGGTGTGGCGTGCGGCGCCGCGGTTCGATCCCGCGCGCGGTGGTGCGATGGCCTGGATCACGACCATCGCGCACCGGCGCGCCGTTGATCGCGTACGGTCCGCGCAGGCGGCGGCTGAACGGGAGGAACGCGCAGCACAAGGCGCGGTCGAGATCCCTCATGACGAGGTAGCCGAACAGGTGGTGGACCGGCTCGAGCGGGAGCGCGTACGCCGCTGTCTGGAGGGGCTCACCGGCATCCAGCGCGAATCGGTGACGCTGGCCTACTACGGCGGCCACACTTACCGCGAGGTCGCCGAACTGCTCAAGATCCCGCTGGGCACGGTCAAGACCCGGATGCGCGACGGCCTCATGCGAATGCGCGACTGCCTTGGCGTACGAGCGACGTAAAGGCTGCACAGCACGTGCGCGGACAGGTGCGGCGGACAGCGGGCCCAGGAAGGTGCGCGTGGAGACGCGTGCGTGGAGGTGGTCAGTCTTTCGCGGGGAGGACGCTCATCATGCCGCGCCAGAGGGCTATGGCGGTGGCTCGGGAGCTGACGCCGAGTTTGGCGTAGATGCGGTTGACGTGGTTCTTGACAGTCTTTTCGCTGAGGAAGAGTTGGCGGGCGATCTCGCCGTTCGAACGGCCGCTGGCGATGAGATCCATGACCTCGGCTTCGCGGGCGGACAGGCCGAGGCTGACGCGGCTCGCGTCGCGGACGCTGCGGATCAGGTCTCGTACGGTGAACGACCCTGGGACCAGGTGGCCGCACGCACCGCCGCGGATCGCGACCTCGACCGTGCCCTGGTCGTCGGCAGAGGCCAGCACGAACACGCGGGCACTGCGGCTGAGGGGAGTGGCGTGGCCGGTACGGGCGGCATCGGCGTCGAGCAGGACGATGTCGGGGCGCAGCCGTTCGGCCAAACCGACCGCGTCGGAGCCGTCACCGGCCTCAGCGATCACTTCCAGTTCTTCGCTGTCGGACAGAAGTGAGACGACATCGGCGCGAGCGTGCGGATTGCCGTCCACCACCATCACGCGCAGGGGGGCCGTTTCGTCGACACTCATCCCGCCTCCGGCGGTTTGACCAGGGGGTGCCATTGCCATGTATAAGGACGGAGCATAACCGGCCGATCATCGGGAGCCAACGAGCCTAGTCGATGGATGGGGCCAGCGGGATAGATGCGTCTGTCGGTCTGGGAGGAACGTTCTATCCGCTGCCGGCATGACTCGTTCGGCCCGTATGGGTCGCTCCGGACGCCCATGGCGGGCAGAGTGGAATCGTGTCTGATCAGAACAAAGCCGCCGCGCTCCTCGCGTTCGAAGTCTGGGGCAGCGGAGAACTCGACCGGCTCGACACCATCGTCGCCCCGGACGTGATCCACCACGATCCGTACGACCCGAACGGCTCTCATGGGCTGGCGGGCATGAAGAAGTCGATCGCCACGAATCGCGCCGCGTACCCCGACCTGCGGATCACCGTCGAGGATCAGATCGCGGAGGCGGACCGGGTGGCCACGCGCTGGACCGCCGCCATGACCCATGACGGGCGGCGGGTCACGCTCAAGGGAATCACCATCGACAGGTTCGAAGGCGGCAAGATCGTCGAGGCTTGGCGCACCATCGACATGCTCAGCTTCCTTCGGCAGGCGAAGGCTCCCGGAGAGTGAAGCGACGGCGAGTTACACCCGGAGAACGGAAAGGACGTTCCCAGCGGGATCGGTGAACCAGGCGATCGGCGGGCCCTCGCCGCGGAGGATGCCGCGTTCGTCCTGGTTCATGCCCTCGTATCGCAGGAATTCCACACCGCGCTTCGCCAGCTCGTCCACGGCCGACTCGATGTCCTCGACGGGGAAGTTGAGGATGGTGAACGTCGCCGGAGTGTGGTTGGGCTTCGGGTACACGATGATGGGACGATCGCCTGCGATGTCGAGCGTGAGGCCGGGCGGCTGCTCTGTCACGTTCAGGCCCAGGATCTCTCCGTAGAACTTCTTCGCCGCGTCGAGATCGTTCACCGAGAAGCCGCTGAACGCCTTGGTCGTTCTGAACATGGAATTCTCCTCCCTGTCAGTAATACAGACCTGCTCGGCGCGCCAGACTCATCGGTGCCGCTCGATGAATCGCGTTCACATCGGCGCCCTGCCTGAGGCCGCAGCCCTGGCGCAGGGAACAGAGAAGCCCTGATCATCTCAACGATGACCAGGGCTTTCGTGTTTCTCGCTTGGGGTGAGTGAGGGGACTTGAACCCCCGACATCTTGGACCACAACCAAGTGCTCTGCCAGCTGAGCTACACCCACCAAGGCCAGGGATCACTCCCCGGCTCCAAAGAGTGTAGCGCCTCTCGAAGGGTGCGTGGCCACTCCCTTTTACGAGGCTCCCTCGGACGATGCCTTCTCGGACGAGGCGACGATCTCGGCGGCCAGGGTCCGGGCGGTGTCGGAGTCCGGCCCGGGCTGGGCCACGAAGATGGCGGCGCGGTAGTAGCGGAGCTCCTGGATGCTCTCTGTGATGTCGGCGAGCGCCCGGTGGCCGCCCTTCTTCTCGGGGCTGGCGAAGTAGGCCCGGGGGTACCAGCGCCGGGCGAGCTCCTTGATGCTGGACACGTCGACCATGCGGTAGTGCAGGTGGGAGTCCAGTGCGGGCATGTCCCGGGCCAGGAACGAGCGGTCGGTGGCGATCGAGTTGCCGCAGAGCGGGGCCTTCTTGGCGTCGCGAACGTGCTGGCGGATGTAGTTCAGGACGGTGTCCTCGGCCTCGGCGAGCGTGACACCGCCGGAGAGTACGTCGAGCAGGCCAGAGGTGGTGTGCATGTCGCGCACCACCTTGGACATCTGGACGAGCGCCTCCTGCGGCGGCTTGATCACCACGTCGACACCCTCATCGAGGATGGTGAGCTCACTATCGGTCACCAGCGCGGCTATCTCGATCAACGCGTCATTACGCAGGTCGAGCCCGGTCATTTCACAGTCAATCCATACGAGCCGCTCGTTCATGGGATTCACCCTACGACCATGAACGACTCCGCGGGTCATCGAGCTTTGATCGAGTTGACCAGCAGGTCGAGGTCGCCGCCGTTGGCACCACCCGCACCCGCCTCATACCGGGGTGAGCGGGCGGGTCAGGTTGCGGCGTGGGTGGGGTTGGGGCGGTCTGTCACGTGGGGCGGAACGGGGATGCCGGGGCGGAGGCGCGGGTCGGGGATGGGGGTGCCGAACACCTGGCGGACTGGGACGACACCGGCCCAGACGTCCAGGGCGTAGTCATCGTCCTCGTCCGACGGCGGTCCGGTCCGGACCTTGACCGAGGCTTCCTCCAGGGACAGGGCCAGAACGGTGGTGCCCGCGATTTCCTTGCGCGTGGGCTGCCGGACCACGTCCCACTGGCCGGGGGTCAGCTGCTCGGTGATCGCCCGGAGGCCCGCGAACTTCTCGTCCGGGTCCGTGACCAGCCGCGGAGCGCCATAGATGATCGCGCTTCGGTAGTTCATGGAGTGGTGGAACATCGAGCGGGCCAGGACGAGTCCATCGAGATGGGTGATGGTGACGCAGACCTCCTGGCCCTGGCCGTCCATCAGGCTGCGGGCACCGGTCGAACCATGGATGTAGAGGGTGTCGCCGTCTCGCCCGTACCCCGTGGGCATCACGCGCGGTGAGCCGTTCACCACGACACCCAGGTGGCAGATCAGGCCGCCGTCGAGCACCTCGTACAGGCCTGCACGGTCGGTGAGCCCGCGTTCGCTCTTGCGTCCGAGGCGGGTGCGGTCAGTGGAGGACAGTGGTGTCGCGTTCATGAGGCCCTACGCTAGAAGACGAGTGGCCTGGCCTGTAGTGCCACTTGGAGAAGATACCGGGAGACCACTTGCCGACCCTCGATCTGCCCCTGACGGTCGACCGTTCCGCCGAGGATCCGCTGAACGTGCAGCTCACCGGTCAGCTCCGCGCCGCCATGAGGGAAGGGCGCCTCGCGGCGGGCGAGCGGCTGCCCTCCAGCAGGTCGCTGGCCACCGTGCTCGGAATCAGCCGGACGGTCGTGACCGAGGCGTACGAGCAGTTGTACGCCGAGGGCTGGCTGGAGGGCCGCCACGGGTCCGGCACCTACGTCACGGAGATCAGCGCTGCCCGGCCTCCCCACCCGATCTCCGAGATCGAGGCACCCGAGACCTCAGAGAGCACCGGACGGCGCGGAATGATCGATCTGCGGCCCGGAGTCGCCTGGATCGGTGCCCTCGACACGCCCGCGTGGCGTCGCGCCTGGCGGTTGGCAGCCACTGTGGCGCCCGCGGCTCGCCCCGATCCGCACGGGCTGCCCGGCCTGCGCGCCCGCCTCGCCGACTACGTGCGACGCAGCCGCGGTGTGGCGTGCCCTCCGCAACAGCTGCTCGTCACGCGAGGCTCGACCAACGGGTTGGATCTGCTGGCGGCCACGATCCTGCGGCCGGGTGACCGGGTCGGGATGGAGGACCCCGGCTATGGCAAGGCCCGTTCGGTGCTCACCGCGCGAGGCGCCGAGCTGGTGCCCTGCCCGGTCGACGAGCACGGCCTGATCGTCGAGGGCCTCCCGGATGATCTGCGCCTGGTCTACACGACACCGTCCCACCAATACCCCCTGGGTGGCGTGTTGCCGGTGCCGCGCCGGCAGGCCCTGCTGTCCTGGGCTCGGCGCACCAGCGCGCTGATCGCGGAGGACGACTACGACGGGGAATTCCGGTACGACGTCGCGCCGCTGCCCGCGCTGTACGGCCTGGATCCGGACGTGGTCGTCTACCTGGGCACCACGTCCAAGATCCTCACCTCGGACGTCGGGGTCGGGTGGCTGGTCGCCCGTCCCGACCTGGTGGAGGCGATTGCCCGTCGCCGGGCCGATTTCAATGACCGTACGGCCGTCGTTCCCCAGGAGGCCCTGCGTGTCCTTCTCGAACGCGGCGATCTGGAACGGTACGTACGCCGCATGAGGGCCGAGTACGCGCGCCGCCGGGCGGTCGTCGCCGAAGCACTGCACGGCCTGCGCCTGCACGGCGACACCGCCGGCCTGCACCTCGTCGTCGAGTTGCCCGCCGTGGAGACCGAGCGCATCGTCACGGAGGCCGCTGAGCGCGGCGTTCTGCTGGACACCCTCGAACGCCATCACACCGGCACCCCGGCCGTCTTCGGCCTGGTCATCGGCTATGGCTCCGCTGCCAACCTGACCGATCTCAAAACCGCCTGCACTCTGATCCGAGCCTTGGCCTCCGCCCCCTGACGGCCGTAGCGATGGGCTAGTGGCGTCAGCGGTGGGCTGGTTCGGCGGAGCGGGCCGGGTCCGGATTGCGGGTGGGGTCGGAGGTCCGGGTCGGGGCGATGGGGAGCGGAGGGTCGGGCGTGTGGGCCGGGTCGGCTACGACCCGTCCCAGTTCGGTGGGCCGGGGGAGACGCGTCGGCGGGCGGGCGGTCTCCTGGCGGGCGGTCTCGTGGCTGGGGGCGGGGCGCGGTCTGGGGATGGCGGCGACCGGGGTGTCGGGGCCGGTGATGCGGCGGATGTCGATGCCGCCCGGGTCGGGGCGGTCGGCGCCGGGGACCTGCGAGGCACCGAAGTGGCCGCCGCGGGACCAATCCCGGCGGCTGCGGCTCGAGTGGTACGACTGGGGAGACGGGAGCGGCGGTCCGGCGGGCCAGCGGCGGGTCACGCCCCAGGAGTCGAGCCATCGCATGATCGGGTCGAGGCCGGTGAGCAGCGTGTTGGTGAACGGGTCGCGGGCCTGGCCCACCACCATGATCTGAACGTTCACGCGCCCTTCCCGGCTCACGTCACCGAGCAGCGGGGCCGCCCGGGTGATCGGCACCGACTGGATGATCTCGCCCGAGCAGGGGTTCCACACCACGTGCGCGGCGCGGCCCTCCCGGAGGAGGTCGGCGGCCACCGACCGGGCCGAGACGGTACGCGGGTCGGATTCGCTGCTGAACCAGGAGACGCGGGGGGCACCTCCCCTCAACGCTCCGCCGTCCTTCTGTGCCGGCATTCGGCCGGCTCCCGGCAGCCACGCGTCGGCCACGGTACGTCCCCCCCAATCGGGCGCTCTAGCCCCGGATTGGTCTAGTCCTCTGTTCGCAGCCCGGCGAGACCCGCAAGTCCTGCCTGCCGCCGTGGGCTGGTTTCGACGGCCGTCTGACACTACGTCCAGTAAATGTCCCTCTGATCGTGTGTCGATGCAGATGCGTACCCTTCCTGTTGCCTGAATCCACCTCCGCGATCGTGGTTCCTGGAGAACCTTCGGCCATGGTCGCATAGTGAACGGTATTCGCCCAGGTGGGAAGTATGATCACGAGACGTGGTAGATGCCGGGAAGCGGCCGGAAGTGGCCGATGAGTTACTTTCCGTGTGGCCGAGGCCCAACCCGGGGGTGCCCCTTCACAGGTGAGACCGAGTCACGTTCTAATAGGGCGTCATGACCGTTGACGCTGAACTTCCGGCCGGAGTCCCCGGCATCGACGTCCCCCGCCTGGCGGACTGGCTGGCGCATGCCCTCCCCGGGTCCGGACGGATCACCGCGATCGATCTGATCGCAGGCGGGCGGTCGAACCTGACCTACGGGATCACCTTGTCGGACGGTCGCAGGATCGTGCTGCGGCGGCCTCCGCTCGGGCACGTACTGCCGACGGCTCACGACATGAGCCGCGAGTACAAGGTCCTGTCGGCGCTGGGGGCGGGCAGCACGGTCCCGGTGCCCACCACGCTGGCGTTCTGCGAGGACGAGGACGTCATCGGGGCGCGGTTCTACCTGATGGACTACGTCGAGGGACGTGTCCTTCGTACGCGCGAGGACGCCGACGACATCTCGCCTGAACAGGCCGGACAGCTGAGTGAATGCCTTGCCGAGGCGCTCGCCGCGATCCACCTCGTGGACGTCGAGGCCCTCGGGCTGGGCGACTTCGGGCGGCCGAGCGGATACATGGCCCGCCAGCTCAAGCGCTGGGGCAAGCAGTGGGACAGCTCGCAGGAGGCCATCCGGGCCGGCGGCGTGACGCATGAGGTGCCGGAGTACGACCGGCTCACGGCTCGCCTTGCCGAACGTCTCCCGGCCGATGGCCTGGCACGCCTGGTGCATGGCGACTTCCGGCTGGACAACGCGCTCGCCCGCCTGGAGCCGCGCCCTGAAATCGCTGCCGTGGTCGATTGGGAGATGTCCACTCTCGGCGACCCGCTCTCGGACCTCGGCCTGACCCTCGTCTACTGGGCCGAGGCCGGTGACCCCGAGGCTCTCCCGGTCGGCGCCACGATCACGTCCGCCCCCGGGTTCCACACCAGGCGGGAGTTCGCCGAACGCTACGCCGCGCTTACCGGCTTCGACTTGGGCGCACTCGACTTCTATGTGGCGTTCGCGTGCTTCAAGCTCGCCGTCATCCTGGAAGGCATCCACGCCCGCTTCCTGCAGAACGCGACCGTGGGCGAGGGCTTCGACACCATCGGGGACGCCGTCCCTGTCCTGGTAAACCGCGCCCACCAAATCCTCGACACCGGCTCCGCCTGGTAGACGAGACCCCGGCGGAATGGCTTGGGCGGGTTGAACGGGGGGCGGCGGGGGCGCCTTGCTGGGGGAGAGAAGGCCAGTGGGCGCCCCCGCCGCGGTTATGGGTTAGCAGTAGGAGACTTGGGCGGCGCCGCCTGGGGCGAACGAGACCGTTCCACTTTCTCGGCCCCAGCAGAGGTTGTTGGTGCGCGACACTGTGACGCCGATCGACTGGCCCTTGAGCAGGCGGCCTGAGCCACCGGCGCGGAGGTCGCCAGAGGCGCCGGTGACCCGCCAGTTCACCGGACCGCCGACCGCGGTGATACGGACGGCACAGGAGCGGTCCAAGCCCATATTGCAGCCCGACACCACCAGGGAACCCGGCCGTGGCGGTGCGGGAGGCGGGTTACGGGGTTCCGAGGGCGGCGTACTCTGCTCTGGCGGGGTCGACGGGGTCTTGGACGGCGACTTGCTGGGCGTGGGACTCGTCGTGGTCGGAGACGGTGTCGTGGACGTCGAGGACGCGGTCGGGAGCGGAGTTTCGCCCGGTGGTGTCTGGTCTGGCGGGGAGGACGGGGGTTCCTGGCCGGACGACGGCGGGGGAGAGGCCGACTTGGCGCCGGAGTCACCACCTGAGAAGACGGTCACCGCCCCGGCGATCAGAGCGACGACGGCGAGCGCGCCTCCGATCGCGAGGAGCGGGACCTTCCGGCGGGCCGGCTCGCGATCGCGAACGGGACCGGGCCGGTACGGGACCGGCCAGCCTCGTTCATCGAACGGCTCGGCGAGCGCCGCCACGCTGCGCCGGGCATCGGCCCGTTCCGAAGTCGTCGCGGCCGTCAGCACGTCCAGCCGCAGATCCCCCGGAATCGCCGCGATGGGCAGCACCGCCAGCAGCCGGTCCGCCGGGAGCGGCGGTGTCTCGCGGGAGCTGCAGGTAGGGCAGCTCGCCACATGCCGTACGAGAGACTGGGCGGTCTGAGGAGGCAACGGCCACGACTCGGTGAGCGCGGAGACGCTGGGGCAGTCCTCCCAGTGGTTCTGCGCGATCAGCGCGGCCCGGAGTGCCGCATCGAGATCGACCTGGGCCTCGGCGAGGAGGAGTTCCATCTCGCCGAGAGAGATGCCGAAGATCCCTGCCATGTCGGTCGCGTCGAGCTCGTGACGAACCCAGAGATCGATGGCCTCGCGCTGCCGTCCGCTGAGTGCGCCCAGCGCGCTGTGAGCGAGTGCCCTGCGTTCCGTGCGGCGCACTAGCTGCTCTGGGCTGAGGTCACCGTCCTCGGCCTCGGGCGCCTCCTGACCGGTGTGCCGGTTCGGCTCGTCCCGCCGCCGCATGCTCTCCTTGCGGGCGAGGGCGTACAACCAGCCGCGCAGCCGTTCCGGCTCCTGCAACCCGGCCACGTGCTCCCGCGCGGCGATCAGGCAGTGGCGCAACGCCCCGGCTGCCTCGACCCTGTCGCGAAGCAGCCCGTGGCAGTAGTCGAAGAGGAACGGCGCGTAGGTGTCGTAGACCTCGGTCAGCGCGATGACGTCGCCCGCGCGCAGCGCACCTGCGAGCCGGGGGTCGTCGAACTGACCGGGACCGGATCCGCCGGCCACAGTTCCTCCCAGTGGATTGGTGGTGTTGGACGTGCCCCCGTGAGCACCCCCGACGTTTGTCGGCGGGCTCTGGTTGCCAGATCTTGCCACCTAATTCCTGAAATTTCTGCTTCTTGTGGGATTCCTGTGTCTGGCGGGGTACGCAGCGTACGCGTTCTCCCAGAGTGAGCAGCAGTAAGTGACCAGTGTGGCGAGCATCACGAGAGTCCGGCGCCGGACACCTAGAGCGCCGGGCGCCTGGAGTGCCGGGTGCTGGAGAGATCAGGCGCCTTCAGGGGGCCCGCATTCCCAGCTGACGGTCGCGGAGCCGCGGGGGGAGAAGCGGACGCTGCCGGAGCCGGTGCCGGCCTCGGTGCAGGCCGGGCGGGATGCCGTGACGCTGGAGGAGCCGCCCCTGCCGAGATCTCCGCCGCCGCTTGCCGAGATGCCGCCGGTCGTGCCGATGACGGACCAGGAGACCGGGCCACCGATCGCGCTCACGCTGACCGAGCAGGACGATTTGCCCACGGGGATGGAGCAGCCGCCCACGGAGAGGGTGCCACGGCGCTCGGGGGACTTCGACGGCGGCGGCGGCTTGGGCTTGCGGGTCCGGGTCGGAGTCGGCGTCGGGGTGGGGGACGGGGTCGGCGTCGACGTGGTGGGGGTGGGCGTCGGGGTCGGTGACTCCGTCGGCTCCTCGGACTCGGTGGGCTCCGGGGACTCCGATGGTGACTCGGACGGGTCGGGCGCGGAGGTCGTGCTCTCGGGGGCGTTCGCCCCGGCACGGTCACTGCCGCCGCCCGGCAGCCACATGAAGGCGCCCACGACGATGAGGATCACGACGGCCGCGGCGGCGACCGCGGGGAGCAGACCGGGCGGCTTCGAACGGCGCTTCTGGGTTTCGCGCGGACTCGGCTGCTCCAGCGGGACCGGCCAGCCCCAGGTGTCGAACGGTTCGGCGCGTTGGGCGATCATCGCGAGGTCGTCCCTCAACGCGGGGACGAAAGCGGTCTGCAGAATGTGGGACCTCAGGTCGGCGGGCATGAGGGCCACCGGCAGGTCCTGGAGCAGCCGTCCGGTGGAGACGTTGCGGTCACGCCGGTTCGTGCAGGTCGGGCAGGTCTCGATATGACGGATCAGCTTGCGGCTCACAGCGGGCGTGAGCGGCCACTCCCCGTCGTACACGAGGGCCGCGACGCTCGGGCACTCGTCGCGGCCGTCGCGTGCGATCAGAGCCGCCGCCAGCGCGTCGTCCAGGCGGCGCCGGGCCTCGCCGACGAGATCGGTGGCCTCCTGCGCGTTGACGCCCAGCACACCGCCGATCTCCGCGGCGTCCAGGTCGTGCCGTAGGAGCAGGTCGAGCGCTTCGCGTTCGCGGCCACGCAGGCCGGAGAGGGCGCTGTGGATCAGATGCCGGGCTTCCATGCGCATGGCACGTTCGTCGGCGTCGAGGAAGACGTCCTCGACCTCGGGCGCCTCCACGCGTTCGGTGGGGCGCTCCGGGTCCTGAAGGCGCCGTAGACACTCGTTCCGGATCAGCGCGTACAGCCAGCTGCGGAACCGCTCCGGTTCGCGGAGGTGACCGATGTGGGCGTAGGCGGCGATGAACGCGTCGTGCAGCGCGACGGCGGCCGACTCCTGGTCTCGCAGCAGCGCGTGGCAGTAGTCGTAGAGGCGGGCCGAATAGCGATCGACGATGTACGCCAGCGAGTCGGAGTCACCGGCGGCGAGGGCCAGGGCCAGGCGCTGGTCGTCCTGCCGGTCGAGCGTGGGCCAAGCGGACACGTGGGTCCTCCCGCGTGCTGAGACGTCGGCCGGTGCGACCCAGGAGGCCGCGCCATGAAGTGCCGTGTTCCAGGAAGTTATCTTGCTCCGGCCCTCAAGAGGGCCGCCCCGGAGGGACCGCCCTCGATCGGACCGTCCCCGCTAGGGCTGCCTTGGGAGCCGCCCTTGATGGGCTGATCCACCCCCGCCACGGGTCAGGGGGGTGTAAGGAGGCCCGACGGCCCCGCTCCCCGTCGGGCCTCCACCTAGATTGACGAGCGACCCCGCCGACCGGTTGACACGGTTTCTGAACTAATCTCCCCGATTTGTTCCGGGCTGCTCGCGCGCAGGGGTGGAACGGCGGCGGGCCCCGGGGACTGGATCGTCTCCGGGGCCCGCAGTGCTGCGTGGTTCTGCTGTGTGATCTGGTTCTACTGTGTGATCTGGTTCTACTGGGTGATGCGGCGGGAGAGCATGCGCAGGAAGATCTTGGCGATCTCCTGCGGGTTCCTGGCCACCTGGACGCTGCCGTGGGTGAGCTCGGCGATCGGCTCCATCTCGCTCGTGTCGACGTTGTCGCCGATGCCGATCATGTTGACCTGGATGGGCTTGTTCGGGTCGACCATGCCGCGCAGGCGCCTCATGGTCTCCTTGAACGTGGGGCCACCGGGGTCGTCGTTGCCCTTGCCGTCGGTCAGCAGCAGGATCGAGTTGCCGAACTCCGGCTTGTAGGTGCGGTTCATCTCTTTGTACGCGGCCATGAGCGTCTCGAAGAGTCCCGTGTCACCGGTGGCCTTGGGCCGCGACGCGCTCAGCGCCGAGAGGACCAGGTCGCGGCGCTTCACCGAGCCGATGCGCTCGCCGAGCGGGCCGACCTGGATCATGGGCTTCCAGTCCTGGTTGCCCACGAGCTTCGTCGAGAACTCCCAGATGCCCAGCTCGGTGTCGTCGGACATCATGCTGAGGCCGCCCTGCGCGGTCTTCGCGGTGGCCTGGAGCCGCGTCACGCCGGGCGCCATCTCCTCGGCCATCGTGCCGGAGATGTCGAACAGGGTCAGAATGCGGAGGCCCAGCGAAAGCCGCGACCAGGCCTGCATGATCTTCTGGACGTCGGCGTCCTTGGGCGTCGGCAGTTGGCGCGGGCGTGCCGGGCTGACGCCCGTGGCCTCGCCGAAGCCGTTCGGCGCCTTGCCGTCGGGCGTACGGAAGCCCAGCTGCCGGACGTCGTTGCGGGTGTTGTCGGTGTTCATCGCCTGTTCGAGCAGGCGCGCGGCCTTCTGCTTGTCGCCGTCGCCGGAGGTGACCGTGAACGGGTAGTCCATCGACATCGTGCCCTCGGTCGGGTACAACGCGACGGCGGGCTCGGCGGGGCTGTTCTTGTTGAAGGTGTAGAGCGCCTGCTCGGACGACAGCGCGACCGGCTGCTTGCCCGTACGGCCCTTCCGGAACTGCGTGAACTGCGCGTTCACGGTCGGCACCGTGCTCTCCCGGACCGTGCGCACGATGCTCGTGAAGATCTCGTTCTGGTTCGGGTCGTTCGTCAGCAGCGTGCTGACGACCATGAGCCCCACCATCCCGGCCGCGTTGCGCGACGGGTCGGGCACGAGCAGCTTGATCGCGTTCGCCGGGATCATCTGGTTCTTGGTCACGCCGCCGCCGGTGACGCCGCCGGCCACCTTGAGCAGGTTGTCCCAGGACGGAGTCGCGGTGACGCCCTGCTGCTGGAGCTGGCCCGCGAGGGTACGGGGCAGCCCGACGACGAGCGGGCTGGAGGCCACCGAGGTCTTGGTGATCTGGAGGTTCTCCTTGCCCTTGGACGTGCCCCGCACGAGCGAGGTCCACAGGGACGAGTCGGGGATCCACACGTCCGGGCGCTTGTTGCCGCCGGTCGCGACGCCCTGGCCGGACAGCAGCGTCGCGGCGGAGGCGGATTCGGTCTTGGAGACCTTGGCGCTGACGCACTTGCCGCCGACCTTGTGCCGGGCGCCGTTGAAGCGTTCGGCCGCCTTGAGAATGGCGGGCGCGACGTCAGGCGAGGCCGCGACGTCCAGGTTGAGGGCGTCGCCGTCTCCGCAGCCGCCACCGCTCTCGGCGAACGCGTACACGCCGACGCCCAGCAGCAGAGCCAGGCCGACCGCGCCGGCCATCGGGCCGATCAGCGCGGTGGCGCTGCGCTTCTTGCGCCGCCGCCCGTACTCGCCGCTGCCATAGCCCCCGGAGCCGCCGCCGGAGCCTCCGGAACCGCCACCCGAGCCGCCGTAGCCGCCAGAGTCGCCGGAACCGCCCGCGCGGCCGCCGAAGAACCCGGTCGGACGTTCGTCAGACCGGCTGATCGAGTCGTACTCCCCGTACGAGCCACTGGGACCACCGCCCGCACCCGCTCCTGCGCCGCCCGCACCCGGGACGCCACCCTCGGAGGGGTTGGAGGCGGATTCCGAGCCGTACGCGCTCGCCGACGGGGAACCGGGACGCCCCAGACCGTAGCCACCGGCGTCCGAAGCCCCCGTGAAGCCACCCGCGCCGTAGCCGGGCTCCTCCGACGGGCGGGGAGTGAACCACTCAGGCGCCTCGGAACCGCCCGAAGCGCGCGCGGCGCCATGGGAACCAGACCCGCCTGCCACGCCATGCATGCCCGATCCGCCGGGAGTTCCGTGCTGTCCCGATGCGCCCGGAGTTCCGTGCTGTCCTGATGCGCCGGGGATTCCCTGCTGGCCCGATGAAGCGCCTGGGACCCCGTGGGCCCCCGAACCGCCGGACGTCCCGTACGGGCCGGAAGCACCCGCACTGGCGCCCAGAGCACCCAAAGCACCGTGCGACCCCGAAACGCCGCCTGGCCCACCGCCTGGCGTACCACCCGGACCGCCGCCGGGCATGCCCGGTCCGCCCGAGCTTCCGTACGGGCCTGAAGCGCCAGGGCCGCCAGATGCGCCGCCGCCTGGACCTCCGGCTACGGGAGCCCCAAGGGGGTTGCCCGCCGTGCCGAGATCACCCGGGCCGCCCGGAGCGGCGCCGGGGCCCGGTCCGGGCTGCCCTTCGCTGGATCCAAACCAGTCGGAGGACCCGTCATTGGCCGGGCCGAAGACCGGCCTGGAGGGGTCGGCCCCACCGTCACCCGGCGTCCCCTCAGGGAAGTCGTTGCGATGACGTCCGCTCACGGCAGTCCTCGATTCACCAGAAACCCGTCGATGTTCCCCGGCACTGTAGTAGTACGACCCGGAGGTTACAAAGAGCTCAAATATGATAATGACGCAGGTCATGAGCGTACGTCTTGATAACTCATGCTTTGCACCATCCCCCTCACTGCGTGCAGCCGGAGGACCACTGGGCGGCGCGGCAACTCGGCGCCGCCGCCGAACGTCAGTAGATCTAGGGGATGCGTGCCGGGGGGCGGTGCGCATTGAGGGGAGCGAAGTGCAGGTGGGGGAGACGACCGCTGAGCCGGCGACCGAGGCGAACGGCAGATCGGGTCGCTGGCGCACCGTGGTGGCCTGGACCGCTGCCGGCGCCTGGGGTACGTGGGCCCTGGTCAGGCTGGCCGGCGGTGATCGGCTCCCCGTCATCCAGGTGCCCGCCGCGCCGCTGCTCGCGCTGACGCCGTACGTGGCCGCCACCGTGCCCGTCCCGATCATTGTGGCCTTGCTCCTGCGCAGATGGCGGGCGGCCGTCGTAGCCGGTGTGGTCGCCGCAGGTCTGCTGGTAGCAGTGGTGCCACGCGCGCTCGGTGGTGACCAGCCGTCCGCCGGAGGCCCGGTCGTACGGGTGTTGACCGCCAACCTCCTTTTCGGTGAAGCCGACCCCGCCCGCCTCGTCGAACTCGTCCGCAACACCCAGGCAGACGTCCTCAGCCTGCAGGAACTCCAGCCCGAGGACGTGGAACGCTACGAGCAGGCCGGACTAGCCGCACTCTTGCCGCACAAGGTCGTCGACACCCGATGGGGCGCGGCCGGATCTGGCCTTTACTCCCGCCACCCCTTGCGCGCGTTGCCCTCCCTTCCGCGTACGCAGATGGCGATGCCGCAAGCCGAGATCACTCTCCCCGGCGGACGCCGCATCGAGGTGACCGCCGTACACCCCGTGCCGCCGATCTCCGCCGAGTCGTTCCGCGACTGGAAACGCGACCTCAACGCACTCCCGGAAGCCCGCCCCAAGAACGTCGCGTCTCCGGCTGGCGCTGCGAACCAGCCTGTACGGATCCTCGCGGGCGACTTCAACGCGACTCTCGACCACGCCAACCTGCGAGGCATCATCGACCGCGGATACGCCGACGCCGCCGACCGCGCCGGCGCCGGCCTCGTGCCCACCTGGGGCACCACGGAGCCACGGCCCCCCATCACGATCGACCACATCCTCGTCGACAACCGCTGCGCCGTGAGCAAGGTCGCAGTCCACGACCTGCCGGGCAGTGACCACCGAGCCGTCTTCGCCGAACTCCGCCTCCCCTGACCGGCACAATTGAGGGATGGCCCAGCTCGTCCCTGTCTCCGACCCAGCCGATCCGCGGCTCGCCGATTTCGTGCGGCTCCGCGACATGAACCTGCGTAAGAGCCTGGAGGCCGAGCAGGGGCTGTTCATCGCGGAAGGCGAAAAGGTGATCCGCCGAGCCGTCGGCACCGGCTTCCCCGTCCGCGCGTTCCTGATGGCCCACCGCTGGGTCGAGCCGCTCGCCGACGTCCTCGACACCCTGGACGCCCCCGTCTACGTGGCCGACGACGCGACCGTCGAGGGCGTGGCGGGCTTCCAGGTGCACCGCGGCGCCCTCGCCTCCCTCGAACGCCTCCCCCTGCCCACCGTCGAAGACCTCGTCACCCGAACACGCCGCATCCTGGTCCTCGAAGACCTCGTAGACCACGCCAACGTCGGCGCGATATTCAGGTGTGCTGCGGCCCTGGGTATCGACGCGATCATCCTGTCCCCCCGCTGCGCCGATCCCCTCTACCGCCGCTCAATCAAGGTCTCCATGGGAGCGGTCTTCGCCATCCCCTACGCCCGCATGACCAACTGGCACGATGACCTGGGCATCCTTCGCAAAGCCGGCTTCGCTCTCTTGGCCCTCACTCCAGACCAGTTCGCCACACCAATTGATAAGGCCCCACTGGGCGATCGCGTAGCCCTCATGCTCGGCTCCGAAGGTGACGGCCTCTCGTCCCGCTGGCTCCACGAGGCCGACGAACGCGTCTGCATCCCTATGAGCCCGACCGCCATTTCCAACGGCGTCGACTCCCTGAACGTAGTAGCCGCCGCCGCAGTCGCCTGCCACGGCCTCATGCGCTCCCAAGATTGATCCCCGCCGACCCGCAAGGCCGGGCGCGGCTGAGGCGGCGGGCCATGACGGTGATGTGGGGGTGTATCTCATCGTCAGCTCTCGGACAGACGGGCCGGGATCGGCGCCAGGGCGTAGTTGTTCCAGACGAAGGCGTCCATCTGGTGCTGATCGCCGGAGAGGTTGACCACGCGGTCGACCTTGCCTTCGGCGTTGAAGTGCCAGACCAGGGCCCAGAGAGTGTCGACCTTGCCCTCGCCTTCGGTGGTCCAGCCGCGGTGGATGTCGACGACGTACTCGGCGTTGGCTTCCAAGAACAGGGGCTCGGCCTGGAAGCCGGCCTTGCCGAGCTGCGTGAAGAACGCGGCGACCTCCTCTACGCCGCGCTTGGTGCCCGACAGCGGGTGATGCCCGGGGATGGTCCACTCGATGTCATCGGTGAGCACGGCCCGCATCCCGTCCAGGTCATTGGTGGCGTACGCGGCGAAGAACTTCTCGATGGCATCGATCTTGGGGTTCTTGCTCGTCACAGTGGTTGCGATCCTTCGATCTTTGCGGTGGTTCCGGCATGATCCATAGTGGCGCGGCTGATCCAAAACGTCCAATATCTTCATCCATAACCACATGGAATGGACGGCGGAAGGATGTTCCCACTCGGTTCCTGCAGGGCGTGCGCTCAGAGGAGGCGACCGTCAGCACCTGGTCGCCGCAGCGAAGGGTGATCCGGTCATCGGACGACCTACGGCGGTGCTGGAGACCAAGTCGGCCAGCTGCCGCAGCGCGTCATCAAACGGTGCGGCTCGACAACAGCACCGCGGTCAGCTCCCGCAAGAACGCGGGCAACTCGACACCGACGACCGGCTGTTCCGGGCTAGCCTGACCGGGCGGGGAACGGATCTGGCATCGGCGGATCTGACATGGGGGAACATCTCGGTGAGCGTGTGCGGGCTGCGTCCTTACTTGCCGAAGATGCCGCGACGTGGACGGCGGTGGTCGCCTCGGGGACGGATCGGCGCGGCGGCCGGACCAGTGCGGCGGCGGCCCAGGCGGAGCTGGGTCAGCAGCAGCGAGAACGCGACCATCAGCGCGGCCAGCCAGGCCACCTGTGTGCTCGCCATCCGTTCGAACGTGAGGTCCTGGGCGACCGGGCGCTCGTTGCCGCGGAGACGGCTGTTGGGGCTCGGAGGCGCCGCAGCCGGTGCGACCGAGGGGGACGGCTGCGCGATCGGCGGGAGGGCCACCCGCGGGCTCTGAGTGCTCGGGTTGAACGTGCCGTTCGGGCGCGGCGGCACGTACGGGGCGCTGTTGCCGCCCGAGTTACTCCCGTTGCTGCCGGAGTTGTTGCTGCCCGAGCCGCTGCCGCTCTTTCCGCTCTTGCCGTCGGACGGTCCGTCGCCGGAGTCCGGGGTGAGCCTGGGCGAGGGCGTCGGCTTCGGCTTGGGTGGCTTGGTGGGCTTCACGACGTACGTGAACTTGGCCGCGCTGGTTTTCGCCTTGATGTCCTTGCCGCTCACGGTGACGGTGAACGTAACTGACGTGGTCTTCTCGAGCTTCTCGCGGACGGTCACGTAAGACACGATGGCCTTGTTGTTGCCCTTGGTGATTTCTCCGAGCTTGCAGCGCTCTCCGGTGAACGGGCTCGGGCACGGACCGGTCACCGTGGGCTTGACCTTGGCCTGCGAGCTCTTCGCCACGATGCTCTCGATTTTGACGTCCGCCGCATTGGCCTGCTCAGCCGTGATGAGCGTGATCACCTTGACCCTGGTGCCTGGACTCGCACTCGACTCTCCGGGAGTGACGTCGACCGTGAGGCGGGGTATGGGCGGCACCTCGGGGGACTCGGGGTTGGACGGTGCGGTGGAGGTCGACGTGGTGGTCGTCGGTGAGGGATCGTCGGCCCACGCAGGTATTCCGCCTGCGGCTACCAGTGCCGCCGTGCTGAGTCCTACAAAGATCGGTTTCCCTGCCGATCGGGAGAGCACAGCCCCCGCACCTCCGTCATGTCAACGTTGACCCGTCTGAGGCTCCCATCACTACCCGAGGGATCGCCACCGAAGCCATGCGAACACGGATCTAATGATCAATCAACCCCATGTTGCATGAATTTCGATCAGATGAGCTCCTCGCGGAGGTCCTCGATTTCGGCGCGCGGAGCCCACGTCTGCCAGACCCCGTGGTCGACGCGGTCCAGGCCCAGCCGGGCCGCTGTCGGGGCGCGTCCACCTGCGTACTCGACCCGCAGCCAGCCCTCGTGTTCGCCGACGATGACGAAGCGCTCGCCACGCCACGAGCAGGTCGTGCGGATGTAGCGGAGTTCCTCCACTTCGTGCGCGGGCACGATGCGGCGGTAGCGGCCCGGCCGTATCTCTTCGAACCCGTCGGTCGTCTGGTCCGCGTACAACCGGATGTCGCCGTCGGCGCCCGGCGCCGCTTCGAACTCCCGGCCTAGCCAACGAGCGATGTAACCGTCACGAGTCACTGCGCGGCCTCCGAACGATCCGTGCTGCCGGCGGCCTCCTCCTGAGGACGCAGCCACGCGAGCCGGTCCGGGTCGTACATCGCGACGAACCGCTCGGATCGATCCATCCCGAGGTAATACATCTCTGCCCCATAAGGAAGGCGAACGCTGTCGACCTTGTACTCGCGGATGGAGCCCGCACTGCCGGGCGCGAACCCGCCTCCGTGGAACGGCGGCCGCTCGATCACCCAGCCCGCGTCGCCCCAGGCCTCCAGGGCCTCCTCGGTCTGCCCGCCGAACGGGATCCGGTAGAGCGCACCGCAGTACGCGGGCCACCGGATCACATAGACGCCGTCGTCACCCAGGTCGAACGGGGAGTCCTCGTAGAGCAGCCCCAGCGCCTCGTACAGCTGTACAGGCGTCTGCAGGTCGGCGACATCCGAGGTCGGGTGTACGAAGCCGCCCACGCGGTCGTAGCCCTGCTCCAGGTACCAGCTGACGTGGCTGTGCGGGACGACCTTCTGCATGACCGTCGGCTGGGCGGAGAGCTCCGCCTCCGGTGTCGGCACCGGCGGGCGTGTGCGGTAGGGCTGCGACGGGGCGGCCGTCGTGTCGAACGGCTCGGGTTCGGGGTCGCTCAGGGACTGCGGCGGCTCGTACACGGCGACGGGCTCCGGCTCGCGCTGCGGAACGGGCGGCACCGGCACTTCCGGCCGTGCCTGGACGAGCCCGACCCGTACTGCCCACTCGCTGAGCGCATGGACCTGGTCGCCGCGCAACGACGCGCCGATCCGGGTGCCCGGGTTGAGCAGCATGGCCCAGTCCTCGTGCGGCCAGGAACCGATCAGCTCCCGGAAGTCCGCGTACACGAACCGCGACTCCGGCAGAACCTCGCGCAGCCGTACGAGCGAGGTGAAGACCTGTACCGCCGACGGCTCGCGCAGCGCCGCCTCCCAGCGGAACTCCTTCTGGATCGGCGTCACCTCCAACGCCGCGTCCTGCGGAATCGGGACGAGAACGTTGGCGGCCAGCAACACCCGCAGGAACGCGTCGGAGTCACCGGCGAGCGCGGCCTCGTAGAGCTCCTGGTCGATCCGGTTACCCGGCTCGAACTCCTCCTCCGGCTGCTGGACCTGTTCAGGCGCTGCCTGCGCGCCGGCCGCCTGAGGCTGGGCCTGGGCCTGGGCCGCAACGTCGCCCCGTGGCTGGTTCGGCTGCGCACTCATGGGTTGCGGCGCGGCGTCGTTCGGTTGGCCAGGTGCTGCTTGTGCCGCGGGGTCGGTCGGTTGTGGGCCTGGGGGCTGCCCGGCGAAATCGCCCGTGGGTCGTCCTGCGAGGTCACTTGGTTGCGCGCTCGTGGGTTGCGCTGCGGCCTCGTTTGGTTGGCCGGGTGGTGCTGCCTGCGCCGCAGGGTCGGCCGCCTGTGGGCCCGGGGGCGGTCCGGCGAGATCGCTTGACGACGCTCCCGCCTGTCGCGCCGCGATATCGCCTGGCTGCGCTCCCGCCGGTCGTGCCGCGATGTCGTTTGGCTGCGCGCTCGTGGGTCGCCCTGGCAGATCGTTCGCTTGCGCACCCGCGGACTGCGATGCGACGTCATCCGGCTGGCCCGGTGCCGCCTGCACCGGAGGGACAGGGCCCAGTGGCTGCGCGGCCACGTCATCCGGCTGGCCCGTCGGCGGCTGCATTGCTGGGGCGTTCGCCTGAGCCGCTGGGTCTTGCGACGCCACGTCAGCGGGCGGCGCACCAGCGTCGGTCGGCTGCGTGGCGCCTCGTTCACGTCGCAGAGGTGTCGGCTGGGCCGCCGTGGGCTTCGCCTCGGCCGGCCGGTCGCTGGTCGCTGTCGTACGCGGTGGTCCGCTGAGGGCACGGACCTGTTCGCCGGGCATGGTGGCGTCGATCGGAGTACCGGGATTGAGGACGAGCGTCCACTCGGTGTCCGGCCAGGCGGCCACCATCTCGAGCAGGCTCGGCATCACGAAGCGGGACGACCCGATCGCATCGTTCATCCACTTGAGCGAGGTGAACACCTGGATCGAGGTCTGGCCGTGGACCGGGACCGGCCGCCACGGGAACTCCCGGTCATCGGGCGAGATGCCCCAGGGAGTGTCCGCTTCGGCGGGCACCAGCACCTGCGCGCCCAGCAAGATCTTGAAGAACGCGTCCGTGTCGCGGCGCCGGGCGGCCTCGAAGAGCCGCTGTTCGACGTCGTTCTGCGGCTCGAAACGTTCCGCGAGACGCCTTGCCGCGCGTTCGTCGGCCCACTTGGCCAGGCCCGGCAACTGCTCGGCCTGGATCGTGCCGCCCGCGCGGGAGCCGGAGTTGATTGCCAGGGCCCATCGCGGATCCGGCCAGTAACGCATGGCCACGGTGAACGGCAGCTTGATCGAGTCGGATCCGGTCCCCGCGGCCGTGGCGGCCTCGACCAGCCGTTCGGGGGACGTGAACATCGGCACGAACGTGACGCCCTCGATGTCGGCGGCCTGCCAGGGGAAGCCTGGCCGCCCGGGACGCAACGTGTAGTCGAGCTCCTCGGGAACGGGGAGCAGCACGTCGGCGTCCGCGAGAGTCTGCAGGAAGAGATCGTGATCGTTCTGCGCCGCGGCGCGGAGCAGATCCTTCTCCACCTCGTTCGCGGGCCGGAACTCGGTGCGCCGCGTCTGCCGTGGCAGATCCTTGTGCTGGTCCTGGAGCTCTTCCCAAGCACCGTCGTCCGTCGCGGCGGGCGCATCGACCACGGTCTCTTCGGGCGACGGACCGCCGGCGTGTTTGGCAGTCCGTGGTTTCGGGGCGACCAGGGCGTCAGATCCAGCATCGCTCGGCGGAACAGCCGCCCCAGCTGGGTCTGCCGCTCCAGGACCATCCGTCGCGCCCGCAGCGTGAGCCGAGCCACCAGGCCCCGCGCCGGGCGTGGAACCTTCGCTGGGCGTAGGCGTAGGCGTGGACGTGGGAGTAGGCGTGGCGCTGGATGCAGGCGTCGAGTCGGCATCAGGTGCGTTGCTTGGTACGGACGGTGCGCCGGGCGCAAGCGCATCGGAGACAGACCCTGCGCTGGGATGGGGTGCCGGTTCACCCGGAGCGAGTCTCGAGTCGCCGGGATGCGGTGTACCCGGGGCATGCTGGGGGTCACCGGTGGGTGTGGCGCCTGGAGCGTTCGAGGTGCCGAAGACGGACTCCGGGCCCGGGGCAAGCGTCGGGTCCGCTGGGTGAGCCGCGCCTGGACTGCCCGTACTGCCAGGGGCGCCGGGCGTGGGAGCGCCTGGGGACGTGGGAATGCTTGAAGGCGTGGGCGAACCGGCGCCAGGCGTCCCTCCCGCCGCTGGTCCGGCTACGGGCGTTCCCGGCGCGGGAGTATCAGCGCTAGGTGTGCCCGAAGCGGGTGTGCCTGGCGCGGGTGTGTCGGCGCCTTGCTTGCTAGTGCCGGGCATACCAGGGCCGGGCGTGCCAGGAATTGGCGCGCCAGTGGCGGTCGTGTCTGTCCCACGGGCGCCTGGGATCGGTGTGCCAGGGGCGGGTGTGTCACCGCTCGGCGTTTGAGCGCTGGATGTGGGAGCGCTTGGCGTGGGAGCGCCGGGCGTAGCGGCGCCGGGTGAATCTGGGGCCGCAGGGTCAGTGCCGGGCGTGCCAGAGAAAGATGCCGCACCACCCGTGTGTGTGCCACCCGTGTGCGTGGTCCCCGTGTGTGCGTCACCTGTGTGTCCGCCACCCGGGTGTGCGCCACCGGTGTGTGTCGCCCCTGTGTGTGCGCCACCAGTGTGTGTGGCACCGGTGTGTGTGGCCCCTGTGTGTGCGCCACCCGGGTGTGTGGCTCCGGGCGGTGTGGGCCCGGCGGGTGCGGGGCCGGGGGGTGTGGAGCCGGGGTGCGTGCCTGCTGGGGGCGTGCTGGCCGCGTGGGCGCCTCGGGCGGGCAGGGTCTCGGGGGCTGGGGTCGCCGGGGATGGTGGGGCGCCCAGGGCGGACGTGGGGTCGCCGATCGGGGGCAGGTCGGTGACCGTGGTGTCGGGGGAAGGTTGCCGCGGGGGGGCCGGGTCCGGAGTGCGACCCACCTGCGGCAGCTTGATGTCGCCTTCGCCGAGCTGCTTGATGAACCACGCCGGGAGCCGGCCCTCGATCGGCAGCGGAACGGCGTGCTTCGAGCTGTGGGCGGGGGCGTTGACCGCCAGCCACCAGCGCGAGTCGGGCCAGGTCTCGGCCAGATCCGTGAACTTGAGCTTCATGAAGTGCTGGTACGCCGGTCCGAGGCATGCGCGCATGGCCGCCGCGGAGGTGTAGACGAGCACGTGGACGCGCCCGTCCTCCTCCTGGGTCGGCCATGCCGGCTGGGTCTCGTTGGCGAGCACGTCGTCGATCAGATCCGGTGGTACGGGGATCACCAGCTCGCTCTCCGCGAGCAACTGGAAGTACGTCTCCTGGTTTCCGGCGCGCACCGCCTCGTGCAACCGGCGCTCGAGCTCAGACGTGGGTCGCCACACGTCGGCCACGGTCGCCACCCCCTGTTCCTGCCGCTTCCTGCCGCGCTGTTCTTATCCCGCCCGCCCCTGTCTCGCCCGCCTGCGAGTCCCCTGCACGGACCCCGGCGGGTAAGTCACGGACCTGACTACGCTACATGGGCGAACAGGACCAAAGCGTCCTATCGGCGGGTCCCCGGTCGGCATCGGGCCGCCCGGCTGTGGCCAAGCCGTCCGGTGGCCGGGTCTTCGGCGGGAGGCCTCGACGCGCGTGTCGGCCGTCAGCCGCGCGGTTCCCGGGCGATCCGCGCGAGGGCGTGCAGCAGCCGGTCGACGTGCTCCTCGGTCGTGCCGATGCCGAAACTCGCGCGTACCGCTGAGGTTTGTCCGCTCCCGCATCCGCCCGCACCCGAAGCGCCTCCGGCCTCCAGCGGCGCCTCAGAGGCGCCCAGGAGGTGGTGGACGAACGGATGAGCGCAGAACTTCCCGTCCCGCACGCCGATGCCGTAATCCCCGGACAGCGTAAGCGCCACGTCGCGCGCGCTCCAGCCGTCCACGACGAAAGACACGATTCCAACCCTGTCGCTACGGTCACCCCACAGAGTGAGTTCGCGCACACCGGGGATCGCGGCGAGTCCGTTCCGGAGACGGGCCAGGAGCCGCTCCTCGTCCGCCTTCAGAACGTCCCAGCCGGTGCCCGTGAGCGCCTCGCAGGCGGCGGCGAGCGCGATGACGCCGAGCACGTTGGGGGTGCCCGCCTCGTGGCGCTGCTCAGGGCTGGTCGACCACTGCGTGGTCCCGCCGCCGTTCTGGACCGAGGCACTCGCGCCGCCGCCCTTGAGGTACGGCTCGGCGGCGCGCAGCCAGTCGGCCCGGCCCGCGAGCACCCCGGCGCCGAACGGCGCGTACAACTTGTGCCCGGAGAACGCCACGTAGTCGAGACCAAGGGACTTCATGTCGAGCGGCCGGTGGGGGACGAGCTGGGCGGCGTCGACGGCGATCCGGGCGCCGTGCCGCCGCGCCACGTTCGCCAGTTCGGCGATCGGCCACAGCTCGCCGGTCACGTTGGAGGCCGCCGTGACGACCAGCAGCCTCGGCCCGCCCGGGGCCTCGGCCAGCGCCCGGTCGGCGGCGGAGATCGCCTCGATCGGGCTGGCGGGCGCTGGAAGCCGCACGGCGCGCTTCCACGGCAGCAGGGTGGCGTGGTGCTCTGTCTCGAAGACGACGACGGTGGTGCCCGACGGGACGGCGTGGGCGAGCAGGTTCATCGCGTCGGTGGTGTTGCGGGTGAAGACGACGGCGTCGCGTTCCCAGGCGCCGAGGAACGAACGCACCGTCTCGCGCGCCTTCTCGTACGCCTCGGTCGTGACCTGCGACGCGTACCCGGCACCGCGGTGGACGCTGCTGTAGTAAGGCAGTGCGCGGGTGACGGCCTCGTGCACCGCCTCCAGACACGGGGCGCTCGCGGCGTAATCGAGGTTGGCGTAGCCGACGGTGCCGCCGTCGTTCAGCGGGACCAGCGCGCCCGTGCCGATGACCTGGAGCGGGGCGAACGTGGCGGAACGCGCCGACGGAACGGTGGCATGGGGGGAGTGGGTGAGGGTGGCGGCGTGCATGGGTGCGGCCTTTCAGGATCCAGGGACCCCTCAAGGTGGCTACCGGGGTCCGCGCTTGCCGAACGCGGTGCTGCGTCCGGCCAGGTCCTCACCCGGGGCACCCCATCGCGGACGAAGGGTTGCCGGCCAGCAAGCCGGGGCTTGACGCTGGCACTCATGACCTAGTGCGGAAGTATATGCAGATACCGGCGGGGATCAAGTTGGCCGACGGGGATCACGTGGAGGGTGTAATGCGGAACGGGGCACAGGCGGCAACGCGGGCATGGGGTGCCTGGGCGGCAACGGGGGCATGGGCTGTCCAGACGGCATGGGGTGCTCAGACGGCAAGGGGGGCGTGGGGTACCCATGCGGCCCGGCTGGTGATCGGCGGGGCTCTGGTCATGAGCCTGGGGGCGTGCGGACTGGTTGGCGGGGGCGACAACACGAGTCAGGTCTGCACCGAGACCAAGCAGGCCTACCAGCAGTACATCACCCAGGTGAAAGGCGCATCTGCGGCAGATCCGGCCCAGTGGAGGCAGGCCACCGACCAGCTCGCGGGCAAGATCGACGGCCTGGGTAAAAAGGCCGAGAAGAAAGAGCTGAAGAAGGCGCTCACCGACGAAGCGGCCCGGCTCCGTACGGCCGCCGCGAGTGTCGGAACGGGCGACGCCTCGCAACTTAACGCCGCTATGTCCGGGACGCCGGAACGAATCGGCAATGCCTGTTCCTGACGTTCCCCGTCCAGCCCTGACGTGACGTGAAAAAGGGAGCCGGATCGTGGTCCGGCTCCCTTTTCCTTGGCGTTCTGGTGGCTTTCCCAGCCAAATCGGCTCTTGTTATCTACTTGCGTTCGGGCGCTGTGGATTACCGCCGCCGTCACCCGGATCACCCGGCTCGGGATCTCCGGGATCCGGGTCGCTCGGCTCCGGGATCGGAGGGCTCGGCCGGCCGGACGGTGGCTTCGGCGGCCTCGAACCGTCGCCCGGGTTCGGCGTCAGCGGAGGCCGCGACGGCCTGTCCGACGGCGAGGTGGAAGGCGTATCGGTCGAACGGCCGCTCGGCGTGCCGTTGTAGCTTCCGGGATAGGACGACGGGTCACCGAACTCCTTGATCTCGAAGTTCTTGATGGTCACCGCCTTGGACATGTACGAGTTCCACATCTGCGCGGGCAACTGGCCCCCGTACGCGCCATATCCGGGAATCGACAGCGGCTTGTTGTCGCTCCGGAACATCGCCACCGACGTCGCCATCTGCGGGATGAACCCGTTGAACCAGATCGCCCGGCCACCGTCCGTCGTGCCGGTCTTACCCGCCACGTCGCGCCCGTCCGACAGTTGGGCGCCCGTGCCAGTGCCGCTCTGCACGACCTTGCTCATCGCGTACGTGGCGTCCTTGGCGACCTGCTGGCTGAACGCCCGCTTGCCCTTCTCGGTGAAGTCCTTCTCGTCGCCGCTCTCGTCACTGACCGACTTCACCGTGTACGGCTTCCGGTAGACGCCCTCGGAGGCGAACGTCGCGTAGACCCCCGCCTGCTGGACCGGGTGCAGGGAGACGATCCCGAGGGGGAACGAGGGGGCGTCCCGCTGCTCCTTGGTCATATCGCCCGCCGGGATTCCCATCTTCTCGGCCATCTCGGCGATCCTCTCGGTGCCGATGTCCTGGCCGAGGTTGACGTACGCCGTGTTGACCGAGTTCTGCGTCATGGTGACGAGGTTGATCGTGCCGTACTGGGCGTTGCTGTCGTTCCGCAGGTCCGTGCCGTTGAAGTACTGCGGCGAGCTGCCGTCGTACGAGGTCGACAGGGTCTTGCCGTCATCGAGCGCGGCCGCGAGCGCGATCGGCTTGAACCCGGATCCGGCCTGGGCGCGGTCCCAGAACGCGCTGCTGCCCGCCTCGTCCAGGTAGTCGCGACCGCCGTAGAACGCCTCGACCTGGCCGGTCTTCGGGTCTACCGACACCATCGCGGTACGGATCTTCTTGCTCATCCCGTCGGGGACGTTCGACGTCACCGCCTGCCTGGCGGCGTCCATGAGGTCCTTGTCGAACGTGGTGGTGATCTTCAGCCCGCCGCGGTTGATCTGGTCCTCGGTGTAGCCGCGGCGCTCCAGGAGCTCCTTCTTGGCCACGTTGACCATGTAGCCCTTCTGGCCCTTGAGGATGTCGGTGATCTTCTGCTTCTTGGGCTGCGGGAACTTCATCTGCGCCGCCTCGGCGGCGGTGACGGCGTTGTCCCGGACCATGTTGTTGAGCACGGCCCTCCACCGTTGCTCGGCGGCCGGGCGCCGGGCGGCGGTCATGCTGCCGAAGGGCGTCGGCTGCTGGATCGCGGCGGCCAGATAGGCACCCTCGCCCGCCGTGAGCTGGGTGACATCCTTGCCGTAGTACGCCTTGGCGGCGGCCTGGATGCCGTACGCGTCGCGGCCGAAGTAGATCGTGTTGAGGTACTGCTCCAGGATCCAGTCCTTGTCCTTCTCCCGCCCGACCTTCAGGGAGACCATGATCTCCTTGAGCTTGCGGAAGACGGAGCGTTCGGTGCCGATCCCGCCGTAGTAGTTGCGGACCATCTGCTGCGTGATGGTCGAGCCGCCCTGGAGCTGCTCGCCGCTGACCGTGGACCAGAAGGCGCGCGCGGTGCCCTTCACCGAGACACCCGGGTCCTCGTAGAAGCTGCGGTTCTCCGCCGCGATCACTGCTTGCCGGACACCCTTGGGCACCTTGTCGAGGTCGACCGCGTCCCGGTTGGTGCCGGTCTTGGCGATCAGGGACTTGCCGTCGGAGTAGTAGAAGCTCGGCCCTTGCGCCACCGCGGACTCCTGCGGCGACGGCACCGGCGTAAGGACATAGGCGATCGCGAACGCGGCGATGCCGAAGCCGATCAGGCCCAGCACCGTGAACGCCGCCCGCCGCGCATACCGAACACGCCGGCTGCGCTGCTTCTTGCCCTTGCCGCCCTTGCCGCCCTTGCCTCCCGCGGCCGCCTTACCGAGAGACGCCTTCCCCGCGACCGTCTCGCTCGCAGCCGTCTTGCTCGCGACCGCCGCCCCCAGAGAGGTCGCACCCGCAGCCGCGGCCGCATCGTTCCCGGCAGCCGTGCCCACGACCGTCTCACTCGCAGACGCACCATTCGCCGACGTCTCGCGAGCAGACACCTCGTCCACAGACGCCCTGCTAACGGGCTCCTCGCCAGCGGAGGACTCGCCCACGGACGCATCGCTGACGGAGGCATCGCTGACGGACGCATCGTTCACGGACGCATCGTTCACGGACGCATGGCCCACAGACGCCCTGCTAACGGGCGCCTCGTCCACGGAGGCATCGCTCACACGCGCCTCGCTCACGGACGCATCGCTGACGGGCGCCTCGCTAACGGGCGCCTCGCCCACGGACGCATCGCTGACGGACGCATCGCTGACGGACGCATCGCTGACGGACGCATCACTCACGGGCGCATCGTCCACGGAGGCATCGCTCGCGGATGCATCATCGCCGGGAGGCTCGTTGTCCGCGGTTGCCTCATCGGGAGTCGGCTTTACGTCCTCGACAGTGGCTATCGTCGCGGTTTTGGTGGTCGCCGACTCGGCCTCGGACGCGGTGACGTCCTTGTCGCTGCCCTTCGATTCTTCCGGTTTCGCATCGTCCTGCCCGGTGGGCGTGTCGCCTTCCGGACTCGTACCACTACTGCTCACAAGCCCCCCGTGATTCTTTCGTTACCGACGATACCCGAGGGCATTCGCGGTTTCGGCCGATCACTGCACTCTCCTGGAGTTCTCAATAGAGGACGATCGGCGGCCCGGGCCGGTTGTCCTGGCCCGCGTCACGAGCCGAACGGGAGCACCATTCCGGAACCGTCATAAAAGTACGGCGGGACACCTATCCAGGTGTCCCGCCGTCACACGCGTGACCTCAGTTACTTCGGAACCGTGCCGAGGATGTCGACGACGAACACCAGCGTGTCGGTGCCCTTGATGCCGGCCTGCTCGTTGCCCTTCGTCCCGTACCCCTCCTTGGGCGGCAGGATGAGCAGCACGCGGCTGCCGACCTTGGCGCCGGTGAGCCCCTTGTCGAAGCCCGGCACGGTGCCGCCCGTGCCGATCGGGAACGAGGCGGGCTGGCCCTTGCTCCAGCTCTCGTCGAACGTCTTACCGTCCCGCCAGAGCTTGCCCACGTACTGCACGACCGCGTTGTCACCCTTGGCCAGGGCCGGACCACTGCCCTCGATCAGGGTGCGGACCTCGAGCTTGTCCGGGGCATCGGCCTTCGGCACGGTCACCTTCGGGCCCTTGCCGGGCTGGCCCGGCTCGACCTTGGGCAGGTTCTTGTCGTCGAGCTTCTTCTCGGTGCCCTTGGCCTCGGCGTTCTTGGGGATCGCCGCCATGATGTCCACCACGAAGACCACGGAGTCCTTGTTGGTGAGGCCCATCTGAGAGCCCTGCTCGCCGAACCCGTCCACCGGGGGCAGTTGCAGCACCAGCCGGCTGCCCGAGGGGTGCCCGGCCAGGCCCTTGTCGAGTCCCTTGACCTGGGTGTTGCCGACCGTCATCGGCATGACCTGCTGGCCACCCTGCTGCTCGTACGACGAGTTCAGCTTCTTGTTGGTGCTCTCGGCCTTGTTGCCGGTGCCCTTCTTGGACCACTGGTAGAACGCGAACTTCACATACGCGATGTCGCCGTTGGCGAGCTTGGGCCCGCTCCCAGTGATCGCCTCGGTCACCTTGAACTTGTTGTCCGGCACCATGTCCTTCGGGATGTCGACCTTGGGAGCGGTGCCGAGCGTGCCGGTCACCTTGATCTCCGGTCCCGGCCGGGTCACGTAGAACGCCGTGGCGCCCGCGATGGCCACCAGCCCGATGGCCACAGCCAGGAATGTCGCCTGGCGGCGCTTCTTGGCCTGCGCCGCGGTCAACGCCGACGGCCGCGGCCCGCTGCCGCGCCCGGCACTGATCCCGTGAGGCGTGAACTCAGGGCTCCGGATGTTCTTGGCCTGCGGCAGCTTGGCCGCCCCTGCCGCCGGTGCCTTGATCTTGATCGAGGGCTTTGCCGCAGGCTTCTCCTCGCCCGAGTCCTCGTCGGCACCCTCGTCGGCCGCAGTCTCGGCCTCGTCGGTCTCGGCCTCGTCGGCCGCTGCCTCGTCAGCGCTGGTCGACTCGTCCTTCAGCTCGTCGGCTGCCGAGTCGTCGTTGCCCGTCGGCTCACCCTTGGGCTTGTCATCCTCGGCCATGTTTCCTCACTCGATCCGGGTTCACGAAACGTCCACCCTGCCAGCCCGCCTCTAAGGTGGCCGTGAAATCAGGGCAAAGACAACCGGCTGCAATCTACCGGCCCACCGGCGGACAACGGCAAGACAGAGCGGCGGAGCGAGACCGACCTGTCACCCGCCAACGACACACCCGCCCCACGGAACCGGCGTGAACCAGCTTTGTGGATCAGCGGAAGCGGGCAGGATGGTGTCGGCGCCGAGCCATGTCATGGCGCCGGGGGGAGGGGATGGCATGACGTCCGGCTTCTCGACACCTGCCGGGGGTGAGCCTCCTGACTATGGGGCCCGATTCCGGCTCCGGCGGCAGGACGGCTATGTCGTCGTCGAGGTCAGCGGCGATCTGGACTTGCACAGCGCCCCGCACTTCAACCATCACCTGGGTGAGGCGATCAGGTCGCAGGCCCTTCCTCATGTGGCCGTGGAGCTGTCGGAGGTGTCGTTCTTCGACACCTCGGGCTTGAACTCGGTGATCGTCGCCTGGAAGCGGATCAAGGCAAGCGGGGGCCACCTGGTTCTGGTGCGGCCGACAAAGCAGATCAGCTCCGTGCTGCGGATCACCGGCATGGACCGGCATTTCGACGTCACCGACACACTGCCTAGCATGGCCATCGGCGAGGAGCCGGTAGCTCAGATCGGAGACGTGGCCCTCGACGAGCCCACGGCCTAGAGCCGAGGAGGACGCGTGACAGAGGCACGAGTGCTGGTGGTCGGTCTCGATCCCGCCAAGATCGAGGGCTGGGACCCGGAGCCGGTCCAGGCGGCGGTAGCGCGCGGTCAGGACCGTTTCGACGAGCACGGTATAGAGGCCGACATGTGCCTCGTGGCACTCGACGAGGACCCCGAAGGGGCGATCGTGGCGGCCCTGACCCGTAAGAAATACGCCTGCGTGGTGATCGGAGGCGGCATCCGCAAGCAGGAGCCGCTGCTCGAACTCTTCGAAAAGGCGGTCAACCTGGTCCGGCAGCACGCACCCGACGCGGCCATCGCCTTCAACACCAGCCCCGAAGACAGCGCCGACGCAGCCCTACGCTGGCTGCACTAGCCGGCCAACCTCACAGTCGCGAGGCGCGAATGCCCCCGCTGGCGGCCGCCTTCTCGCTGGTAGAGAAGATTTTCGCTGATGATCGTAAGCGTGCCGGGCACGACGCAAAAGGCTGTTCGGTGTGGGCAGTGCCGTGACGCGTAGGGTCCTGGAAGTCAAGCCGGGCGGTCCATGGTTGGTACTGGCTGATGGTGCATGGGCTGTCGATACCGGCCACGAGACTGCCGTCCCGTTCGTGCGGTCGCGCATGTGGCTGTTGCCGCTAGTGCAACGATCACGCAACGACGTTGAGCGCGAGGCCCATGCGTTGCTCGGCCCTGATGATCCGGACTTGGGCGAGGCGCTGCGGGCGATGATCGACATGGGGCTCAACGCCTGGTCGGACTTCTGGATCGCCAACACCTTGACATGGATGACGGCCGACGAGATCGCACTCTTCTCAGACCGCGTCCACGAGATCGCCAGGGGGCACGCTGGATCTCAATCCACGCAGCACGCGGCAAAGCGGCTCTTGAAACACCACGGGCACTGGTCGCCAAAGAACGCCGTAGCCGCTGTTCTTCCCCCACCTCCCTCCCCCCGTCCCGATGACAGCCGCACAGGCCATCCTTAGCGGACCGTGCTCCCCCGAACACGCCGTTCCCCTGCAGGAGGCATGAGCAGCTCAGCGCCTACGCTGCAATCCCGCTGCCTCAGGGGTTAGGTCGCTTTGCTGGAGCCGGGCCACGTCTCGTTGCGTCCTCATCGGGCCAGTCGAGGAGATCACTGCGGACGGCCCATGGGTGAGCGTCACCGTCTACTTCCATGCTCGGGACTCCCCAACAGCCTCGTAGCCGCGTGGTGCGCGTCCGGTGTGATGCCTTCGGGCGTGCGGCGCAGCAGCTGTTGCTTCCCCGCCTTCCTCCCCTTCCCCATCCCGCAGCGTCCCGCCGACGAGCGGGCCGTGCGCGCTCGTACCACGGTGTCCTGGGACGCTTCCTGGTTGGCGGCCCGGTCCAGCCGCAGGCGATGACAGGTGGCAGTTTCTTGGCGATAGTTGGCGCCCATCCCCCCTTCGCATCGATCATCATCGCTGACACACTGCGGTTCTTGAAGAAACTGACCAGCTCATCGACCCTTCCGGGTGAGACCAACTAGATGGGGGATGCGTGGAGACGGTGGACCTGGCCGACGTCCGAAGGCGAGCGGTTCGGCGGGCCGCCCGCCCGCCATCTGAACTGGCTGATCATCCACGCCGATCACTACGACGCCACCGACGCACCCCGGCTGGCACCCTTACCACCGACCGGATCGCCGCGAGGCTCGCCCACCACCTGGACGGCTGTTCGTGACCGGCCGACCGATCACCTCGGCTGAGCAGGACCGGCTGTTAGGAACCTCGTATCGGCTCAACGCGCTGCGTCGCCCTGTGCGGTGGTGCGCTAGTCGCAGCGACGAAGGCCGCCACGGCCGACCGGCCCGTGTGCGGCTGACCGGACGGCTGGGCCGCTGCGCATCGTGCTGGGAACCTACTCGGCTGGCGGTCGCGCTGAACCACAGGTCTGGGTGGGCTCAGCGAAGACCGCTCGGGCGAGCCGCTCTCGTCCACGAAAGCGAGTCGCTAGGCGAGGTCTGGGTGAAATGAGCGACTTCACGCCAATGCCGACGGCGATCAAGTGGGTGGTCGTCGCCTTATGGTTCGAAGCGGTCTCGGGCGTGGCGGGAGGAACCCTGCAGGTCGCGGTGGGGCACTCCCTCGTCGGCGAGGACAACGGGAAAGCCGCACTGATGCTTGCCGTGGGTTATCCGTACGTTGCGGTGCATCTGCTATTGGCCCTATGTGCGATTTTGGTCCGGCGGCGGCTACGTTGGCTCCGTAAGACGCTGCTCGTGCTCCAAGTGCTGCAGATACCTGGCCTGGTCATGCTCCTGCCCGCAGCCTTTGTTGCGTTCACGTTGACTTCTTCGCAGGGGCGGGACTGGTTCGTCGAGGAGCGCACGGTGGAATGAGCGAGCGGTCTTCAAGCGTGCGCGTGCCCTGGCACTGACCCCGGACCAGGCTGAGTCCGCCTTGGCGGGGGCCCTTATGACCTCCGTCACGCTGCGGTCTCACTCTGGCTCAACGCGGGGGTACATGCCCCCGAAGCAGCCGAACGGGCTGCCCCCGCCTAGGTTGGCGTTTTCGCTGGTGGCGGGGGCTTTCGCCGGTGATGGTAAGCGCGCCGGGCAGGATTCGAACCCGCGACCGTCGGATTAGAAGTCCGATGCTCTATCCAGCTGAGCTACCGGCGCTTGTCCAGGGCGCTGATCTGCGCAAACGGGTGTTCTGGGGTGACCCGGGACGGTCGCATGCCGCAGATCGAGCATAGTATCCGGCACCTGGCCAGGTGCCGATGACAGTGTAGGGCTGAGCGCCTGGATGCTCCACACTTATACGGGCCTCACCATGCCGGTCGCCGCGGACAGCAGGTGTCGCGGCTCTCGGGTGGGCGCGTTGAGCGACCCAGGCTGATATCGAAGAGTTGTTACTTGTGGCCCATGGTAGTGCGCGGAGGTCGGCGAGGACGGCGTCCACACACTGCTCGGCGAGGGCGTGGGTCACGGGCAGGTGGCCGAGCAGGATCCGGTAGTACAGCGGCGCGGCCAGTGCGTCGAGGACGAAGTCCATGTCGAAAGGGAGCGCTTATCGTTGGGGACTGTGAGCGTGGAGGTGCCGCTCTCCGGCGGGGACGTGACGGAGGGCGTTGTGCGGGTGGGGGACACGGTGCGGCGGCCGGTCGGGCCCCATAGTCCTGCTGTCCATGGGCTCCTGCGGCATCTTGAGCGGGTCGGGTTCGAGGGGGCGCCGCGGCTGCTCGGGGTGGACGAGCAAGGGCGCGAGATCTTGAGCTGGGTGCGCGGGGAGGCCCCGCCGCGGCCGTTGCCGCCCTACGCGGTCGCCGAGGAGGCGCTGGTGGGGGTGGCCCGGCTGGTGCGGGGTTACCACGATGCGGTGAGCTCGTATGGGGTGCCGGAAGACGCTCCTTGGGACACCGCGGCGTCCAATCTGGACGGGGAGCCGGAGATCATCGGGCACTGCGACGTGACGCCGGAGAACGTGGTCTTCAGGGACGGCATGCCGGTCGCTTTGATCGACTTTGATCTGGCGCGGCCGACGACGCGGTTGTACGACGTGGTGACGGCTCTGCGGCATTGGGCGCCGATCGCCGATCCGTGTGACCGGGACGGGCTGCTGTACGGGGTCGATGTGGGGCGGCGGCTGCGGGTCTTCTGCGATGGCTACGGCCTGGATCAGGACCGGCGGCGGATGCTGCTGTCCGCGGCGAGGACGCGTTTCGAGCGGTCGTACGAGGCGATGCGGTTCCGGGCGGAGCACGTCGGTGGCAATTGGGCGCGCATGTGGCATGGGGGTGCGGGGCCTCGCATCCGGCGTGCGCAGGACTGGCTGGAACGCCACTGGGATGAGCTTGATGCCTGCCTCAACTGAACGTGCGGTGGGCTTGCTCCTCGGGGTCGTTCTTGATGCTCTTCTCGGTGATCCGAGGCGCGGGCATCCGGTGGCCGCTTTCGGTCGTGTCGCCTCTGGGTTGGAGAGGGCTCTTTACGCCGACTCGCGTGCTCGGGGTGTGGGTTACGCCGGGGTTCTGGTGGCGGGAGCGGCCGGGCTGGGACTTGTGGAGCGGCTTCCAGGTGCGCGCGTGCCGGCTACGGCCCTTGCTACATGGGCTGTGCTGGGCGGCACGTCGCTGGGGAGGGAAGGCCTGGAGATGGCCCGGCTGCTGGAAGCCGACGATCTTGAAGGCGCACGAGGGCGGCTTTCGCACTTGTGCGCGCGTGACCCGGAGGGGCTGGACGCGAAGGCGCTGGCGCGGGCGACTGTGGAGTCGGTCGCGGAAAACACCTCCGATGCGGCGATCGCGCCGTTGCTGTGGGGTGCGGTAGGGGGAGTTCCGGGTCTGCTCGCGTATCGGGCGATCAACACGTTGGACGCGATGGTGGGCTATCGGAACCCCAGGTATGAACGGTTTGGGTGGGCGTCGGCACGGTTGGACGATCTGGCCAACTGGGTGCCTGCTCGGGTTACAGGTCTGCTGACTGTGGCTTGCGCGGAGCGCCGGGGCGAGGCGTGGCGGGTGCTGAAGCGTGATGGTGGTGCTCATCCGAGTCCGAACGCCGGGCGGTGTGAGGCGGCGTTCGCCGGTGCGCTGGGTGTACGGCTGGGCGGGGCGAATGCTTATGGCGGACGGCTGGAACGGCGGCCCGAGATGGGCGACGGGCGCGTGCCGGAGGTGAGCGACATCCGGCGGGCGGTGCGACTGTCGGCCGTGGTGACCGCGGCGGCCGGGGTGCTGGCGGCTGGGGTGGCGAGCGGGGTGGCGCGCAGACTGGCGGCTGGGGTGGCAGGCAGAGGGGCAAGCCGGGCGGCGAGGGGAGTGGGATGAGTGGCGCGCTGCTCGTTGCCGGGACGACGTCGGACGCGGGGAAGAGCGTTCTGACGGCGGGGCTGTGCCGGTGGCTGGCGCGGCGGGGGGTGAAGGTCGCCCCGTTCAAGGCGCAGAACATGTCGCTCAACTCGATGGTGACCTCGGATGGGGCGGAGATCGGCCGGGCGCAGTACATGCAGGCCCAGGCCGCCGGCGTCGAGCCGAAGGCGATCATGAATCCGGTGCTGCTCAAGCCGGGGAGCGACCGGCGCAGCCAGGTGGTGGTGCTCGGGCGGCCGGTCGCCGAGGTCGACGCGATGCAGTACGGCGCGCACAAGGAGCGGCTGCGTGAGGTCGTGGCCGCGAGCCTGGGGCAGTTGCGGGCCGAGTACGACGTGGTGGTCTGCGAGGGGGCGGGCAGCCCCGCGGAGATCAACCTGCGGGCCGGGGACATCACCAACATGGGGCTCGCGCGGGCCGCGGACCTGCCGGTCATCGTGGTGGGGGACATCGATCGGGGCGGCGTCTTCGCGTCGCTGTACGGGACGGTCGCACTGCTGGAGCCCGCGGACCAGGCGCTGATCGCCGGATTCGTGATCAACAAGTTCCGGGGGGCGGCGGAGTTGCTGGCTCCGGGGCTGGATCAATTGAAGGCGTTGACCGGGCGGCCGACGCTGGGCGTTCTGCCTTGGAAGCTCGGGTTGTACCTGGACTCCGAGGACACGCTCGCCCTCGACGCACCACGGCCGGACGCGCGAGCGCCGTACGGGCGCGAGACGCTCCGCGTGGCGGTCATCCGTTTTCCGCGCATCTCCAACTTCACCGACCTGGACGCGCTCGCCTGCGAGCCGGGCGTCACGGTGCGCTACGCGGCCAGTCCCGGCGATCTCGCCGATGCCGATCTGGTGGTCCTGCCGGGTACGCGGGCGACGGTGAGCGATCTCGCTTGGCTCCGCGAACGCGGGATGGCCGACGAGGTCGTACGGCGCGCACGGGAAGGCCGCCCGGTGCTCGGCATCTGCGGTGGTTTCCAGATGCTCGCGCACGAGATCGTGGACGAGGTCGAATCCGGAGCCGGGCGGACCGAAGGGCTCGGGCTGCTGCCGGTCAGGGTGACGTTCGAACGGGACAAGACGCTGGGCAGGCCGAGCGGGAGCGCCTACGGCGAGCCGGTCATCGCGTACGAGATCCACCATGGAATCGCCGAAGTCGAGGGCGGCGAACCGTTCCTCGACGGCTGCCGGGTCGGTTCTGTGTGGGGGACGACCTGGCACGGCGCGATGGAGAACGATGGTTTCCGCCGGGCGTTCCTGGCCGACGTCGCCGGTGTGGCGGGGCGCGACTTCACGGCCGCGCCGGACGTCTCGTTCGCCGCGCTGAGGGAGGCCACCCTGGACACCCTCGGCGACCTTGTCGAGGAACATCTCGACACCGACGCCGTATGGCAGTTGATCGAACGCGGCGCACCGGGCGGATTGCCGGTCGTGCCGCCAGGAGGCCCGCCCGCCATGACCACCCGCCTGGCATGACCACCTGCCCGCCATGACCACAGGGGGCCTACTGACAAGTAAGTGATCGGTGGCTAAGATCACCCTGCTCTTTCTGAATGTTGTTCACGTTCAAGACGCGGGGTGACGCCGGTGAGACGGTCGTTCGGTGTGCTCGTGGCCTTCACCGGCTTGGCTCTCGGCGCGGTGGCGCAGGCGGTCCCGGCAGCGGCGGCGGCCGATCCGCTCAAGGTGGCCGCTGAGCAGGCGGCGCGCGGGTGCGATCCGATCGCTCCGGCGGCGTGCCTGGTGCCGTTCCCCAACGACGTCTACACAGTGCGCGACAGCCGCAGCGATACGGGCCGGCGGGTGAACCTCAAGGCCACGGCGATGCCGAAGAACGTCTTCGGCAAGGGCATCGACCCCACCGAGTTCAATCGCAACGACGGCTTCTCGCCCGGTTCGCCGATCCTCGTCCAGGTGCCCGGGCTCGACCCTGCCAAGACACTCAACCCGCTCAAGACCGGGGTCGCGCCGAGCACCGACATCGCACGGTCGTTGCGCGCGGACGCACCGGTGGTGCTCGTCAACGCCAGGACCGGGCAGCGGCAGCCCTACTGGGCCGAGGTCGACGCCCAGGATCCGCGGCACCGCACGCTGATCATCCGTCCGGCGATCCGGCTGAACGAGGGGACGCGCTATCTGGTCGCCCTCCGCAACGTCCGCGGTGCCAACGGGCTGCCCGTCCAGCCGAGCGCCGCGTTCAAGGCGCTCAGCAGGACCACCGCGCCGAAGGACAAACGTCTCAAGCCGCGGTGGGCCGCCCTCCAGACGACCCTGAAGGACCTTCGGCGTCGCGGGGTCGGCGCTCAGGGGCTCAACCTCGCGTGGGACTTCACCACGTCCTCGACACGCAGCCTCACCGGACGGGCTCTCGCGATGCGCGACAGCTCGTTCGCCCGTCTCAGCGCCAAGGCACCCAAGGTGCGTTTGACCTCGGTGAAGGAACTGACCGAGCAGGACGATCCGCGGATCGCACGGCGCGTCAACGGCCTCATCGAGGTGCCGAGCTTCCTCGATCCGACCGGGACCAGGCTCGACTACGGCAAGGCCAAGCCCGGCCTGTACGACAAGCCCGTGGCGCCGACCTGGCGGACGTACCACGCGCCGTTCCAATGCAACATCCCGCGCACGGCGGTGACCGGGAAACAGAAGCTCGACCCGGTGCTGTACGGGCACGGGCTCTTCGGCGACTACAGCACCATCGACGCCGCCGCAGTCAAGACGTTCTCCGGCGACCACGGCCTGATGCTCTGCGCCACCAACTGGATGGGCATCTCCGGACCCGACCGGCCCTACCTTGCGATGCTGGCGGACCTGTCCAACTTCCGGCTCATCCCGGACCGCATGCAGCAGTCGTACCTCAACACGCTCTTCCTCGGCCGCTGGATGATCCACCCGCAGGGGGCCGCTGCGTCAGCCGCCTTCCGCAGCGCAGACGGCGCCTCGGTGCTCTCTCCAGCGGCGAAGCTCACCTACGCGGGGGCCAGCCACGGGGGCATCCAGGGCGCCGCAGTGACGGCACTCGCGCAGGACTTCACCACGTCGGTGCTGAGCGTCCCCGGCATGGGCTTCTCCACGCTGCTCAACCGCAGCGCCTCGTTCAAGAGCGTGCAGGAGGTCATCGACATCCCGTACCCGGACAAGGCCGAACAGCAGATCGGTTTCGGCCTCATGCAGATGTTGTGGGACCGGGGCGAGGCGAACGGCTACGTCGCGCACGTCATCAGGGATCCGCTGCCCGGCACGCCCGCGCACACGGTGCTGCTGCACGAGGCGTTCGGTGACGACTCGGTGTCGAATGTCACGACCGAGGTGATGGCGCGGACGCTCGGCGTCCCGGTCAAGCAGCCCGCACTGCGGCCCGGACGCAGCAACGACGTGACGCCGTTCTGGGGCATCCGGGCGATCCCGGCATTCCCGTACAACGGCTCGGCGCTGGTGATGTGGGACAGCGGAACGCCAGCCCCGCCGCCCGGCAACATCCCGCCGACGCCCCCGAACAGCCCGCACGACAGCACGGTCCGCAGCGAGCTGGCCCGCGCCCAGGCGGCGCACTTTCTCAAGTCAGCGGGCCAGGTCATCGACGTCTGCGGCGGCGGCCCGTGTGTGATCCCCAACGGCTGACCGGTCCTCCCTGGGTGGCCTTGCCGAAGGGGCCATTTGCCAGAGTGTCCGGGTGAATACACATGCCGAACGGTGGGGGAGGGGGTCAGTGAGGTGCCCGGTCCCGATAGTGTGATCTATTCCGGACCTCAGGAGTAACAGGAGGAACGTGCCGTGTCCGCGGAGCCGCGTGCCAGTCTCATCGTCCCGTTGATGAAGGCCCGGGTGCCCGCCGAGGTGCAGCTGGAGTTCCCGTTGCCGCCGGCCGAGGAGCCGATCCGCGACCCGTTCGCCGGCGACCTGTACGTCACGTACGCGCTGGAGCTGGTGCCCGAGCCCGTCGGCGCCGCGCTGCTCCCGGGGGCCGGTGTGACCGCGCGCGCCGGTGGGCCCGGCGCCGGGCGCCGCTACGAGCACATCGCGCGGCGCCACTGCGCTGAGCTCGGAATCACACCGGCCGAGCTGCGCCGGCTTGCGGCGGTCAACCTGCGCAACCGGCGGCCCGACCTCACGCTCAGCTGGTACCCGGACGTCCGGGCGGTCACGGTGTCGCTCGGCGGGGGGCTGGAGTCCGGCCTGCTCCTGGACGACGGCTTCCTGGACAAGCTCGCCCAGGACGTCGAGGGCGACCTCGTAGTGGCGGCACCCGCGCGAGACGTGTTCGTCGCGACCGGCTCTGGGCACCCCGACGGCGTCGAGAAGCTGCGGTGGGCGGTGAGCCAGGTGTGGTCCGAAGGTGAGGCGGCCGAGGACGTCGACCCCGCCTGGGACGTGTCGGCCGGGGTCCTGCTCACCCGTGACCTCCTGGTCCGGCGCGCCGGTTCTTGGGAGATTCTGACCGCCTGAATCCAGGCGATGGTCCGCCCCGGTCCGTCCGGTCCGCCCCGGTCCGCCCCGAGTCCGGGTCCGGGTCCGGGGTACGTACGTATGACCTAATTGCCGCCTTGTTCCGAACCGAAATTGCGTGAACGCACCGTGTCAGTATGCCTACCCGTCGTAGCCTCCGCATGTCGCCCCCCCGGCAGAGGAGCTCCGATATGGAAGGCAATCTCGCGGCAACCCTGGCTCTACGCGCGGATACCTACGGGTGGCGTGACCGCCCGCTGTTCTACGCAGGTGACGCGACATATAGCCACGGCGATGTGCACGATGCGGCCTCGCGTGCCGCCGGGGTTCTGCACGCGGCCGGAGTACGGCAAGGGCACCGGGTCCTCATCGCTCTGCCCGATTCGATCGGCTTCGTGGTCGCCTTGCTGGGAACGTTCCGGCTTGGCGCCGTGGCCGTCCTCACCGGCCCCGAGCAAACGGAGGCCGGGCACGCCCACGTGCTTGCCGACTCCAGGCCACAGGCGGCGGTCTGCGCACCTGAGCTCGCCGCCCGGTTCCCCTCCGTCCACGTCCTGACCGCCGAGGACCTCACCGACGAGCCCGCCGCGGTGCCGGATCCGGCAAAGCTTCCGCCGGACGCGCCGGCCTACGTCCAATACACGTCCGGCACCACGGGTCCCCCGAAAGGAGCCGTCCATAGGCATACGGACCCTGAGGCCTATTTCGAGGCGCTGGCCATCGGCGCGCTCGGCGTGACACCGGACGACGTGATCTTTTCGGTGTCCAAGGCGTGTTATCCGTACGGGCTCGGAGCGACGGTGTTCTTCCCGATGTTCTGCGGCGGCTCGGCCGTGCTGTGGCCCGACGTCCCGACCGCCGAAGGGGTACTGGAGCAGCTCCGCCGTCACCGTCCGTCGCTGCTCTTCACCGTCCCGACCTGGTACGCGCGCCTCGTGGGCGCGACCACCGGGCGTGTGGCCGACATGTGTGTGGGCGACGGGCGTGTGGCCGCCGGGCGTGTGGGCGACGGGCGTGTGGGCGACGGACGTGAGGGTGTCTTCGGGTCCCTGCGGGCAGTGGCGTCGGCCGGGGAGCCGCTGCTGCCGTCACTGGCGGACAGGATCGAGGACGTCTTCGGGTGCCCTGTATTGGACGGCCTCGGCAGCACGGAGGTGGGTCACACGTTCATCTCCAACACCGTCACCCGGCGCTGCCGGGGTGCTGTGGGCGTGGTTCTGGACCCGTACGAGATCACGGTGCGCAACGCGAGCAAGGTGGACGGGGGTGCGGCGGGCGGCAAGCCGACGGAGCCCGGCGTCCTCTATGTACGCGGCCCGTCGGTCATGGCCGAGTATCTCGGGCGGCCCGAGCAGACCGCCGAGGTGCTCGCGCCGGACGGGTGGCTGCGGACGGGCGATCTGGTGCATGTGGACGAGCACGGCTTCGTCCATCACCACGGCCGGGTCCGTGACCAGCTGACGGTGTCGGGGGAACGGGTCTCGCCGCTCGAAGTCGAACGCGTCCTCGGCCAGCATCCGGGGGTGGTGGAGGCCGTGGTGGTGGACTCGGCGGACGACGACGCCGCACTGCGGGCGTTCGTGGTGCTCGCCACCGGGACCATGCCTGCGCCGGAGCTGGAGGCCGAGCTCTTGGGGCAGGTCAGCGAGTGTCTTCCTGCGCACAAGGTGCCCAAGTCGGTGACCTTCCTGGCCGAGCTCCCGCGTACTCCCATGGGCAAGATCCACCGCGCCACGCTCCGCTGACAGCGTCACCCGGCCGCCCGCCGCCCGCCGCCCGGCCGATCGGGGCGAACGGGACGATTGACTCGTAACCGCGCGCTGCTCGCGGCGTCGCCCGTGCTCGCCATGGCAAATGACGGGCAACGGGAACCTCACGGTTCGTGATTCCTTCCGCAGGTCTCGCATGTCCGGCCGCGCGGAACCGCGATGTTGTCCAGGTGGCGGGTACTGCGAAGACCACGGTCTGTGTGGCGGCGGGGGCGGCGGTCCTGGCCTGGGGAGTCGCGTGGGTCTACATGGACGACGGCATTGGCTTGCCGGACGGCACCGCGCGGAAGGCCGCTCCACTGTCCAGCCTCGAGGGCGGAAGACGGCAGGCCGGTTCGGTCGCGCAGCGACAGGAAATTCTCATCGGCGACGGCTCCACCGCGTACACCGGTCCGCAGCCGGGTCTGACGCAGCCGCGGAGGCTCGCGCCGGGTGAACGCCCGCCGCAGTTCGTCGTCTTCTCCTGGGACGGCGCGGGTGAGGACGACAATCGCCTGTTCTCCCGCTTCCGGCGGATCGGGCATGAGCTCGGCGCCACCCAGACGTTCTTTCTCAGCGGCATCTACCTCCTGCCGGAGTCCGAACGAATGCGTTACCGGCCGCCCGGCAGGCCCCGCGGTGCGTCGGACATCGGCTACCTCGGCAGCGAGAGCATCCGGCGAACGCTCACCCAGGTACGGCAGGCCTGGGTCGAGGGCAACGAGATCGCCACGCATTTCAACGGGCACTTCTGTGGCCCCACGGGCGTCGCGTCATGGTCACCGGCGCAGTGGCGGGCGGAGACCGCGCAGGCCAAGTGGTTCGTGAAGCACTGGCGGACCACCACCGGCTGGACGACGACTCCGCCGCTGCCGTTCGACTACGACAAGGAACTGGTCGGTGGCCGCGCGCCGTGCCTGGAGGGGCGGCACAACCTCGTCAAGGCGGGCCGGTCGATGGGCTTCCGGTACGACTCCAGCGGCAACGGCGAGCAAGTTTGGCCGCGCAAGACGTTCGGGCTCTGGGATCTTCCACTGCAGCGGATCCCGATGCCGGGGAGGAGCTTCGAGGTCCTGTCGATGGACTACAACTTCCTGGCCAACCAGTCGAAGAAATACAACGGCTCTCCGGCTCGCCGGCCGCTCTGGAAAAACCAGATGCGCGCTGGGCTGATGCGTGGCTTCACCCGCGCCTACTCCGGCAACCGCGCCCCGATGGTCATCGGCAACCACTTCGAGCGCTGGAACGGCGGCATCTACATGGACGTCATCGAGGAAGTGATGCGGGATGTATGCCAGAAGGAAGAGGTGCGATGCGTCTCGTTCCGGCAGCTCGTGGACTGGCTGGACGTGCAGGACCCGCAGGTGCTGCACGCGTTCAGGAAGCTGGGCGTCGGTCAGTCGCCGCCGCACGGCTGGGGAGTCGCACCGGCGGAGTTCGTGAAGAAGCCGGGCGTCAGACCTTGATACTCAGGGACTCCAGGGCGTGCACCAGCGGCGTCAGTTCCGGCAGGTCGGCCGCCTCGCTGAGGGCCGCGTCCAGCGCCGCGTTGTGCGTGGGGGCCGCCTCGTCGTGCAGCTTCCGGCCGGACTCGGTGGCCTGGGCGTAGATGCCGCGCCGGTCTTCCGCCGAGAGGACGCGGGCGATGAGACCGCGTTCCTCCAGGCGGGTCACGAGCCGGGTCGTGGCGCTCTGGCTGAGCACGAGCATGCTGGCGAGCTGCTGCATGCGCGTGTGCGGGCCGTCCGGGCCGGTCAGGTGATGGAGGGCGCAGAACTCGTTGACGCTCAGGCCGTGCTTGGCCTGGAGCGCCTTCTCGATCTGGGTTTCGATGCGGTTCTGAAGGGCGGCGAGCGTGCGCCAGCCCTGAGCCCGAGCCTCCACTGCAGTGTCTACTGCCGCACTGTCCACTGCTGCACTGTTCACTACTGCATCGTCCACTGCATCAGGCGGTGACATGGCTCACGCTCCCCTCGGTTGCCAAGGTAGTTGCACAGTCATATAGTCAGCGTGTGCAAGTAGATGGCGTGTGCAACTAATGCATGCGCTGATTACCTTTTCGCGCTGACCACTTTACCCCAGCCATTCCCAGGAGACCCCATGCCCCTCGCCCTGCTGGCGTTGGCGCTCGGCGCCTTCGGCATCGGCACCACCGAGTTCATCATCGCGGGACTGCTGCCCGAGCTCGCGGCCGACTTCGACACCTCGATCCCGACCGCCGGCCTGCTCGTCTCCGGCTATGCCTTCGGCGTGGTCGTGGGCGCGCCGGTGATGACCGCGCTCGGCGCCAGGTCGCCGCGGAAGAGGATGTTGCTCGGGTTGATGGGCCTCTTCGTCGCCGCGCACCTGCTGTCCGCGCTGGCGCCCTCGTACGGCGCGCTCATGGTGGGCCGGCTTGTGGCCTCGTTCGCCCACGGCGCGTACATCGGCATCGGCGCGGTCGTGGCCGCCGAACTGGTGCGCCCGGAGAAGCGGGCCAGCGCCATCGCCCTGATGTTCACCGGGCTCAGCCTCGCGAACGTGGTGGGCGTCCCGTTCGGCACGTTCATCGGGCAGAACCTCGGCTGGCGCTCCGCCTTCTGGGCCGTCGCCGGGATCGGCGTGGTCGCCTTCGCGGGGATCGCGCTGCTCGTGCCGCGCGGCCCGCGTCCGCAGGCCCGTGTGCGCCGCGAGCTGAAGGCGTTCCGCAGCGGGCAGCTGTGGCTGGTGCTGGCGATGACCGCACTCGGCTGGGCGCCGTTCCTGGCCGTCGTCACGTACGTCGCGCCGCTGCTGACCGACGTCACCGGCTTCTCCAAGGGCGCGGTGCCCGCCGTGATCACACTGCTCGGCCTCGGCATGCTCGTGGGCGGCCCGATCGGCGGCCGGTTCGCCGACCGCGCCCTGATGCCGAGCGTCTACGTCCTGCTCGGAGCGTTGATCGGCCTGTCCACGCTGCTGCTGGTAACCGCGCACAACAGGATCGCCGCGGCCGTCACCCTCACCCTCTTCGGCGTGGTGGCCTCGGCCATGATCCCGCCGCTGCAGACCCGGGTGCTGGACAAGGCGGTCGGCGCGGAGGCGATGGGCTCGGCGGCCAACGTCGCGGCGTTCAACCTCGGGAACGCCGTCGGCCCGTTCCTGGCCGGTCTCGCCATCGACGCCGGGCTCGGACTCACCTCGCCGCTCTGGGTGGGGGCCCTGATCGGCGCGGCCGGCCTCGGCGTCGCCCTGATCTCCGGCGCCGTCGACCGTACGCCGGGCTCCGCGCGGACGACAGCGCCAGACCCCCACGAAAACCGCTATGAGCTGGGACGTCAGGTTTCGTAGCCGCAAGGCTTTGTAGCCTCACGCGTTCATAGCCCGTTCCACCGCTTTCCTGTCGCGATCTGGCGTAAGACGGCCAACTCCTCGGGAACTCGGGCTCTTTCTGATCACGCCTCGATAGGGTGCGTGGTCGGACAGATCGCATCCAAAGGGGGCGCACGTGAGCGAAGACCTCGACCAGGTGTACGGCCAGCTGGTGAAACGAAGCTGGCAGCGGTTCGACGAGCAGCGGATGGCGCGGGAGGTGGACGACCTTCTCGTCGGCGCCGTGGTGACCGCGATGGTGGCCGAGGGCAACGTGCTCATCGACCTCAACTCCGACGGCAACCACCACCACCTGCGGTTTGAGCACCCGCCGACCAAGAGCCGCGTGCTCTTCCGGCTGACCCATCTCACCGGCGACGTGCTGGCGGCCAAGACCGTCGGCCACTACGCCTCGGTGCAGATGGGCTACGGCGAGCAGGTCCAGGACGCGCGCACGGTCTGGCAGGCGCTCAAGTCCGAGATCAAGAGCGGTTTCCTGGACGTCGGCGAGCCCGGCGTGATGACGGTGGACGCCGACCTGACCACGAGCTACGTCTACGTGCAGGTCGAGCTGCTGCTGGACCTGGCGCCCTATTTCGCGGACCAGTACACGATCAAGTACCCGGTGCTCCAGCAACATCTGGCGGCGGTCCGGCAGGCACTGGCCAAGTACCTGCGCGGTCGCATCACCACCACCGTCTCCTCCTAGGCTCTGGAGTCCTCGATGTTGCAGCTCATCTCCAAGTTCAAGAACAACGCCGAAGCCCGGGAGAGCAAGGACGAGGTCCTCATGGGCGAGATGGTGTTCACCATGGCCTACCAGGGGTGCCCCACCATCGGGTTCCGCGCCGGGACCGACCTCCAGTACGTGAGGTTCAAGCCCGTCCAGGACCGGGTGCTGCACAGCCTCACGATCGTCCTCGACCGCAAGACCGGTGACAGCGCGCTCCAGCAGGCCGTGATCGGAAGCAAGGCGACCCTCACGTTCGTCGCCGAGGTCAAGAACTACGTCGCCGACCCCGACGACCTGGTGCACATGTTCCAGACGGACATGGCGAACCTCTTCCGCAGCCCCTGGATGGGCGACATCAAGCTGGACCACCAGCTCAACTCGGTGACCGCCACCAAGAAGCAGATCATCGACATCGACAAGTACACGGGCGCGAACGCGGAGAGCCGCGAGCTCCTCAAGCAGCTCCTGGTCGGGACTATGCAGGAGCTCCGGGGGAAACTCGTCCCCTATAAGAAGTGACGCGGCTGAGGAGCGTGTCGAGGCGCTGCGGGGTGTCGGTGCCGCCCGCCGCCAGCACCGTGCCCTCCGCGTCGGTGATGACCGCGAACGGCGGCCACGCGATGTCGTTGGCCTCGTAGACGTCCGGGTCGATCACCAGGGGAAGGTCCGCGACGCCGTGGGCGGCCAGATGCTCGCGCACTGGCCGTTCCTCGGCGGCGCTGACCATGACGACGCGCGCCTTCGCCCTGGCGGCGGCGAACGCGCGCAGCATGGCCGTGCAGGTGCCGCAGCTCGGCGAGATCAGCGCGTACAACGTGGGCCTGGTGTCACCGGTGAGGGGCGCCGGAGTGGTGGCGACCCTGAACCGCGCGCCAGGCCGGAGCCCGGCAGGCGGCGGGGATTCCGGCGGAACGGGACGGCGGCGAAAGCGGGAGATCGCCACAAGCAGGCAGAGGTAGAGCCCTGACAGGCCGAGATGGGTGACCGAGAACCCGGCGGGCGGGACGGCCACGGTCATCACGGCGAGGAGCAGCAGCAGGCCCGCCCGGGCCACGGTGCGTCGGCTCACCGGATTCGAGCGCTTGGCCGAGCCGAAGCAACCGCAGTCGACCCGCAGATCGCGCCGGAGCACCGAGACCATCGCGACCAGGAACGCGGCGAAGAGAGCCGCCGCCAGAGTTGCCCCCCAACGCCGGGTACCAGGCGGGATGAGAAGAACGGCGGCGGTCGCCTCAGCGGCCAGGACGGCGATGGCTGCGGGCGTGGCGAGGCGGCCGGGCAGGATGCGGTAGCCGTCGACGATGGCGGCGAACCCACGTACGTTCCGCGCCTTGCCGGCCATGGCCACCAGCAGGACGCCGATCAGCGCGGGATAGGCCGCCGCGGCGACTACGGTCACAAGGCCTCCTGCGGGATGTTCTGGTGGGCCGGGTCATCGTAAGCCGGGTTTTGGTATGCCTGGTCTTGGTAAGCAGATGCCTGGAGCTCGTAGAGGTCGGCGTACAGGCCGCCGTCCTTCAGCAGCTCTGCGTGGGTGCCGTGCTCGGCGACGCGGCCGTGGTCGAGGACGTAGATCCGGTCCGCGAACCGCACGCTGGCCAGCCGGTGCGTGATGAGTATGACTGTACGGCCGTCGGCGTGCCGCCGGATCCGCTCGAACAGCGCATGCTCGGCGCGCGCGTCCAGCGCCGAGGTCGGCTCGTCGAAGATGACCAGCGTGGCGTCGCGGTAGAAGCCACGGGCGGCGGCGATGCGCTGCCACTGCCCGCCGGACAGGTCGTGACCACCCCGGAACCGGCGGTCGAGCAGCGCCTCGTACCCCTGGTCGAGTTCGCTGATCACCCGGTCGGCGCCTGCCGCCGCAGCCGCGTGCGCGAGCCGCTCCTCGTCGAGCGGCCGGCCCATGACGATGTTCTCCCGCACGGTGAGCGGCCAGCGCGTGTGATCCTGGGCGATCACGGAGATCCGCTGGCGCAGCGCGTCGCCGTCGATCGCGGCGAGGTCGGTGTCGTCCCAGCGGATCGCGCCGGAATCGGGGTGGTAGAGCCCGCCGAGCAGCTTGGCCAGCGTCGTCTTGCCCGAGCCGTTCTCGCCGACGAGCGCGACGACCTCGCCTCGTTCGACGGTGGCACTCACCTCAGACAGGGCGGGCCGGTCCGCGCCCGGGTAGGTGAACGAGACGCGGTCGGCGGTCAGCTGTTGGAAGCCCTCGGGGGGCGCGGCGGCGGTCTCCGGGGACGGGATCCGCGCGGCCGCGAGGTCACAGAAATTCAGAAAGTCGCCGAAATAGAGGCCCGACTCGTACAGGCGGTTCATGTTCTGGATCATCGTGGTGAGCGACGACTGGCCGGTCCTGATCGCCAGCACGGCGGCGCCCGCCACGGCCAGCGGGATGACGTCGCCGGCGAGCAGTCCGCCGAGCGCGCAGTAGACGGCGACCGTGGCGACGCCGGTCAGCAGGTCGCCGGCGGCCTCCGCACCGGCCTGCCGCCGGGCGACGTCGAGCTGCACCTCCTGCTCGAGCTCGGCGACCCGGTCGTACTCGCCGAGCAGGAAACCGCGCAGGGTGAACGCGCGGACCTCGGCGGCGGGCTGCCGCTCGGCCATCAGATCCGACAACATGAACTTGCGCCTGCGGGCCGCCGATAGCCGGTAGAACGCCTGGTAGCGCAGCCGTGCCGTGCGCACCGCCGCCCAGCCCGCCGGTATGGCGGTGACCAGCAACAACGGCATCAGCAGCGGATGCAGGAGGCCGAGCGCGATGGCGGGGGCCGCCACACCGACCGCGCCGGTGAGCACACTGATCGTGGTCTCCACGACGGTCGCGGTGTCGGGCACGCCGTTGTCGCGGGCCCGCCGCATGCCGTTGTGGAAGTCGTGGTCGTCGAACGCCGTCAGCTCCACCTGCGTGGTGAGCTCGAACAACCGCCTCTCGACGTGCCGTTCGACCTGCGGCTTGAGCCGCGCCTGGGCCCAGCGCGCGGCGGCCAGCAGGATGCCGCGCAACGCGGCGGCCGCCATGACCACGACCAGGCCCGGCACCGCGTCGCGCACCCGGTCGGGCGTCGGCCCGGCGGCGAACAGCGAGGCGAGCACGTCCGACGTCGCGAGCAGCCCGAACGCGGTGAAGAACCCGGCCAGCAGGTTGCCGCCCAGCGCGATCGCGGTGTCACGCCGATTCGCCCGCCAGGCCAGCCTGATCGCCGCCACCACCAGCGCGGGAAGCCGCCGGACCATCGTGCCCAGTCCGGTCGTGAGCAATTCTTCGTCGTGGGTTTCCCAATAGCTGATTTCGAGTCCGGACCGGTCCACCGAAGAGCCCAGAATCATCCGGCCAAATGTAGATCAACTTCGCTGGCGTGTAAACGCCTGAGCCCGGATTTCCAGGGCGTCCTGACGGTATCTGACAGGTGACGAACCGGTGTCTGGACAGGGCGGTCATCGTCTGCTCATAATGCGTCCGTTTGATCATCTACGGTGATCGTCGAGCGCGGCACCGGCGGTGGTCGAACGCGGGAACAGCGCTTACAAGGCGCGCTCCCCGGCTCAGATCCCCAAGCGGCCGCCGGAACGGCGGCCAAGGAAGGAGCCCCCATGTCCGCTCTGGCCCTCGAGCCCAGGGATGCCGGTGTCCTCGACCACGAGGACCTCGACGTCGATTTCGAGATGGAGCTGATGGAGCTGCTCCACGGCCCTCAGGCCTGCGTGAACACCTGCAAGCGCACGGTGTGCTCGGTCTTCCCATGTTGCCCCTCCATCGTCTGATCCGGCGATGACGCACGCTTCGGCCTAGCTCCCGGTAATGGCTTGGCCGTGCTGAAGCATGCGTCGGGAAAGGCCATCGGCATGCCCCGATGGCCTTTCCTCGCCATTCGCGGCGCCGGTACCCGCGTTCACCGTGATCGAGGGAAACACATTGGATACATCTGTCCTTGACCTGCTCGCCCGAATAGCCGACAAGAACGGTAGGGAAATAGAGTCGGACGACACGTGGATCGGTGTTCACGACCCGTCCTTCGAGCTTCCCCTTCAGGGCTGGAAACTGCACGTCTCCGCACGTCCCGGCACCCTGCGGGACACCCTCGAACGGGCACTTCCCGTGCTGCTCGCCGCACCCTGTGACTTCAAGGTGGCCCGATCCGCCGAGATGCTCCGGGACCTCAACTCCGGCGACCTCGATGCGGGCGCGGTCGGCAAGGCCATCACCGTGTATCCACCCCAGGAGTCGGTCACCGAACTCGGTCACGCCCTCGCCGCCGCACTCACCGGCCTGGCCGCGCCGCGCATCGTCAGCGACCGGCGCGTCCGTCCCGACGCCCCGGTCTATTACCGCTACGGGCCGTTCGCCCCGCAGTACAAGGTGGATGACAACGGCGACTTCGAGCTGGTCATCGTCGGCCCTGACGGCGAACGCCTCCCGGGCGCAGCCGGGAACGAGTACAGCTGCCCGCCCTGGACCACCGACCCGTTCCGACCCGACCCGCCGAGAACGGAATCGCCCACGCCGAGCAGCACGCCAGGCGCCACGTCGGGCGCGACTTCGGGCGGCGCGCCAGGAGGCGAGTCGGCGGCGACGGGCCGGGTGCGGCTGATCGGCGGGCGTTACCGAGTGACGACGGGAGTCATGCGGGGGCCGCGCGGGAACGTCTACCGGGCCGCCGCGCCGGACGGGCGCCCGGTCGTGGTCAAGGAGGCCCGGGCGTATGTGGGGGAGGGGCCTGACGGCACCGACCTGCGGATGTATCTGCGCAACGAACTGCGGATCCTCAAGGCGCTGGCCGGAGTGGCAGGTGTGCCGCAGGCGATCGACCACTTCCGGCATGGCGAGGACGAGTTCCTGGTCATGACCGATGCGGGCACCACCGACCTCAACCGTTATGTGGGCGAGCACGGCACGTTCTCGCAGGCGTCCGGTACTCCGCCGCACCGCGATCTGGGTGTCCTGGCGTCCCGGCTGCTGACGGTGCTGGACGAAGTGCACGCGCGGGGCGTGGTCGTCCGGGACCTGTCGCCCAAGAACATCATCTTCGACGAGGGCGGGCGCGGCACGCTGATCGACTTCGGCACCAGCCGCTTTGAGGGGCTCCAGCTCTACGGGTGGAGCCGTGGCTACTCCGTTCCGGACCAGCGCACGGATCGTCCCTCGACGCCTGCCGACGACCACTTCTCGTTGGGTGCGACCCTCTTCTTCGCGGTCACCGGCATGAATCCGGTCATCATCGATCCCGATCCGGAGCGCGGCGTCGAGCGGACCTTGCAGTGCCTGGACCGGAGGTTCCCCGGCGTCGAGACCGGCACGATCGGGCTGCTGCCGCGCCTGCTGAGCCTGGATCCGGGTGAACGCACGCGGGCCGCCGCCGAGATCCGCGCCGGTCACCACGTTTTGCAGGTCCGATCCGAGCCGATGACACCGATGCTGAGGCCGACTTCGCCGAAACTGACCGGTGCCCTGCTGGCGTCCGTCCTCGACCACACCACCCGCGAGTGCATTCTTTTCGCCGAAAAGATGATGGACACTCCGGCCGAACGCAGGTCAAGCCCGCCCGTTACCAACGTCTACGCAGGCACGGCAGGCGTAGGGATGGAGCTGCTCCAGCACGCGGAAGGCGCGGCGATCGGCGCCGACCTGGCCCGCTGGACGAAGGAGAACATACCGTCCGCCAACCTGCCACCGGCTCTCTACTTCGGCCGTACCGGCACCGCGATCTTCCTTGCCGCGAGTCAGGTGGCCGCTGCGGCGCCAGTCCGGCTGACCGGGAACGAACGCGCCGATCAGGCGCACGGGCTCGCGGGCATCGGCACCGGGCACCTGATCCTCGCGTCCCAGACCCCCGACGACCCCGCCCACCTGGACATGGCCGCCACATGCGCCCGGCGACTGATCGCCGGAGACGTGGCCGAGCCAGACGAGTCCGTGGCGATCGAGCAACCCGGGTCCGGCGTCGCCGTGGACACCGCGTTCGCCCATGGTGCGGCTGGCGTCGCCGACTTCCTGCTCGCCTACTACGAGGCGACAGGGGACGCGGCTGCCGGAGCGGCGGCCGAGGAACGCTTCGCCGCGCTGGCAAAGGCGGCCGGCTCACTGATCGATGACCTGGGCGGGACGGAGGCCCGTCCGATGGGCGCGTCCTGGTGCCAGGGCATGTCGGGGATCGTCAGCGCTCTACTCCACGCTGCCCGTGCGTACGACGACGAGACGTACCTGTCACTCGCTGAACGCGGCGCCCGCGCGTGCCTGACAGTCGCACCCAGAGCGTGGGTGACCTCGCAGTGTTGCGGACTGGCAGGGATGGGTGAAGCGCTCATCGACACCGCCATGACCACGGGCGACGACTCGTTCTGGCGAGGCGCGGAGGAGATCGCCGAGCTGATGCTCGTCCGCAGCGGGGGACCGTCCGGGCAGCCGATCTTCCCTGGCAACGACCTCGACACCCAGGGCTTCACCTGGGCGACGGGCACCGCCGGGGTCCTCTCGTTCCTGCGCCGGCTCGACCGCCGCATCGGCCCCCGTCTGTTCACCGTCGCGCCTCAGGGCGTGCAGCGCGCGTAACGTCCGGCCAGCTCTCGCAACCGTCGCACTAGCTCGGGCGGCTCGGTGACCTCGAAGTCGGCGCCGAGCCTGCCCAGCTGGAGCGCCAGCGCCTCCGGGTCGTCCGAGCCGACGTGCACGAGACAGGTGTGCTCGTCCAACGGCTCCACAACGACGGCCGGTGGCAGCCGTTCGGCGATCACTCGGCGGGCGCGTGCACCTTGGCCTGCGCACGGAACTCCCACGTCGCCGTCGCCAACCCCGACGAGACGAAGGCCGCCACGTCACCCTCCGGCGGCTCGCGCGCGGTCCCGGCGCTGAGCCAGTACCTGCCCGCGGCTCCGGGCGTCGCGTTCACGGGATAGCCGAGCGCGCGCAGCCGTTCGATGTCATTGTGGAACGAGTCTTTCCGCATTGCTGCCTACTGTCGCGGACATGAGCGAAACACCCAGATCCGCCCGTTCCGCATCGAGATCCCGCAAGCCGACCTCGACGACCTCCGTGACCGCCTCACACGCACCCGCTGGCCCGCGGTGGCGCCCGGCGCTGGCTGGTTCCGGGGTGTGCCGCTCGCCTACCTGAAGGAGCTCGCCGACTACTGGACCCATGGGTTCGACTGGCGGGCGCAGGAGGCGAGGCTGAACGAGATCCCGCAGTACGTCACCACGATCGGCGACAAGGACATCCACTTCGTCCACGTCCGCTCGCCGGAGCCCGGCGCGCTGCCGATGATCCTCACCCACGGATGGCCGAGCTCCCCGATTGAGTTCCGCGACGTGATCGGGCCGCTCACCGACCCCAAAGCGCACGGCGGCGACTCCGCCGACGCGTTCCATGTCGTGATCCCGTCCCTGCCGGGCTACGGCTTCTCCAACACTGGACAGCAGGAGGGCTGGGGCAACATCTTCCACGTCGCCCAGACCTGGGCCGAGCTCATGAAACGACTCGGATACGAGCGCTACGCCGTCCAGGGCACCGATGTCGGCGCCGGCGTCGCGGGCCTGCTGGGCATGGTGGCCGCCGATCGGGTGGCAGGCGTGTACTTGACCGGCCTGGGCGCGGGCGCCCCGTTCGGGCCCCCAATAGAGCTGGACGACCTGAATGAGGCCGACCGAGCCCGCGCTGAGCGCTTCAACCTGCTCTAGGCCGAAGGAGTGGGCTACTTCCACCTGCAGTCGACGCGGCCCCAGACCCTCGCGTACTCGCTGAACGACTCTCCCGCCGGGCAACTCGCCTGGATCGTCGAGAAGTTCCACGACTGGACGGACCAACCCGTCGATCGGGACCACCTCCTGACCAGCATCAGCGTCACCTGGTTCACCGGTACCGGCGCCACCTCGGCCCATGCCACCTACGACGGCATCAAGGCCTGGCGCCAGATGCTCGCCGCAGACACCGCCCAGTCCCACACCGGCCCGCCGACCGGCGTCGGGGTGTTCGCCGCCGACACCACCATCCGCGCGCTCATGGACCCCGTCGAGGAGATGCACTGGTCCAACTTCGACCGGGGTGGTCACTTCCCAGCCATGGAAACCCCCGATCTCCTCACCGCCGACCTGCGCGCCTTCTTCCGTCCCCTCCGCTGAATGTCCCCCTCACGGGGGAACGAGCCGACCCGCGCGAGTGATCACCTCACCGCGCGGGTCGACGACCGTGGTGGCATGATCAAAACGCTTGCCGCCCGGCCCCGTTCCGCGTGGTCCGCCGCACACGTCCGCGCGGACGGGGTGCCCGACTGGGCTTGGACCGCCGCGCTGGCCATCCCGCTCACCGTCCTCCCGTCCAGCATCTGGCGGATCGCGATCGGTACCTTCCACCTGCCGATCAGCGAGGGCGACCAGGGCGACGGCGACCTCCCGTCATGGCTGCCTGGCGAGCTGTACGTGGTGCTGCTCTCGCTCTTCTCCGAGCTCGTGGCGTTCACCGCGGTCGGGCTGGTCGCCACATGGGGCGAAGTGTTCCCGCGCTGGCTCCCAGGACTGCGCGGCCGGCGCGTGCCACCGCTCGCCGCAGTGATCCCCGCCGCTCTTGGCGCTACCTTCCTCACGCTCATATGGACATGGGCCACGATCACCATCCCCTTCGGCATCGACATCCGCGGCAAGTCGATCGAGGGAGAGAACCCCCTGAGCCTCGACACACCCGGAGGCGTCATCGCCGCCATCGCGTACGCGCCACTGCTCCTGTGGGGTCCCCTGCTCGCAGCCATCACCATCGCCTACCACCGCCGCCGCCGCACGCACCCGTCGCCGACTGCGTAACCGATCTCCAGCCCACGCAGGCGCTCTGCGCTGCGGCGGTGGAGTGCCGCATGTGCGTGCCGCTTCGCCTTCGCGCGTCACTTCCCTCGTCTGTGGCGTCCAGCGCGTCTCCACCTGTGGGATGGCGACAACCCGTTCGACGAGACTCTTGATCCCGTCCGGGCAGAGAAAGGGCGGGCCCTGGTTGGGTGCGGATCTGGGCTGATGATGGTTCGACCGGTGGCGGTTCTGACGAATGACTGCGTTGGCAAGGTTGGTCTGCGGCGGTGATGGAGGTGCGGGGGGTTGCTGCCGCAGGTTTGTTGCAGCGTCTGCCTACGATCGCCCAGGGTGGCCGGGGTTGGAGCGGGGCTGGGGGCGATCGGCCCGCGGCGCTTCCGGTGCTCACTCGCTGGCGCTCGCTCCGCGCCGGGTCACCACGGCTCGGGTGCTGCCTGGCTGAGATAAGTGCTCTGGATCGGTCGCCGGTGCGGAATGGTGCGAATGCTCCTGCCGGTGATGGGTGCCGGGTCACGTTGGTCAAGGCGGCGGATCAGGTGGTGTTGTGATTTAGGTGGGCGCCCGGCTGAGGCAGTTTGCTCTCTTTCTTAGAACTTGGCAGCGACAAGGGAGTCAGCTGATCTCCGTTCGATGGTAACGGCGTCTGCGTGATAGGCCCGCGCATTGCGAAACCTCAACACAAACCTGGAAATACGCGACCGCAGCCAACGTGGCATTGAGAGTATGTGTGGGTGGCTCCCGCTCCGGGGTCTGACCCTCAACGTGGCTGACCTTGGGTCTTGTTGCTGATCTGTCGGCCCCGGGGTGGGGGTCACTTGGTGCGTTCACCGCGGAGGCGGGGTGACCTCATGGGAGCCTGACCTCACCAGGGTGCCATCAATGTCTTGTCCGTCGCCTGGCCGGTGAGTGCCGTCCCGAGCCGGTCAAGCAGACAGGACGACGATGACATCTATTACATCGCATGGTGATGGCGCAGGTGAGATCACTGGAGGTGTGGATA
>NZ_JBIRAZ010000033.1:0-84083 GCF_044326415.1 Actinomadura sp. 6N118 | reverse complement strand
GCGCTGCCTCAAACGGACCGTCGCCCGCCAGGTCTTCAAACTGCTGGAGCGAAGGCCCGCTGAGGAAAGCCGAACAGTCACCGACAACCTCCCGCTGGCGGCTTGACGGATATAGCAGCCTCGAAAATCCGCGCTCAGGGGACCCGTCGGGTCGGGCTAGCGGGGACCCGTCGGGTCGGGCTAGCGCGGAAACTCGTTCCGATGCGTGTGAGCTGGGCGTTTGTACTGGATATCGGGGTGGTTGGTGGTCGGGCCGGGTAACGGTCTGATCTTTGGCGGGGTTCGTCCGGTGGGTGAGTCCTACTTTCTGGACAGACCACCCTGGCCGCTCGGTGGCGAGCGGCTCGGCTTCGCATCCGAGCACGGCCCGCTCGACTGCGGGCGGTCCCGCTTCAAGGCTGAGGGGCCAGCGGCGGTCGGCGGCGAGTCGTAGAAGCGGAGCGAGAACGGACCTGCGCCGGATCCTGAGCGGAGCGGCGCCGGAGCGGCCGCCGGTGGGGTGGATCCGAACCTCCTGGCACAGATCGTCGTCCCGCTCCTGGTCGACGTCGGCGGCGCCGCTGGTCGAGTAGCGGCGGCGGGCGGTGCCGGGGTCGACCTGCAGCGCGGCCGCGATCTGTTCCCACGGGGCGCCGGCGGCGCGGTCGGCCCGCACGGCGGCCTGCAGGAGTGCGTTGGCCGCGGCGGCGGCCTCGACCGCGACGGTGCTGTACCCGCCGAGCCGGGCGCGCTGCGGCGAGGGCGTGCCCGGCCCGCCTCGTCCGTCCAGCCGCACGATCGCCTCGGCCAGCTCGGCGAGAGCGGCCGCTACGGTGGCGGCGTGCTGGTGCATCCGCTCGCGCTCGACGTCGGCACGCTCGGCGCGGTCGCGCCCGTCCGGCCCGGCCGTCCTGGTCGACGTGGCCCGGTGGCGGTCCCGGCACGCCTGCTGTCGGCACGCGGCCGAGCAGTACCGGCGCCGCGGCGCACTGTCCGCCGGCAACGACCGCCCGCACGTCGCACTCTCGCATCGCCGGTCCGGCGCTGCTGCGGTCCTCGAGTACGTCGGCTCCGCCATGGCGTCACGATAGGCGGCTGCGCTTCGCGCGCGTCACGTTTCGCCGCGCCTCCTGCCGTCCCGGGAACCTCCGCGCGCGAGGGCGCGTCCTACCGGCTGCACAGTCTCTGCACGTGAAGGGGCCCGCCGATGGCTGCCGGTGATCGACGCGACCGCGTGATCGCGGTCCTGGTGGCCGTGCTGGCCACGGCGGCCGGCTGGGCCGAAACCGCCGATCAGCGGCTGGCCGCGCTCGGCCTGGTGGCCGCTGCCGCGGCCACCGCCGTTCCCGCCGTCGCGGTTCAAAAAGCGCTCGGCAGGCTCGGCCTGGTGGCCGCTGCCGCGGCCACCGCCGTTCCCGCCGTCGCGGTTCAAAAAGCGCTCGGCACCTGACACAGGTACTCCCGCATTACAAGAGGTGTGGTCGCTTCGGCGGCTGGGTGCCGCCGGTGCTTGCTTGAGCTAGCGGCCGGGCGCGGGTCACCTTCACATAGTGTCTGAACCCGACCACCCGCCGGGCCGCGTGTCCGGCCGTCGAACCGGCCGCTGACCTGCGGCGCTTATAGATCTCGGCCCTCGTCCGAAGCGCGTGCGGCGGGTTATCCGGCGGCCGTTGCGCGATCAGTGCCCGATCTATCCCCGGCCGTCCGATCCTGACGCGACCGAAACCCCCGCCGCTCGTGCGCGGCGGGGGCCCGGTGCGTGCTGCTGCAAGCGGGGGGCCGGAACAGGGCACCCCGAGCGGCCGCGCGGCGGGCGGGGCGAGGCAGTCACCCGCATCCCCCCTGAGGTGCACCTGCACCGCCGCCGTTCATGCCCTGTCCGACTGGCACGACGGTGCCGTCCCGCCGCCGGCCGGATGACCGCGGCCGCCGTTATCGCCTGATCAGGAGATCACCACGCAGGGCAGTCCCACCGACCTCCATTGGCCGGCGACGCGTGACCAGCCTTCGGCGCACACCGTTCCAGTGCCTCGTGCGCGCCAGCGTTGCGTGTCCGTACCCGCGGGCCAGTAGCCGTTTGGCGAGCTTCGCCGCGAGAGGTTCGGACCCCAGACGTCGAGATGTCCGTCGACCACGTCCGTGTGTCTGAACTCCGCCCACACCTGGTAGCCGTTGCCGTCGCAGTAGGTGTAGATCGTCACGTTGTTGTTGGAGCCGCGATCTCCGCATGCCTTGAGCTGGATGGTGTGCGCCGGACTCGAGGTGACCGTCGCGTGGGCGTTCGGGCTCGCGGTCAGGAGCGCCGGTGTTGCCATCGCCGTGGCCAGCGTTCCCACCGCGATGGCGCGCTTGGAGCGCCTGGACCTGCTGGTTCGCATATCGCTTCTCCGTTCCCGTGTCGGCACACCCCGCCGGGCCTGCCTTGGAGAAGTAAGTGAACCGCCCACGTGCTTCAGAGTTGCTTCACATTTGCGTCATGCCTTGGTCAGCGCAGCCCTCCCGCAGCACCGCGAAGCCCCGCCCCCCGGTAGTAGGCCAGCAGCCACAGCCTGAAGTGCTTCACTGCCGGTTCCCCCTTCGACCTTTGGGGGTCAGAACAGTGCGTCGGTCTCGGTGATGCCGGCGGCTGCGGCGGCGATGGCCGATTCGGGGTCGGCGTCTTCGGCCAGGGCGAACAGGATGGCGGTCCGGATCGCCACGGCGCGGTCATGGGCGCCGCGTACGTCGGCCAGCGGGCCGGACCTGCGCCAGCGGCGTGCGCGGTAGTCGGCGTCATTCTGCGAGCGGGGGATCAGCTCCCAGTGCGCGGGGTTCGGGGACTGGTCCCGGCGCGATCGCCGGGTTTCCAACCGCCACCACAGCCGGGGTCCGTGCGGCGACGGGCCTCTATTCGGTGACCTTGCCGCTTCTGCACTTAACAGCCGTGCCGTCGTCCCAGCCGCAGGCTTTCCAGCTGGCCGTCTTGCCGTTGGGAAGGCTTCCTATGCCCATGCAATAGGTGTCACCGCCGTAGACGTGCTTGTAGTAGGTCTTCCCGGTGTAGTTGTTCTTCACCCAGAGGGAGGAGGACTGTCCATCAAGGGACCGGTCGGTGATTCTGAAGTCGTCTTGGTCGGACCCGGTGTCTTGGTTGTAGTCGTGCCAGTAGACCCTGCCGGCCCAGGAACCCGAACCGTCGGGGATGTTCCAGGCACCTTCATTCGAGCCGCGACACGACGCCCGGACGTCCGCTGCCTGCGCTGCCGTGGTGGCGAATGCGGTCGTCGGTAGTACCAGGACACTCGCCGCTGCGATCCCTGTCACCGCAGCAGTCTTGATTTTGATGCTCATGCGCTCCCCGTTCTGTTGGACGGCCCGGAGCGTCCACTGCTCCGGGGATGTCTGTGAGGCGTTCCCCCGTGCTGGGGAATCTCCGAATTTCGCGACGAGCGTACGGTCGGGCGGGCGCCATGGGGTACCCCGCTTTTAGCGGTGACTTAAAGGGTGGCTGGATCCGCTCATCCAACGAGTGGAAACTGAAGCCCGTGTGGTCTCGTGATAAGCGCCCTTAAGCTTGTGTTTTAACCTGAGTCTGGATCTCTGGCCTTCAGTGACACCGGTCGTTTGAGGGTTTTTGCCCAGGTCGTAGTGGCGTGCTGGACGGCGATTCTTGGAGCCGGGTAGCCGGCCTGGGCCGGGTCTGCTGGGTTTGGTGCGCTGGCTGGGCAGGCCCTCTTCGTGCGGATGTTCCTGAACCCCCGCCGGACGCGTGCGGGAGGGAGCCGACCGGGTTCGGTGGGGCGTTCCCAGGGGACGGCGTAGGTCTTCGACCAGGCCGCGGGCCAGCCGGAGCTGGGTGTGGGCGGCGATAATGATCCAGGTCCAGGTACCAGCGGCGCGTGGACTGCGGATCTTGGGGGCGGTCCAGCCCCAGCGTCTGTTTGAGCTTGTGCTTTAACCCCTTGATCGTGGAAGCTGCCGGCCTTGAAGTCGAGGAGAGGTAGAGGGGTGACAGCGACCTGGGTGGCGACCTCCTATCCAGATGATTGCTCACGCTGCGGGCGGCCGAGTTCGTGCTCAGGTAGCCAGACGCTTGCCTATGGCGTTCTGCACCGGAGCATTGAGGGTTCCTGTTCTGTGTGCGGGAACGCTGAGATGGCATGTGGACGTGGCGGTCCACCAGCAGATCTGCGAGAGCACCTGCTGGCTGAACATGGCTCGGCCAGCATCAGGTTCTCGGATCCGGACTCCGGCACGGTCATCGCGATGAAAGTCGTGCGGGCGGTCCTGGGCATCCAGCTCGGACAAGCCAAGACGGCCCTTCAGCAGATCAGGTTGGGCACCTATGCCGGAACACTGCCAGAGCTGACATTTCTGGCCCGGCAGCTGAGTGCTGCTGGGGTTCCAGCGCAAGCAACCCCTCCCTCTCCCCGATAGAGGCGCGGTAGGCGGTGCCGCTTGGCCAGCGGCTGGGCACGGCCTCGCCAGGTCAGGGCCGAACGGATCAGTCTCGGCGGAACGGTGAGGCACGACGTACGCGGCTTCGCGGCCGAAGCCATTGGCGTGCGACCAGCCGGACGGCGATCCAGTGTGCATCGTCATGGGTATTGAAGGTCTGCGGCTTCATTGGGATGAGGGCCATGCGTACATCGTTTGGAGGACCCCGATATCGTCGGCGCCGCCGACGATATCGCTGGATCGTCGGCAGATCCTTGAACCATGTTGCTCGCAGTCATCGCCGTATGTGAGATCGGGTTCTGGGTCGTCCTGTCCGCCGGTCTCTGGGCCCGCTATCTGCTGAAGCGGCGCCGGCTCGGCGCGGCCATCTTGATCTGCGTTCCGCTGGTCGACGTCGTGCTCATCACCGCCACGGTGATCGACCTGCGCGGCGGTGGCACGGCCGGCTTCACCCACGGACTGGCCGCCGCCTATCTCGGTTACTCGGTCGCGTTCGGGCACAGCTGGATCCGCTGGGCGGACGAACGTTTCGCCCATCGCTTCGCCGGTGGCCCGCCGCCGACGCGCAAGCCCAAGTTCGGTGCGGCGCGGAAGAAGTACGAGTGGCGCGAGTTCGGCAAGTGTTTCATCGCGTGGGCCATCGGCTGCGGGGTCCTGCTCGCGATGATCTCCATGGTCGGCGACGCCGACCGCACGGAGGCCCTGTACGGCTGGATGGGCCGCCTGACGATGGTGCTGGCGATCTGGTCGCTGTGGCCGATCACCCACACCCTGTGGCCCGCGAAGCCCAAGCCGGGTGAGGGCGTCCCCGCCGGACCCGCCTCACGCCGCTGACCGGCCTGCTGGCCGCCAGGCCCCTGGTGCACGCCACCGTGATACGTCGCCCCAAGTGCGCAGTAGCGGGACCTGGTCGCCGCCGTCCGGACCGGCGAGCCGGCAGCGACGTACCGATTTTCCCGATCAGTAGATGATGCGGTGTTGGACGAGTGCGGCGTCGCGCAACGGCTGCCGGCGCGTAGCCGCCTGCCGTGGCTGCACCGCAGGACCGGCAGCCACCTCGCCTCCACCAGCGTCTCGGGGAGAGTCCACCGGGATCCAGGTTCGACGTGCGCGGCGGGGTTGAAGGTGATCAGGCCTTTAGGCGGACGATAGCGGCCAGCTGCCGTGGCGGGGGTTCCAGGCGCCGTCGCTGCGCCGCAGCGACGGGCAGCAAGCCCCGACGGACTTGCCGGTATCGGGGTGGCGGCAGCCGCGACCCGGCCCTTGCCACGGCTTGAACGAATCGACCGCTCTTGCTCAGTGCTCCCCGCCCCTACCGCTCGAGGCCGAACACAGCGTCGCCCTCGCCCCTTGGCTGCACGCAAATGAACACCATCGCGGCCAAACCGCCTTGGACGGCCGGCCACCCGCCAGCCGCGTCCTAACCTGTCTGGTCAGTACACCTAGTCGACCTGGTTGCTTGATCTTTCGGCAGCCGCGTCGATGAAATTGAGGAATCGCAGGAACTCCTGGTTGCGGTGGCGCCGGTAGGGCTGGGCGATCACTGAACCCGACGCGGTGTCCAGGACGGCGAACAGCTTGGTGCCGTGACGGACGTAGTCGTGGGACATCCGGGGACGCCGGTCAGCGCCAGGGCGAACTGGATTCCGTGGCCTTCGGTGCCTGGAGTTACGCCGAGCCGCAGTCGGCGGCGAGGCTGACCCCTCGGCCAGATCACCGTCGTGCTCAAGCGCGCCCATCAGCGATTTTCGTCCGGTCGGTGGCAGGCAGCTGTGCGGGTGCCGGCGCGACCGGTGGTGGCGTAGCCGCCATGCTCATAGCGGTCGGCCCAGTTCAGAACCAGGTCCACATAGTCGCCCGAGTGGTTGTAGGCGTAGACCGCAGTGCGGGTGCGTTCGGGAGCGCCGTTGTGCTTGAGATACTTGGCGGCCGCCGGAATGGCGTCCGCCGGGTCGTAGCGGCTCTCGCCGTCGCGCACACCGGGCAGACGACTGGTTCCGTGCCCGGTTTCGACCTTGCCGATGCCCGCCAGCAGGGACCGGGGCACGCCGTAGTCGGCACCGGCCTTCTTGTCGGCCAGGATCGCGCCGCCCTTGCCAGCGGAAGCGGGCTGATCGCCGCAACATGCCCGATCGGCATCGAGCCACGCGTCTGGGACCAAGGGGCCGAAGGCCATCATTGCGGCGACGGCCACAACGATGGCCAGCACGGGCGAGGCCGAGCCCTCGTCGCGGCGGAGCATGGCGTGGCCCTCGTCGCGGCGGAGCGTGGCGTGGCGCATCAGGGTCATCGCACCTTCACCTTGTCCACGCGCCCGCCGCCCAAAGCGCAGCACCACTTCCTCGATCGCCGCCTCCTCCAAAGCCGTTGCCCCCTGCTCGGACAACCGCACCGTGAAGGCGCGCACGTCGGTCCGACTCATGGCGAGGGAGCCTAGAAGCCGGGCCAGCCAAGGCTGGCCCGGCGCGCCCGGCCAGAAACGTCCCAGGGGCAGCCTTGACCAAGGTCCTGCCCTCCCGACATCAACGGACGAGAACCCCGAACGCCTCGCATTGATCCGGCCAGTCACGTGGGCCGACCTTCGCCACGCGCTCGGCATCGAGGATGCCGGCTGGAGGGCGGTGCAGAAGGCTCTGGCCGACAGCGCCGCCCCATGGGCTGGAGAGCAATGCTTGAAACCTGTGGATCTGCCGGGAATGGGGTGTGCCTTCCCGGACCGGACCCCACCTGGCCATGGCAAGACCTCCCAGTCGCGGGTGCGCCAAAGGCCAGACGTTAATCGCAGCCTATGTCGGCGTGATGGAGATGGGGCATGCGATGTTCCCTGCCGACATGGGTGTCGGCCGGGAACTCCATGGACCTAGTCGGTGATGGTGGGAATCACTGGTGCCGGCTCCAGCGCGCATTCGCGCACGTTCTGGCCTGTCGCCATTCCGATGATGAGGGCCTTGGCATTCAGCGGAGTGCCCTCGCTCACGTCGAGCACGATCGTGACGCCCTTGGGAATCCGCCGCGGATACAGCTTGAATCCGTTGGTGGAGGCGAGGTCTCCGAAATCGACGGGGTTCGGCCTGGTGCGGTCTCGCTGGCACTGCTTGCCGTCGGGCAGATCACGGCGACCGGCCAGGTTCTCATCAGGCTTTTCCCAGGCCATCCAAAAGGCACAGGTTTCGATGTCGGCCGGCGCCTTTTCCCTCTCGCTCAGCACGACGGTCTTCAGCCAACGCACCAGAGGGCGGTTTAGCGCCCGCAGCACGACGCTGGAGGGCCACACCTCCATCTCTCACGCAGCACCGCATCAAAGGACTCCGCCTACATCAGACTCCTCTCCGCGTTCGGAAACGCACTCGTATTTTCGGCGATCGCTACCGGAACCCCAACTGATCGCCGAGCCCCTGACTGCTCACCAGATCCAGGTCGACGAGCTCTCCGCGGCCTACCCCAATCGGAGCGACAGCGGCTGCCGCCGCTACTTGGACATGTACGTGGCGACCGCAGCCACCATGAATCGCGATATCGCGATTGGTCGATAATGCTGTTATGTCAACCCAAGTTGACAAGTTCCTTTGGCTCCGACGCAAGGAAGACGCAAGGGAAACGCAAGGACACTCTTCTAGGCTATGGCTACGCGTCGCGCGGGGGCTGGAGAGCCAGCGGAGGTCGGTCGGCCAACCCAAGAAGGCATCATGCTCGGCAATCATGGTTCGACCAGGAAGAGGAGGAAAGAAAGGTGAAACTAAGCAGAATAATGGTCACAGGCCTGCTCACGGCCGCCGTCACTACAATAACAGCGGCCGGGACGCCTGCCGGCGCGACGCCTCTGGGTGACGCTCCGACCGGAACGGTAACGGCCAAGCCTGGAGCACACAACACCCTTTCCGCGAACGTCATTGACCGGCCCGCGGCCGCGCCAGAGCCGACGACGTCGCCGACGGTCCCGCGTCAGTTCATTCCGGATTTCGACACCTTTCCCTGCGCGCATGGGAACGCGTGCGCGTCAGCCATCTATGGCAATGGGGCGTATCTCTTCACGTTTTTCCGGTACGCCAGCTACGGCCTGAGCAACTGGTTCGGCACGGGAAGTGCCTTCAACAACCAGTCCGGTGGCGCGGCAATGAGGCTCGAGGACAACAACCACAGGCAGCTCAATTGCATACCAGCGGGGAAATCACGGTACGTGGACTGGACTCCTGTCTGGTTCATCAGGCTGACCGCCAGCCCGTGCTGACACGTTCTCCCACACCGTCGCGGCCAAGCGCGGCTCTTGCTCGGGCTCGGGTGGCTTGGACACGTGCCCGTCCTCGCGGCCACGGTCGACCGGCCCGCCAACGAGGCGGGCGAGCACTTCATCAGAAATCGGCCACCAGTCCGGCTGCGCGGTGCTGTACGGGGTGGCCTCCTCGAACGTCACCAGGTCGAAGGAGTCGAAGCCGACCGCGTTGCCGTCAGCGAAGACCTGACGCTGAAACGACTGGCCCCATCGGCAAAGGCGACTCCCGTTCGCGCACGCGATTGCCCATCCAGCAGGCGGCGCGGACGGTGTAGAGGCCGGGGTCGGTGAAGTACTGCCCGTCGGCGCCCGAACCGAGGTAGGCCGAGGCGTACAGGGCGGGCTGGTCGGCGGTCAGGACCACCTGAGAGTCCTCGCGATGCCCGCTGCACTGGCGGGCCAGCGGCCGGAACACGCGGGTGGTACCGCTGGGGTGGGTGATGGTGAAGACGGTGTTCTCGTCCCTGGGCGACAGGTCGCGGCGCACCGGCACATCGCGGCCGTCGCGGGCGAGTTTCATCTCGACGGTGACGGGCTCGCCGTAGGCGAAGGGACGGGCCGACAGGGTCAGGGCCAGGCCCGTGTCGTCGACGGTCGGGGTGCTGGTCGCGGCCAGGGCGGCGTCCTGGTCGCTGTAGGCCGCGCTGCCCCAGGCGGCGAAGCCGGCTCCGCCGGAGATGACGGCGTTGCGGAACCCGTGGCGCAGGTGGACGAGCTCGTCGTGGGTGAAGGTGAAGGGGAACAGCTCCCAGAAGGCGTCCCAGCCTCTGCCGTTGTTGCCCGAGTACTCCCGCGGGTAGTTCATGAAGGACAGGTCGGCGAAACCGTTGCCGGGACCAAGGACGGCGCCGACGTTGGCCTTGTCCCAGGAGTGCACGAGGTTGAAGCAGTGGCCGAGTTCGTGCGCGTAGATGTACGGCCAGTAGTAGTCGAACATGCCGCGGCTGGCGTCGTAGAAGACGGCCATGCCCTGGCGTTGGCTGCCGGACTGGTCGAACATGATGCCGCCCGCCCCCTCGACGTGCCGGCTGGCCACCAACGTCCACAGCTTCCACTGCTGGGTGTCGGCGTGCCCGGAGAAGTTGTGGACCATCGCGGTGTGCAGTTCGGCGTTGGACCACAGCAGGTCAGCGCCGGAATCGTCGGCGCCGACCTGGTTGACCGCGCCCGCGTTGCGCAACTCGATCCCCGACTCGGCGTAGATGGAGGCGAGCGTCAGTCGCCGGTTGACGTAGCCGGGCGGGACGGGGTTGTCGGCGGTGTTGTAGGAGTCGAAGGTGGGCCGGTCGGCCATCGCGTCGATCTCCAGATCGATGGTGCGCAGGTGGGGCGATTCGTAGACCAGGTCCCAGGAGGCGACGCATAGGTCACCGCTGAACCCGTGGGTGGGCCTGTGGCCGCCCATGTCCACCCGCACGGTGAACTGGGTGCCGGAGGCCGGGCGGGTGCTCCAGCGGCCCACGATGGGCGCGTACTGGGTGGTGTAGGGGGCGGGCAGGGTCGCGACCTCGGGCAGCACGGTGGTGAGCGCGCCGGTCCGCTCGGGACCGGTGTTCCAGTTGAACACGCACCCGTCGGCGCCCTTGACCAGCAGGCTCCGCTTGGCGCAGTCCACCGGCGGCAGCGGCAGGACGTGGTCGTAGTCGCGCAGCCACTCGGCCGAAAGCCGCGCCCAGCCCGCCGTGGGCTCCGCGCCCTCCACGATCCGGCACTCCCGCATGACGCCGTTGGCCCAGTCAAAGGTGGCGACCCATTCCTCCTTGGACAGATAGGAGACCCATGGCGCCCCGTTCTGGACCGAGTCCATCAGCAGCGCGTCCGTATGCACGAAGAACCAGGGGGTTCAGTTGCTGACCCGCCGCCTGCATGAAATCCGCGGCCGGCTCCTCGCTGATGATCGTCCTCCGGTCCCAGTCGTAATGGCACACCCGGTCGCCCTTGGACAGCAGCATCTGCCAGGCCCCGTCGCTCGGCGGCAGCATCAAGGCACCCTCGCACGCGCTCTTGTGGGGCTCAGGCACGTTGTTCAGCTTCCCGTCGTGGAAGGTCGCGGCACCGATGGGTCCGTTGTGCTCCAGCCCCGCCGCGCTCGTCTGCGCGGCTTGGCCGCCCCGCAGGAACATCGCCCTCCACAGCGCGGTCGGCGGCACCACCGCCGAGTTGAACCCGGTGTTCTTGATCCGCATGAAGCCCACGAGTGACCCGCCTGTCTACCCGGTCCGGCTCCACTGATGGGAGCCGACTCCGTCCACGACCGTCACTCGCGCATTCACCCTGGTCAACACGCCACCAACCGCCGCCACCAGGAGAAACACGATTGAGGCGCCCGAAACAGCCCACCACGCCGCGATCACAGGCCGCTTGCGGCCTGCCACCCAAAGTCGATCAGAGGCCTGCCGAGACCAGGGCCACACCACCCGACCGCGCAGCGCTACTCGGGAGCCGCCGCTGAGCAGCGCCCAGTTGCCGTCGGCGGTACGGCGATCAGTCGCTGGCCTGGTTGGTCTTCGCTGGCTTGACGACAGCGCTCCAGGACCACTGTTGGAAACAGGTTGCAGAACGGTTCCCCACACAGGCCACACTGGCGCCGTGGAATCCACCTCTCTGATCGTTCTCCGCGGCAACTCGGGCTCGGGCAAGTCCAGCGTCGCCCAGGAGGTCCGCCGCCGCCACGGCCGCCGTGACCTCGCCGTCGTCGCGCAGGATGTGGTCCGGCGCCAGATCCTCCGAGACCGCGACGAACCCGGGGCCGCGAACATCGACCTGCTCGACACGGTCGTGCGCTGGAGCCTGGCTCGCGGCTACCACGTACTCCTGGAGGGCATCCTCTACAGCGACCATTACGGACCCATGATCGACGCACTGGTCGGCGACCACACCGGTCCGGTCCTGCTCTACTACATGGACATCCCGTTCACCGAGACGCTCCGCCGCCACGCCACCAAGCCCAACCGCGAGGAGTTCGGCGAAGCCGATATGGCACAGTGGTACCGCGAACGCGACCTCCTCCCCAACCAGCAAGAAACCGTCATCGGCCCCGCCCAAACCCTTGACCACACAGCCCAGGCCATCATGCGAGCCGCAGCCCTCAACACCACCGAAACCGACCAGCCCGCGGGGTTGCCCGCCGTTGAGTGGGTCTGAACGAGGAGATGGCGCGTACGGTGCGTGCTTTCCCCGGGTGTGGCCGCTTCGGCGATCGAAGGAATCGTATGTGGGATCGGATCAAGGTCCTGGCCAGGTTGGCCGCGATGGGCGGCGCCGACCCGGTGCTGGAGGCGTTCGGGGCGAGCACCCATCGGTATCGGCTGAATCCGCCGCTGCCGGAGGCCGATCTGGTCTCGTTCGAGACCCGGCACGGGGTCCGCCTGCCCAGCGAGTACCGGGAGTTCCTTCTGCAGGTCGGCAATGGTGGCGCAGGGCCGTACTACGGCTTGTTTCCTCTGGACGACTATCCGCCGCTCGAAGCCCTGCCCAGCGAGCACACCGATTTCCTGAGTACGCCGTTCCCGCACACCCAGGCCTGGAACCCGCCCTACGACGCCCCGGGCTATGAAGACGACGTCCACGTCATCGGCTCGCTGCCGATCGTCCACGAGGGTTGCGGCTACATCGTGAGGCTCGTCGTCAGCGGGCCTGAGCGCGGGAAGTTGTGGGAGGACGGCCGGTGCAGCGACATGGGCATCCGGCCCTTCAACTCCGGCTTCCAACGCTGGTACAGGACCTGGCTCATGACGGGCGAGCAGCCGGAGCCGTCGGCCGTCTGACCCCTGCGAGATATCGACCTGCGCGGTCTCCAACCGGTGCGGCTCGCGGGGCCCGTGCCGCTGGACCTTTCCTGCCCGTGTGACGCACTGTCGCGGCAGGGCGTTATCGACCAATCCGAGATCACGATTCACGGACGTACAGGTCCAGGTAGCGGCGGCAGCCGCTCCCGCACCGGTTGGGATAAGCCGCGGAGGGTTCGTCGACCTGGGCCCGGTGTGCGGTGAGGGGGCGCGGTGGCGGCCGGGTGGTCTGGCTCCAGCGGACCTGCCCCGTGAAGCAGGGAGTCGATGCGGTGGCGGAACGCAGGCCCGAGCGGGGTGGTGAGCAGGCCGTGCCGGACCGGATGCGGGCGAGTGCGCCGGTGCGGGTGCTGGCGTGGTGGCTGTATCTGCTGGGCGCGGTGGTGGCCGCCGTGCTGACTGGGGTGGCGATTTGGTTCCTGCTGCAGGAGGCCGCTGGTGATCCCAAGTTGCGGATTGATGAGGGACCGCGTCGAGGAGCGCACCGACGTGATCGTGCGGGGCTGGTGCGACGGCTGGCTGCACCGCGGCCACCACGTCGCCTGCATCTGGACGGCCCCCGCGCCGCGGCCCGCCGCGACCGGCTCCAAAGGAGTCATGCAGGAGCCCGGGCTTTCCAGAAGTCGAGAGCCGCGTGGGTAGGCCGGGGATATCGAACTGCGGAAATCGAACCGCGGAAAGACATTGCCAGCACGCCGTTGGTTCAGCTGCGCCTGTCGCCGGCGTGCCCCGCCCCAGGGAACGCGGTCGGGGCGGGGCACGCCCGCAGCTGCCTAGTGGGCGGGGAGTGCGTGGGGTGCGTGGTGGGAGGGGGCTGCGGCCGCCGTTGTCGGGTCGTTGCTGTCGCGGGCAGCGACACTGCCGCCTGTGGTGCAGGCCAGCGCCACCGCCAGGCCGGTCCACAGGCGCCATTTCGGTACCCGGCCGCGGACCAGCCATTGGTGGACTTTGCGGGCGCTGGGGCGCGGGCCGCGCTTGCGCAGCAGCCGAATATTCGGCACTGACAGGTCTCCCTGACGTCCCGCCTCCTGCAGGAAGCCGGTGGCGGCCTGGTGTACTGCGCTCGCGACGATGCTTTCGTCCCGCTGGTCCACGGCCCCCCGCGTACGGGCGAGTTGGGGGCTTACCAGCGTGCGCCAGGGCCGTCTGTCCTCCTCTTGCTGCCATGGGGGTGCGCGGTCAGCGGATCATGTAGCCGACGCCGCGTACGGTGTGCAGGATCTGCTGGGGGCCGAGCTTGCGGCGGAGCTGGGCGATCAGCACGTCGAGCACGTTGGAGTTGGGGGGCACGTACTCGTCCCAGACCTCCGCGATCAGGTCGCGCCGGGCGACCGGGTTGCCGGCGGCGGCCACCAGTCGGTGGAGGACCTGGAATTCCTTGGAGGTCAGGGTGAGCAGGGTGCCGGCGCGGCGGGCCTCGTGCCGGCCGATGTCCAGCTCCAGGTCGCCATGGCGCAGGACCGGGAGCGCAGCGGTGGTGCCGCCGCGCCGGCACAGGGCGCCCACGCGGACCAGCAGCTCGGCCATGGCGAACGGTTTCACCAGGTAGTCGTCGCCGACCCGAAGGCCGTCGGTGCGGTCGCGCACGGTGTCCCGTGCGGTCAGGAAGAGCACCGGTACGAGCCAGCCGCCGCGGCGCCGTTCGGCCACGTAGGCGAGCGCGTCGCCGCCGGGCAGCATCCGGTCGAAGACCGCGCCGTCGTAGGCGTTGACGCTGAGCGCCTCGTCCGCCTCGGGCAGGTCGGCCGCGGTGTCCACGGCGTAGCCTGTGCCGCGCAGCGCACCGTCGACCGCGATGCGGAGATTCTCGTCGTCCTCGGTGACGAGTATTCGCACAACCACAGAAGATAGCCCAGCCCCAGGACGAGTGATCCCACGGCCCTCCCGGGGTCATGCGCAGAGGGCGCCGTCCATGGCGGTTCGCACGTCGGCGGCGGTCAGGAGGCGGAGTTGGCCGGGGTCGGGCATGTGGCCGAGGCCGCGGAGGCGGCGTGCCTGGGCTGTGCGGGCGCTCTCGAAGAGCTTGCGCGCGTCGCGAGCGTTGCCGAAGTCGGTCTCACGGGAGATCCGTGTGAAGTACGCCTCCAGTTCCGGCATGCCCGACGGGTCCAGCTCATAGTCACTGGCCCGCACCATCCGCCCGATGATGTCCGTCAACTCCGCCGGCGTGTAGTTCTCGAACTTCACCGTACGGGCGAACCTGGAGGCCAGCCCGGGGTTGGCGGCGAGGAACCGCTCCATCTCGCCGGTGTAGCCGGCCACGATCACCACGATCTCCTCGCGGTGGTCCTCCATCAGCTTGACCAGCGTGTCGATGGCCTCCTGGCCGAAGTCGTTGCCGCCGCCCCCCTGTCGGGACAGCGTGTACGCCTCGTCGATGAAGAGAACACCGCCCATGGACTCCTCGAAGACCTGTGCGGTCTTCTCGGCGGTGTGCCCCACGTACTGGCCGACCAGGTCGCGCCGGGCCACTTCGCGGAAACCGCCGCCGGGTAGCACACCCAGTTCGGCGAGGAGGCGGCCGTACGTGCGCGCCACCGTCGTCTTACCGGTGCCGGGCGCGCCGGCGAAGACCAGGTGGTGGCCGATGGTGCCGGTGGCGAGCCCGGCCTGGCGCCGCCAGGCGTTCACACCGATCTCGTCCACCAGGCCCCGTACCTCGGACTTCACACCGGGCAGCCCGACCATGGCGTCCAGCTCGCCGAGTAGTTCCTCCAGCGTGGTGCCGCCGCCGGGGGGCCGCTCCGCGGAATCGCTCACCTTCGTCTCCGAGCCGGGCGCGAGCAAGATGCCCGGTTCGGCGGTGTTGCTCACCTCGCAGGCCTCGACCGAGCCGCCGCAGCCGGCACCGATCTCCACGCCGACGCCGCGGGTGTCGGAGATGCGTGTCTCCCGGAGCACGGGCGCGGCGCGGTGCGCCACCACGACCCCGGCGCCTCCGGTACGCCCGATCGCGCAGTTCTGCAGTACCGGCCGGGCGTGCTGGAAGACGTAAAGCCCACGCTGCCCGCAGCCGGTCACCGTGCAGGAGCGCAGCACCGGATCCGCGCCGAGGCCGATGATCATGCCGTCCCCGGCGACGTTGTCCACGGTCACGTTCTCCAGGGAACCGGACGCCCCTTCGATCAGGAGCCCGTGCTCGGCGTCGGCCACGGTGGTCTCCCGTACGCTCACCGGCCCGGTACCCCGGATCGCGATGCCCGGCCCCCGGAGGCCCTTCAGCGCGCAGCGCGCCACGGTCACCTCGGCCCCATCGGCCTGCACCCCACCGGCACCCCCGGTCAGGGTCAGCCCGTACAGCCCGATTGAACCGCCGCTGACCCGCAGCACCGGCCGGTCGGCCCCGGAGCCGTTCAACACCACCTCAGCGCCCTCGGAGGCCCGGAGCGTCACCTCGCGCCGCATCAGCTCGAACGTCTCGGCGTACGTGCCAGCGGCGATCAGTACGGTCGTGCCGTCCGCGGCCTCGGTGAGCGCGTCGCCGATGGTCGCGTACGCACCATGTCGCTCCGGGTCCACCAGGACCGACCGGCCCTGGCCCGCGGCCGTCAGCGTCATCGGTTCGCCTCCGCCGGCCATCCGCGGTCGGCGGCCTTGAGGCCGGCCTGAAAGCGGCTGCGCGCGCCGAGCCGACTCATGATCGTGGCCATGCTGCGCCGCACGGTACGGACCGAGACCTCCAGCTTCACCGCGACCGCCGTGTCCGTGTAGCCCTCCGCCAGCAGCTTCAGCACTTCCCTCTCGCGGTCGGACAGCTCCCCGTGCTCATGCACCCCGCAGGTGCCGATCGGCACGGCGGCCGCCCATGCCTGGGTGGACAGCCAGGTGATGGCCTCCACCACGCTGCGCAGGCGGAGCATCGCGACCCCGGTCGCAGGCTCGTCGCCGTGCCGCTCACCGGGGAGCACTGCCAGCGCCCCGTCGATGATCACGGCATGGCCGGGCACCTCGGGCACGGTCCGTACGTCGGCGCCGGCAAGGGCCAGCGCCTTCAGCCGAGCGGCCAGCGCGGGCACGACGCGGGCGCGGTCCGGGAAGAGCACCCGGTAGCGCACGCCGCGCCGGAGGTTGTCGTGGTCGACCTGGCGGGGGATGCCGATCGGCTCACCGGTGGCGGCCGACAGCGGGCAGAGCACGACCACCTCGCGGGTGGCCGTGGCCAGCGCCGCGTCGATGTCGGCGTGGGCCGACGGCCGTGGCAGGCGCCGGGGCCGGTCCGGCTGGACCGGGTGGGGGGTGTGGTCGTGGCGGCGGACCGGCGTGGTCGGCGGAGGCCGGTGGGCTGGCGGCTTCGTGAGGTGCGTGGTGGTCATGACAGTAGTTCTCCTCCGATCGGCAGGGTGAGCGCGACGGCCGGCCCGTGGAGCCCGTCCAGCCGTTCCAGTCGGATGCGCAGGTCCTTGCTGTGCGCCGCGAGGCGCGCGGCCGCTTTGTCGGTCAGTTCGGGGGTGGTGGCGGCGATCCGCAACATCCCGGAGAGCCCGGTGGTGTGCGCCGCGACGGCGACGGTGAGCGCGACACCGGGCTGGAAGGTGAGCAGCCGGTGTAGGGCGGCGGCCCGGTCCGGAGGCCCGTCCTCGTGCGCGGAGAGCGCCATGGCGACCTGGGTGATCGGGCCGGCGTGCCAGTACCGCCACTGCTCGTGCAGGCGGTGGCGACCTGGCCCGGTGTGGACGAGTGCGGTCAGCGTGGTGTGCAGCTCGTCCTCCGGTACGGCGACCAGAGTCACGCCCAGCCGGCGGGTGCTGCGCAGGATCCGGCGTACCGCGTTGCCCAGCGGGATCGCCACGGCCTCGTCGGAGGCGAAGTCCATGTCGCGCCGGGCCCGTACGGCCAGCCAGGCGCGGGGCACCTGCTGGTGCGGGCCCCGATGGAGCACCAGTTGCAGCCCCAGGCGGGGGACGCCGTCCTCCGGCTCGGGCAGCAGCGCGTCGGAGAGCGCGGCGCGGGTGAGCGCCCGCGGGTCGCCCTCCGGCCGCAGGACCGCGACCAGTTCCTCGGGGCGGCTCACGGTGCCCGCGGGCTCGCCGCCGATGCCGGTGGAACCGGCCCGTGCGCCGTCCGCCAGCCGGGAGAGCAGAGTGGCCGGGCGGTCGGCCGTGGTGGAGAGGTCGTGCGTACGGGGGCGGAGCGCCAGCCGTACCCGCCGTGCCAGGACCGCGGAGAGCCACTGGCGGTTCACCCGCAGGGCGGAGAGGGCGAGGAGCAGGACGGCGGCGGCGGCGAGCGTGACGGCCTGCGGCCACGGCCGCCCGGCCGCGGTGAAGGCGAGCACCAGGGTCAACTGCCAGCAGATGATCCGGACGATCGGCAGCTCTCCGATCGGCTCCGGCGGCCGTGGCCGCGGGGGAGCGGGGGTGGCCTGCGCGGGCAGCCCCACCGCCGCGACGGTCACCTGGGGTGCGGACTGTGACCGCTCGGCCGCCGGCTTGGGGCGTCGTACGGCGGTGGCCGCCGCTTCGGCGGCCTGCGCCGTCCGCGTGGCTCCGGTGGCCTGCTGCGCGGCCTGGAAGGCCTGGGCCGGGGCGGTGTTCGCCCGCGCGGCCTGAACTACGGGGGGAGCGGGGCGAAGATCGGTGTGCCGGGGCGCGGGCGCCGGAGCCTCTGGCCGCCCGGCCGTGGCCGGGCCGGTCTCCGGACTGACCGCCTCGCCGGTCTCACTCATGGGCACTCGTCCTGTTCCTGCCAGTAGCCGCAGCCCCGGATCGTCGGGGTTAAGCTGCGGCTGCCATCACCGGATGTGATGACCTCGCGATGCCTACGATCCGGCGGGCAACATGAGGTTCCGATGACACGGGGAAGGGCCTGGTTATGCGGGTGCTGGTCGTGGAGGACGACGGGAATCTGCGACTCGCCGTGACCACGGAGCTGGCCGGCAAGGGCCTCCAGGTGGATCAGGCGGCCGACATCGCGGGCGCGGACGCGTACCTGCGCGCGGGTGCGTACGACTGCGTGGTGTTCGACCGGATGCTCCCGGACGGAGACGCCGTCACGTACGTGCACGCACGCCGACAGCGGGGCTGGGCGCTCCCGGTGCTCTTCCTGACCGCGCTGGACTCACTGGCTCAGCGGGTGGTCGGGTTCGAGCACGGCGGCGACGACTACCTGGTGAAGCCGTTCGCGATGGCGGAGATGACCGCCCGGGTGCTGGCGCTCGCCCGGCGCTCGGGCGCCAACCGGCCTTCGGTGCTGCGCCACGCGGACCTGGAGCTGGACTCCGCGCGGCGCGAGGTGCGCCGTGGGGGCGTGATGCTCACCCTGACCAGCAAGGAGTTCGCCGTTCTCGAGTACCTGCTGACCCGGCCGGAGCAGGCCGTCGGCAGGAGCGAGCTGATCGAGCACTGCTGGGACTCCAGCACCGATCCCATGTCCAACGTGGTCGACGTGACGGTGCGCCGGCTGCGGGGCAAGCTCCGTACGCCCGAGCTGATCCACACCGTGCGCGGCCGCGGCTACCGGCTCGGAGGCTCGGGCGCACTCGGAGGCTCGGGCGCATGAGCACCCCCACGACGATCAGAGGCACCAGCGGCTCCGCCTCGGAGGGGTTGCGGCGGCTGCGCTGGTTGCTGACCGGGCTGTTCACCGCGATGAACGCCGTCGGGCTGATCATCCTCGCCTGGCTCCTCATCGACCAGGACACACAGGCGCGTGAACAGGAAACGAACCTGAAGCTGCGCACGGTGACCGCGGTCGTGCAGCGCCTCGTGGTGCAGGACGGGGACGGTTCGCCGAACCTGGAGTTCGTCCCCGCCGACGAGATCGACCGCCAGTGCCCGCAGTTCGCGGTCCTCCCCGGCGGCGCGGGCGGCTTCACGCCGCACTACAGCAAGCAGGCATGCGTGCCGTTCAAGGGCGTCGACCTCGCCGGCCACGCCGCGGAGGCCGTGCGGACCGGAACCGAGAGGAGCGGGCTCGTCGAGGTCCGCGACGGCGACGGCGAGCCGACCGGCCGGTTCGCGGCGATCCGGGTGGAGCCGTTCCGTGACGGTAACGGGCAGTTCGTGGGGGCGGTGGCCGCGGTCGCCGACGCCTCGCAGGCCAGTGACGCCCACGATGTGTTGACACTCACCGTCATCGGTGGCTGTACGCTCCTCATCCTCGCCCTCGTGGGTGCCGGCCACGTCATGTCGGGCCGCGCCATCCGCCCCGCGGCGGCGGCGTTGGAGCAGCAGGAAGTGCTGCTCGCCGAGACCGCGCACGACCTGCGTACGCCCGTGGCCGCCCTCCGCGCCCTCGCCGAGACCGCCATCACCAACCCCACCATGCGCGACGACCTGCTGCCGCGGACCGTGAAGCTCGCCGCGGACATGGGCGCCATCATCGACGGCCTGCTGGTCCGCGCCCGGCTCGCGGCCGGGGTGGAGCAACTCGCCATCCAGCCCGTCTGGCTCGACCAACTCGTCACCACGGTGGTGGAGGAGACCCCCGCCGAGGGCGCACAGGTCGCGGTGAGCGCCGCCCCCACAAAGGTCAACGCCGACCCGGTGCTGATGCAGCGGGCCATCCGCAACCTGCTCACCAACGCGCTCCGGCACGGCAAGCGGCCCGGCGCTCCGGCGGCGATCGTGTCCATCACCGTGGCTGGCGGGCGGGTCGTCGTGGCCGACCAGGGGCCGGGCATCGACCCCGCGGCGGCCCGCGAGACCTTCGACCGTTTCACCAGCGGCGACGGCTCCTCCGGCAGCGGCCTCGGCCTCTCCATCGTCCGCTGGGTGGCCCAGGCACACGGCGGCGTGCTCCGCGTCTACAACGCCGAAGAGGGAGGTGCGATCTTCGAGCTGGTGCTGCCCCACGCGGACGGCGCAGGGCAGTAGTGGCGTGACCGCCAAGCCGGGAACCCTCCCTGGGGCGTGGCCATACGGTTGCTGCCGATGTCGGTCAGATTCGAGAAAGATGTCGGTGAGATTCGAGAGAAGTGGGACCGATGCTCGTTTATTGTCAGGACGTGATCGCTTTTCTGCGCCGCGTTGTGTCCCTCCGCGGGCGGCCGGACGGCGATGGGCCGGGCCTGCGCCGGCTGCCTCTCGTCCTGGTGGCCTGCCTCTGCGCGGTGGCCATGGCCGCGGCCGCGGTCGCGGCGGTGCGACCCGTCTCCGGTCTGGAGCTGCTGCTGGGCGGTCACTGGCTCTACAACAGCTCCGACGGTTCGACCTACCACGTCAACGGTGCCTCCAAGACGGTGGACGCCGGGCTGAAGCTGCCAGGTCTGGGGGCCGACACCCAGGTCGTGCACAGCCCGTCGAGCGGTTTCGTGCTCGGCCGGGAGCGGGTGACCGAGTTCGGTAAGTCGGACCTGCGGGTGCTGCGGACGTACCAGGCCCCGGCGACGGACGAGCGCCCGGTCGCCCTGGAGGTCCCCGGCGGCCCCTACGCGGTCTACCGCAAGTCCGGCGTCATCTTCCGCATGAGCGACCCGCCCGCGGTGATCAAGGCCGGCGCCGGCTACCAGCTCGGCGATCCGGTGGTGACCCCCGACGGCTCCCTCTGGCTGCACCGTCTGGGATCGACGGGGCATTTCTGCAAGCTGGGCCCGAAGGACACCAAGGTGACCTGCCCGGCCTACGCTCCCGCGGGCCACAAGGGCGCGCTGACCGTGGTCGGCGGCCGCCCGGTCTTCGTCGACACCACGTCGGACGAGCTCGTCCCCGTGAAGGCGGGCGAGCTCGGCGAGGGGACGCCGATCGGCACGGACCTGAGCGACGGTGCGCTGGTGGCGCCCGTGGACGCCGCCGGCAAGGTGGCCGTGGTGGACCGCGGGCAGATGCACATGGCGGACGCCTCCACGCTCGGCACGGACCGGGCCGGAAAGGTCAAGAGCGTACGGCTGCCGTCCAGCGGCGCCTTCTCCCCGCCCAGCGTGAGCGGCACCTCGGTCGTCCTGTTCGACCAGACGAACAACACGGTCCACACGTACCGGCCGGACGGCGAGCCGATCCCGGGCGGCCGCATGACGATGCCGCCCAGCGGCGGGCCGGCCGATCCGGCGGCGCCCCGGCTCCACCGCGGCGAGGACCGGCGCCTCTACGTGGACGACCCCAAGGGGCAGCACGTCCTGGTGGTCGACCCTGACGGCCGGGTCGGGCGGGTCGAGGTACCCGGCAACTTCAAGCCGAAGCCCAACCCCCCGCAGCCTCCGCCCCCCGAGAAGACGATCCCCCCGAGCCCGCCCGAGCCGGAGAGGTCGATCCCCCCGAGCCCGCCCGGGCAGGAGAGGTCGATCCCCCCGAGCCCGCCCGGGCCGAAGAGGCCCTCCCAGCCTTCTTCACCCGCGTCGCCGCGGCCGCCCAAGCGCGATCCCGTGCCGGCGGGCCCGCCCGGGGCGCCGTCCGTCAAGTACGACCGGCAGGGCGGCACGGTGGTGGTCACCTGGACCGCCCCAGAAGACAACGGCGCTCCGGTGACCGGCTACACCCTGACGTGGAAGGGGAGCAAGTCGGGCACAGTCACGTTCGGTAAGAGCCGGCGTTCGTACCAGCTGGCCGGGCTGACCCCCGGCGGGACCTACACGATCACGGTCCGCGCGAGGAACCGCGTGGGGCTGGGCACGGCGGCCAGCGTCAAAGTCCGCATGGTGGGGCCGGTCGTGGTCCTCACCCGCGGCGAGACCGGTGACTACAACGAGAACTGCCAGGCGCCGCAGTGCGCGAAGATGCATATCGAGATGTCCGGCTTCGAGCCGAACACGCAATACCACATCGAGCCCGTCGCTCCCAACGACGACTACTCCAACCCCGGCGCGACGGTGACCACGAACGGCAGCGGCTACGAGGCGACGGACCGCTTCGACTACAACGGCGTGGGTGAGAGGGTCTACATCGTGGTGGAGAAGGGCGGCACCGAGGTGGCCAGGTCCAGGACCATCGTGTGGCCCAACGGCTAGTGAGGACGACAGTGAACGATGGCAATCCGGCGGAGGTCGCGGCGGCCATAGCGGCCAACGTCCAGCAGGTGATCAAGGGCAAGCCGGAGCTGGTCCGGATGGCGCTGGCGGCCCTGCTGGCCGAGGGGCACCTGCTGATCGAGGACGTGCCGGGCCTCGGCAAGACCACGCTCGCCCGCTGCCTGGCCCGCAGCGTCGGCGGGCGGTGGAGCCGCATCCAGTTCACCCCGGACCTGCTGCCCGGCGACGTCACCGGCGTCACGGTCTACCACCAGAAACAGGAGCGGTTCGCGTTCCACCCCGGTGCGGTCTTCGCCAACATCGTGGTGGCCGACGAGATCAACCGCGGCACGCCGAAGACCCAGTCGGCGCTGCTGGAGGTGATGTCCGAGCGGCAGGTGACGGCGGACGCCATGACGTACCAGGTGCCCCGCCCGTTCCTGGTGGTGGCGACGCAGAACCCGATCGAGATGGAGGGCACGTACCGGCTGCCCGAGGCGCAGCTCGACCGGTTCTTGATGCGGCTCCCGGTGGGCTACCCGGATCTGGCCGCGGAGGTCGAGGTGATCATGGACGACCGGGCCGGGGTGAGCCCGGACGACCTGCCCGAAGTGGTGGGGATCGAGGTCGTCCGGGACGCCGTGGCCGCCGTGCGCAAGGGGCACGTGGATCCGGCCGTCGCCGAGTACGCCGCACGGGTGGCGCGGGGTACCCGGGAGCACACGGACGTACGGTACGGCGCCAGCCCGCGGGGCTCCATCGCGCTGGTCCGTGCGGCCCAGGCGCTCGGGGCCGTCCGGGGCCGGTCCTTCGTCACCCCGGACGACATCAAGGAGGTGGCCGTCCCGGTCCTGGCCCACCGGCTGGTGCTCACTCCGGAGGCCGAGCTCAGCGGGCGGACCACCCCGGACGTCGTCGGGGAAGTCCTCTCCACCGCCCCTGCCCCCATGACCGCTGGGTCCTGACGGAGTGTCCCGCAGCGTTCGCCTGACCGGGCGTGGGGTCGCGCTACTCGCCTTCGGCGTGCCCATGCTGGGATTCGGGCTCTGGGGCGCGTACCCGTTCATGGCCGCGCTGGGGGCCGCCGCTCTCGGCGCCGTGCTGGCGGCGGTGCTGCTCACCGCGCGCACGCTCCGGGTCGAGGTACGCCGCTCCGTCTACCCGGGCCGCGTGGAGAAGGGCGATCCCGCCATGGCCCGGCTCCGGGTGAACAACCCGGGGCGTCGCCGCCTCGCCGCGTTCACCACCACCGACACGCTGGGGGAGGCCACCCGGACGATCCGCGTGCGCCCTCTGCGCCCGGGGGCCGGCGCCTCCTACACCTACGAGATCCCCACCGGCAGACGCGGCCGTCTCACTGTCGGCCCCCTCACCCTGCACCGGGTGGATCCGCTGGAGCTGGCCCGGAGCCGCCGCCCCACCGGCGCCACCGACACGCTCTGGGTGCACCCCCGGCAGCATCCGGCGCGCGCCCTGACCGGCGGCCACCGCCGCCACCATCACGACGGCGCCACCACGGACGACGCGCTCCGCGGCTCGATGGAGTTCGTGGACCTGCGCGAGTACGCCCCCGGCGACGAGTTCCGCCTGCTGCACTGGAAGGCCACCGCCCGGACGGGCCGGCTCATGGTCCGCGAGCTCGCCGACCCCGAACAGCCCCGCTTCACGCTGCTGCTGGACACCCGGGCCACCACCTTCGCGGAGGACCCTTTCGAGGAGGCGGTGGACACCGCGGCCTCACTGCTGGTGGCCTCCGCCCGCGCCGGGCACCACAGCCGGTTGATCACCCCCGCCGGGCTGGACGTACCGATGCCGGGCGGCCCGAAGGCGGCACTGCGCCTCCTGGACGAGCTGGCCCAGGTCGAGCGGAAGGGCGGCCGGAACAGCGCGCTGGTGCCCGCCGCGCTGTCGGCCGGGCGAGGGGCGGGAGGCGTCCTGGTGGTGGTGACCTCCGTGACCACGCATCCCGCGGAGCTGGCCCGGCTCCGGCCCCGGTTCCCCACCATCCACATGATCGTGCTGGCGGAGGAGAAGCCGGTGGCCGTCACGGTTCCCGGGGTGCGGATCCTCGGCGCCGCCCGTGCGGAAGAGGCGGTTCGGCGCTGGAACGAGGTGGCGACGGCATGATCGGGCTCCTCATCCGCGCCCGGCCGACGGTCTGTGTGGTGCTGGCGGCCGTCGTCGCCGGTCTGCTGTACGCCGGGGTCTTCGAGTTCAGCGCCCTGCTGGTGCCGGTGTGCGTGCCGGCCGCCGCGGTGCTGGCGACGGCGCTGGCCTTCTCGGGGCGGCGGCTGGAGCCGTGGCGGCCGCTCGCCACGGTCGCCACCGGCGTGATCGCCGTCGGCGCCACGTCCCTCTGGACGACCACGCTCTTCGGCCTCCCCACGCCGCGCACGCTCCAGGCCGTGGCCGCGGGGATCACCGACTCCTGGCGGCTCACCCTGCAGTTCACCTGGCCCGCCCGGCCGGAGGCGCCGAACCTGCTCTTCATCCCGATCATGGTCGTCCTCGCCGCCGTGCTCGGCGTGGAGCTCGTCCACCGCCTCCGCGGCCCGCTGCCGGCGCTGCTGCCGAGCCTCGCCATCGCGATCTCCCGCCAGTTCTACGGCCCGCTGGAGGCGGAGCCCGGCGTGGCGGTGCTCGGCTCCCTCGCGTACGCCGCGGCCGCCGCCTCGCTGCTGGCCGCCGTCCGCGCCGGGCCGGCCACCGAGACCTCACGCGCGGAGCGGCAGCTCGGCCTGGCCCTGACGCGGGCCGTGGCGCCCGTGATCCTGGCCGTGGCCGCGGCGGTGCCGGCCGGGCTGCTCCCGGGGGCCCGGTCGGAGGCGTACACACTGCGGGAAGAGATCTCCGCACCGGTCACCAACGTCCAGGCGACCAGTCCCCTGGACGACCTCGCCGGCCGGCTCACCGCGTCCAGCACCCCGGTCTTCGAGGTCCGCGGTGGCGGCGCGGGCGTGACCCACTGGCCGCTGGTCGTGCTCGACGAGTACGACGGGGTCAACTGGACCGGCACTCAGGACGGGTTCCGCCGCCTCGGCGCCGGCATACCGCGGAGCCCGCTGCTCACCGGGCCGGTGAAGCGCCGTACGGCCCGGATCGAGGTCGTGGACACCGGCGGCCCGTGGCTGCCGAGCCAGTATCCACCGGCCCAGGTGGACGGTGCCGCCCCGTTGGTCGATCCAGAGCGCGGCACCCTCCTGCTGCCCGAAGGCTCCGCCGCCGGTGCCGAATACCTGCTGACGTGGTGGGAACCCCAGCAGATCGACAAGGACACCTTCCGCAACGCGGGCTTTGACTGGACGGCTCCGGGCGGCCGCGATCCCCTCGGCGAGGACGTGCCGGACTGGGTGGCGCCGAAGGCGAAGGAGGCCTCGGGGGACAAGCGCGCCACCCTGGAGACCGCCCTGACGATGGAGGCGTATTTCCGAGACAACTTCACGCACGTGACCTCGGGGGAACTGCCGACCGGGCACTCCTGGCACAACTTGAAGGAGTTCTTCGATGAGCGGAGGGGGACGAGCGAGCAGTTCGCCGCCGCCTACGTGGTGCTGGCCCGGACCAGGGGCATCCCCGCCCGCCTGGCGGTCGGGTATAAGGCCCCGCCCGCGTCCGGTGGGGCGTACACGGTTCGCGGCGGCGACGCCGGCGCCTGGCCCGAGGTGGCGGTGAAGGGAGTCGGCTGGGTGCCGCTCAACCCCGCCGGCACCGCCGAGGCCGCCGGCGCCGGAGGCGGCGGGCTGGCGGAGTCCACCCAGAAGTTGCGCGACGAACTGCCGCCCCCGGAGGACCTCAGCGAGCCGCCCGTACGCCCTGATGCCCCCGCGGGCCGGCGGCAGAATGACGGAGACGCCGGGCTCAGCGTGCCATGGTCCCTGCTGCTCCTTCTGCCCCCGGGCCTGCTGCTCGCGAGCTGGCTGTTCGGGGTGCCGGCGGCCAAGGCGTTGCGGGCCCGGCGGCGTCGGCTCCGGCCCGGCGAGGGCGCGGTGGTGGGGGCATGGAAGGAGGCCCGCGACCTGTTGAGGGCGTACGGCGTCCCGGTCTCCGCCGGCATGACGCTGCGCGACCTCACCACCGAGGCCGCCCGCACCGCCGATCCACCCACCGTGACCGCCCTCGACAATCTCGCCGTCGCCGTCGACGTGGCCCTCTGGGCCGGCGACATCCCCGGAAAACAGGTCAACCGCCAGGCCTGGACCGCCGTACGCGCTGTCCGCCTCGGCCTGGCCCGCCAAGGCTCCTGGCCCCGCCTCCGCGCCGGCCTCAACCCCCGCCCCCTACTCCCCCTCCGCACCATTCACGGGGAAGGCTTTTGGCGGAGAAACCGCAGGTCGCCGCTCCATAAGTCGTCCCCATAGCGCCTGCCCAGGGTGTGACGCCCCAGCCCCCCGCCACGTGTCCCGGACGGTCGGTGGGGCGGGGATCACGATTGGCAGGTGGCCTTGCGGATCGGCTTTGGTGCGCTCGTCCAGTGGCGGCCGCTGCTGTCCATGCCCGTGACCTCGAAGCAGTACGCCTCCTGCGGGTCGATCTTCACGACGGACTCCGTGGCCCGAGTGGGCGGGAGCGACTTGGTCTGCTCCGCGGTGGCATAGGTGACGACGAAGTCGAGGGACCGGCTGCTGGTCCACTTGAGCTTCACGGCGTTGGCCTCATCCCTGACTTCGACCAGCTCTATCTGGACGTCGGGGCGGGGAGCCTGGGCACGGGCCTGGCTGGTCTGGGCCGCGCCGGGCGGTGTCTTCGGGTCGGCGAGCTCCTCGGGGCGGGAGATGATGAGCAGTACGGCCACCACGGCGAGCAGCGCGAAGCCGGCTATCGCCACCGGCCCCCATCGCGAACGCCGCCCCTCCTTCGCCCGGTCCTCCGGGGTGAACTCCAGGATCGGCTTGCCCAGCGGCGACGGCTGGGGAAGGGGTGCGCCCGCGGGCGGCGGGGGGGCGGGCGGCGCCACCGCTGGCGCCGGCGGTGGCGGGGCCTGGGCGGGTAGCGGCGGCACGTCCGCCGTCGCGCCCGCGAAGTCGTCGAAGGCATTGCCCGGTTGCGCGGGCCCGCCCGGTTGCGCGGGCCGGCTCCGCCCGGTGTCGCCGGCGTGGAGCGCGGTGAGATGGTCGGCCACCGAGGCCGCGTCGGCTGGACGGGTCGCGGGGTCCTTGGCGAGCAGGCCGGCGACCAGGTCCGCCAGGCCCGGCGGCAGGCCGGGCCGGTCGAGCGGGGGCACCGAGGTGCTGAGCGCCCGCAGTACGCGCTCCTCGGGCGGCTCGCCCGGCGTGCCCGCGTACGGGGAGCGGCCAGCCAGCGCCAGATAGAGGATCCCGCCCAGCCCGTACAGGTCGGAGCGCTGGTCCGCGGAGCCGTCCCGGATGCTCTCCGGCGCCGCGAACTCCGATGGATCCGGCGGGAACACCTGCCGCAGCGTCACCCCGAAGTCCGCCAGAACCGGTTCCCCGGTGGCCCGGAAGAGCACGTTGCCCGGCGTGACGCTGCCGTGCACGATCCCGCTCCGGTGCGCGGTGGCCAGCGCCGAGGCGATCGCCGTGCCCAGGGCGAGGGCGTCCGGCACCGAGAGTGGGCCGAACGAGTCGATCAGCTCCGGCATCGACTGCGGATACAGCTCCATGCGGAGCGCGTGCCGCCCGCCGGGCATCTCCTCCAGGCGGTCGGCCACCAGGATCGGGGCCTGGCCGCGGAGCGCCGCCAGCCGGGCCAGCTCGTTCTCCACCTCGACGCGGGTCCGCCGGTCCAGCGGGCCGGGGAGGACCTTGAGGGCGTACGCCTCGCCGGTCGGCGTCACGCCGGCGTACACGCTGGCCGTGGGCCCGGTGCCCAGCGGGACGAGCTCGTCGTTACCGGTTCCGGTCGTCACGTGGCTGCCCTCGCGTTTCACTCGCCCGCCCTACCTCGCGGGCCCGCTGCCGTGTCAGCTACCTGCCGCGTCCGCCCCAGGGGGGAATCTACGGCCCATCGTAGGAACACCAGAACACACCCCGGAGCCCGTGACAGCAACCTGACGCGGCTCCGCACCAGATGGGAGGGCCGGGATGACGACCACGGGCCTGGTGCGGGTGACCATCGCGGCACCGCGGCGCCGCACCGACCTGGCGCTGCCGGAACGCTCGCCGGTGGCCGAGATCCTTCCGGGGCTGCTCCGCATGGCGGGCGGCGGCCTCGCCGACGAAGGGGTGCTGGACGGCGGCTGGATGCTGCGCCGCGCGGACGGCACGGCCGTGGACGGGGCACGTACGCTCGACGCCCAGCAGGTCCGCGACGGCGAGGTCCTGCACCTGGTTCCGCGCCGTACGCGGTGGCCGGAACCGGAGTACGACGACCTGGTCGACGCGATCGCCGACGGCGCGGGCCGTGCCGGGCGGCCCTGGGGCCCGGTGCACACCCGGATGGCCGGGCTGGTCACCGCGGGGACGGCGGTGGCGCTGATCCTGTACGCGATCGTCCGCGCGGGGCCACCGTGGCCACTGCCCGGCCTGGTCGCCCTCGCGGTCGCGGTACTGCTGATGGCCGGTGGGACCGCGCTGGCCCGCGCCGGCGGCGACGCCCGGTCCGGCGCGGTGCTGGCCGCCCTGGCCCTCCCGTCCGCCTTCGCCGGCGGTGCGATGCTGCTCGGCGCCGGCTTGCCGCTGGCCGGGTACGGCGCCCCGCAGATGCTCAGCGGGAACGCGGCGCTGCTGCTGGCGGCGGTCCTCGGTCACCTCGGCGTGGTCGGCCGTGCGGCGATCTTCGTCGGGGCGGCGACCGTGGGCCTGCTCGGAGCTCTGGCCTCGTGGGCGGTGACCACGGAGGCGGTCGACGCCACCGGCGCCGCCGCGGTGGTGGCCGGCCTGGTGATGGTCTTCTCGCCGCTGTTCACGCCGGTGGCGGCGCGGCTCGGGCGGCTGCCGATGCCGGTGCTGCCGCGTACGGCGGCCGACCTGGTACGCGACGACCCGCAGCCGCCCCGCAGGGCGGTGTACGCGGCGGTGCTCCGTACGGACGCCCTGCTCACCGGCCTGGTGGGGGGCGGCGCGCTGGCCGCGATCGTGGCGGAACTGACGATGCTCCGTACCTCCGGCATGCCGGTGACGATCCTGCTGGCCCTGCTCGCGCTGGGGTTCGGCGTACGGGCGCGGCTCTACCCGGCGATCCGGCAGCGGGTGCCGCTGCTGGCGGCCGGTCTGCTCGCCGCGGCCTGCCTGGCCATCGGTCCGCTGATGGCCGACGGGGAGGACCTGCTGGTGATCGCCGTTCCCGTGCTGGCCGTGGCGGCCGCTGCCGGCGTGACCGCGGGCCTGGTGTACGCGCGCCGGCGGCCGGGCCCCGTCCTCGGCCGCTACTCCCAACTGCTCGAAGCGGTGCTGGTGCTGGCCTGCGTACCGGTCGTCTGCGCGGTGCTCGGCCTGTACGGGCTGGTCCGCGGGCTGGGGGGCTGAACCGATGGCGACCAAGCGCGACGAGCTCCAGGCGTACCGGTTCATCGGCCAGCGGGTCTCGTCCGCGCTGGTGAGCCGGGAGACCGACCCCGAGCAGCCACCGTTCCGCCGGGTCACCAACTCGGCCATCGGCGGCCTGGTGATCGCCGCGATCGCGCTGCTGGTGGTGTACGTCTACGGCATCGTCGCGCCGGGCGGCAACACGTCCTGGCGGGACGGCAGGTCGGTGATCGTGGTCAAGGAGACCGGCGCCCGTCACGTCTACCTCAACGGCCGCCTGCACCCCGTACGGAACTACACCTCGGCCCTGCTGGCCCTGGGCGACAACGCGAAGACCCTCTCGGTCTCCCGGAAGTCGCTGATGGGCGTGGCCCGCGGCCCGGTCATCGGCATCCCCGACGCCCCCGACGCCCTGCCCGGCCCGAAGGAGCTGCTCCGTGCGGGCTGGACGCTCTGCTCCCGCCCCACCGAGGAATCCTCCGGCGCCGCGGCCGAGGAGTCCGCGCTGCTGGTCGGCACGGAACCCACAGGCGGCCAGGCCCTCGGCGAGCAGGCGCTGCTGCTGGAGGTGCCGGCCAGCGGGGACCATCACCTGGTCTGGCACGGCTACCGGCACCGCATCGACGAACGGGACACCGTCGACGTGGGGCTGGCGCTCGACGTGGAGCGGCCCACCCGGGTCGACGCCGAGGTGGTGGACATCCTGCCCGCTGGCGACGAGATCGCGCCGATCAAGGTGCCGGAGGCGGGCAAGCGTTCGACCGCGGTGCCGAGCGTGCCGAAGCTGCGCGCCGGGCAGGTGCTGGTGGCGCGTACGAGCGGCCGCGCCCAGCACTTCCTGGCCGAGCCGGACCGGCTGCGCCCCATCTCGGAGCTCCAGTACGAGATCCAGCTCGCGTACAAGGGCAACGCCAAGGCCTACGGCGGCGGCGAGCCCAAGGGGGTGGAGCTGGGCCTGGTCGCCCTGTCCGAGGCCGCCCAGAGGGCCGCGCCCGCGCCTTCACGCGGAGCCGCACCGCCCCGCCGCCCGGTGATCGCCGGCGCCGGACGCGAACCGGCCACGGTCTGCGCCACCTTCGACTCCGGCGCGATGGTGCCCCGGCTCCGCCTGGACGGCCGGATGCCGAACGGGCCGATGGCCTCGACCCCGGGCCGTACGGCCGAGGGGCTCCCCGTGGCGGACCACGTGTACGTCCCTCCAGGCCAGGCAGCCCTGGCCCGGGTGATGCCGAGCGGCACGCTCCTCCTCGTCACCGACCAGGGCCGCGCCCATCCCCTCGCCGACCGGCAGGTCCTCGGAATCCTCGGCTATCCCCGGGCCGATCCGGTCAGTCTGCCCGCGGGCTTGGTCACCCGTGTTCCGCAAGGCAGCGCCCTTGTCCCTGCCGCTGGGCGATCCATCTGATTTCCGAGGCTTGGGAGTGACCATGACCTGGCGCTGCTGCGGTGAGTGGGGGCGCTGAGCTGTGCCCTCCGGAGCGTTGACGTCTGTTCCTGAGCCGACGCATGAGCTTTGGCAGCTGGTGAAGGCGGCGGGGCCGCAGTGGCCGCAGCCGGACGAGGCGGGGCTGCAGGCCCTTGCCCAGTCCTGGCGTGCCGCCGGTGCGGACTTCGCGGCCACGGGCCGCTATGACACGAGTGGGCTGAACGGCCCCTGGGCCGATGCGGTGGGTGGGCAGTTCGCTGCGCGTGTTCAGGGAACGACCGCGCGCGCGGGTGAGACGGCGGCGGGTATGGAGGCCGTGGCTGAACGTACCGACGCGTTCGCGTACGAGGTGTGGCGCCTCAAGAGCAAAATCGTCGAGGCCATCAACGGCTCCATCCCGGCCTACGATGCGGCGGTCGCCGTCGCTGGCACCAGGTTCGCCGATCTCACGGGCGTCGGGCTGGCCGGGGTCGTCAACGCGGTCGCGTTGATGATCGACGGGCTCATTCAAGAGGCGGTCGCGCACATATCCGCGTATGGCACAGCGTGGGGGACCGCCCTTGATGTCGGCCGGGAGGTTCAGGGGGTCGGGCGGGGCATGGTCGACCACGGGGTCGAGACCGTCCGGGGCCTGCTCGGGACCGCCCAGCAGGTCATACAGGATCCAGTGGGAGCGGCCCAAGACGCCGCTGAGGGCTTCATGGAGACCGCTCAGCAGGTCATAGAGGATCCGGTGGGGGTGGTCCAAGGCGTCGCCGAGGGCCTCGTCACCCCGATCGTGGACGACTGGAACGCCGGTAACGAAGGCGAGGCGATCGGCCGGGCGATCGCCACTCTCGCTGAACTGGCCAGTCCAGGCAAGTTCAAATCTCTCATCAACAGGCCGGACGGCCCGTCACCTGATCCAGACCCGGCGCCTGCTCCCGCTCCAGAGCCTGCTCCCGCTCCAGCGCCGGCCCCCGCTCCAGCGCCACCCCGGCCCGCTCCTGGCCCCGCGCCCGCTCCTGGCCCCGCGCCTGCTCCTGGCCCGGACGCTGGTGCTCCGGATCCGAGCCCTGGTGTCCCAGGGCCGGACCTGGGGCCCGCACCTGCCCCGGGCGGTCCCGTCCCGGCCCCGGTTCCGCACGCCCCTCCCTCTCCGCCCGTCGGCGCCCCCGGCAACGCCCCCCACCCACCCGCGAACCCGCCCGGTGCCGGGGACCCCGATGGCCCGGACCCCGACGACGATGGGGGCGGTGGCCCGGACAGGCCACTGGCGCCCGGTGAACCCGGGCACGCACCTGATCGCACGCCCGCTTCTCCCGAGAGCCGCCCCGCGCCGGGCCCGCCGCCCAACCCGCATGGCGGTCCCGGCGGAGGCGGCGACGGCCCCGGCAGGCCAGACCCGCCGGAGCGATCCAGCGACTCGCCGGAGGCCCGCGACGGCACAGAGCCTCCGGAGACACGCAAGTCCGAGGATGGGATCAGGGAGGTCCAGGATGGGACCAGGGAGGTTCCGGCGTCTGACGGGATCAAAGCGACTCCCGAGTCCGGGGCCCTCGATTCGCGGCCTGCTCCCTTCGGTGGTGCCCTGAATCCGCACGGCAACGCACCCGTATCGGACCTCGGCGGACATGGCGACGCGCCGGACTCCAGGGGGAACACCACGGGCCAGGACTTCCGCGAGCCGGAACCCGCGCGTACCGGAGGTGGTGGTCCCGAGGCCTCCGACGCGGGCAGCGGCGCGAAAGATCCCCTACCCGCCCGGGTCGGTGCCGGCGAGTCGTCACCCAGCCCAACCGCGGGTGACGGCGGACCGACCACGGACCTCACGTCCAAGTCCGGCAACCCCTCAGACCCTCCGGTGCACACCAAGGCCGGCGACGAGCCGATCCCCGCGATGGCACACGGCGAGCCCGGCGGTGGGCCGGACCCGGCGCCGCCTCCCCACCGGGGCATCGATGTGCCACCTCCCGCCCCGCTCAACATCACACCCGACACCGACCCGAGGCCGGCAAGAGGCGGCAGACCGGGTGCTCCGCCGCCGTCACGCAATGACAGAGGCGGTTCGGACGATCCACAGAACCCGAATGAGGAGGATCCGGGGCAGCTCAACGATCCACGGAACCCGAATCAGGAGGACCGGGCGCCCACCCCGGCCTCCTGGCCGGGGCATCCGGAGGCGGCCGGGCCGAGCGCCAGTGACGAGGGCCACGGCGACGGCGCCGGCGAGTCTGACGGCGGCGAGTCTGACGGCGGCGAGTCTGACGGCGGCGAGTCCGACGTGCCGGCCAGGTTCTACGACGGCTTCGAGCCCGACGAGGACTTCTTCGACCCCGGCGCGCTGACCCCGGATGAGCTCGCCGCCCGTCAACTGCTCAGCAGGCTGGCAATGTACGGCGGGAATGCCACGGCTCGCGCGAAGATCGTCGCGGACTTCATCACGCGGCTCGCGGAACAGCCCGACCCGGGTCGTCTCGCCGTCGCCCGGCAGCTCGCGGCCCTCGCGGCGAAGGGGGTCCAGGACCTCCCCGCGGCCTTGGGGCGACTGCTCGGCCGGTTCCTCACGAACCCGGCGGTTGTAGGGGACGTGCCCGGCACAGCCGGACTCAACGCCGCGGTGGAGGAAATCATGGCGATGGCCGAAGGTCTGGTGACCGAGCACAACAAGGCCAGGGACGCCACCGCGCATCCAGGTGACCCTGGGGACATTGCGAAGGCGGTGGAGAACCTGGTCCGGACGGCGGAGAAGCTGGAAAGCCTGATCGAAGCGTTCGTCTCGGACGGCTTCGACCGCATCAGTTCCGTAGGGCAGCGCGCGGCCGGAATCGGGCTGCGCTTCGACCTCACCAGGCAGGGCGGAACGGGGTATGGCGAGCGAGTTGAGGATCTTGCCGGTCTGCCGGACGGGGCCCCAGCCGCGATGGGCGGCTCCGACGTCGGGACCGTTCTCACAATGGCCCAGGTAATCGCGGAGTGGCTGGCGCGACGCAAAAGGATAAGCCAGCTCAATGAGAAATGGAATGAGGAGGAGCGTGCCGAGGACGAAGCTCGAGAACAGGCCGACGATGCCGAGCAAGACGGTGATGACTAGGCCGACGACGCTGAGCACGACGGTGATGGTGACGGCGGGCCGAACAGATCCGCGCGGCCGTGGCAGCCGTAGGTGTAACTGTGACCGGTCAGGCCATGTGAGCGTTGGCAGCTACCGGTCACCCGCCATTGCGCGGGTTCGAATCTCGTAATAATCGAAGGTCATGGCTATCGCCGAAGGTGCATACGGTGGCCATCGATGGCCGACGTGGCCGCAGGCCCGCGGGGCCTCGCTGGACCGCACGGCACCGGTCAAGACGGCCATCGATGTCGCCGTGCCGGGAGATGTGGATCTGATCATGGCGCATGACATGGATATGCAGCCGGCCAACGCCGCCGCGAAGATGCAGCAGCTGGCAGATGAGAGCCGAAGATTGAACAGTGCCTGGACGGCGAAGCAGGGGGAGATCGGCTCCGGCGCGGCCGCCATCGGCGGGGACCAGTTGAGTGCCGCGTTCAGGCCGGGCTATGACGCGGACTCCCAGGCCGCGAGCGACGCGGCCAACGCGGTGGTCTCGGCACTGGCCAGGGACGCCCAGGTCGGAAACGCGTGCGTGCAGGACTACATCCAGGGCGACGACCGTGCGCGGGACGCCCTCGCCAACGTCACCCCATCGATCCCACTCTCGCCGGGTCGCCCCTTCTGACACCGACAAACATCTTGGTGTGAGGGAGGGGTTACTTGGGCGGGCATCCTCGGCTATCCCCGGGCCGATCCGGTCAGTCTGCCCGCAGGCCTGGTCACCCGTGTCCCGCAAGGCAGCGCCCTTGTCCCTGCCGCTGGGCGATCCATCTGATTTCCGAGGCTTGGGAGTGACCATGACCTGGCGCTGCTGCGGTGAGTGGGGGCGCTGAGCTGTGCCCTCCGGAGCGTTGACGTCTGTTCCTGAGCCGACGCATGAGCTTTGGCAGCTGGTGAAGGCGGCGGGGCCGCAGTGGCCGCAGCCGGACGAGGCGGGGCTGCAGGCCCTTGCCCAGTCCTGGCGTGCGGCCGGTGCGGACTTCGCGGCCACGGGCCGCTATGACACGAGTGGGCTGAACGGCCCCTGGGCCGATGCGGTGGGTGGGCAGTTCGCTGCGCGTGTACAGGGAACGACCGCGCGCGCGGGCGAGACGGCGGCCGGTATGGAGGCCGTGGCTGAACGTACCGACGCGTTCGCGTACGAGGTGTGGCGCCTCAAAAGCAAAATCGTCGAGACCATCAACGGCTCCATCCCGGCCTACGATGCGGCGGTCGCCGTCGCTGGCACGTTCGCCAATCTCACGGGCGTCGGGCTGACCGAGGTCGTCAACGCGGTCGCGTTGATGATCGACGGGCTCATTCAAGAGGCGATCGCGCACATATCCGCGTACGGCACAGCGTGGGGGACCGCCCTTGATGTCGGCCGGGAGGTTCAGGGGGTCGGGCGGGGCATGGTCGACCACGGGGTCGAGACCGTCCGGGGCCTGCTCGGGACCGCCCAGCAGGTCATACAGGATCCAGTGGGAGCGGCCCAAGACGCCGCTGAGGGCTTCATGGAGACCGCTCAGCAGGTCATAGAGGATCCGGTGGGGGTGGTCCAAGGCGTCGCCGAGGGCCTCGTCACCCCGATCGTGGACGACTGGAACGCCGGTAACGAAGGCGAGGCGATCGGCCGGGCGATCGCCACTCTCGCTGAACTGGCCAGTCCAGGCAAGTTCAAATCTCTCATCAACAGGCCGGACGGCCCGTCACCTGATCCAGACCCGGCGCCTGCTCCCGCTCCAGAGCCTGCTCCCGCTCCAGCGCCGGCCCCCGCTCCAGCGCCACCCCGGCCCGCTCCTGGCCCCGCGCCCGCTCCTGGCCCCGCGCCTGCTCCTGGCCCGGACGCTGGTGCTCCGGATCCGAGCCCTGGTGTCCCAGGGCCGGACCTGGGGCCCGCACCTGCCCCGGGCGGTCCCGTCCCGGCCCCGGTTCCGCACGCCCCTCCCTCTCCGCCCGTCGGCGCCCCCGGCAACGCCCCCCACCCACCCGCGAACCCGCCCGGTGCCGGGGACCCCGATGGCCCGGACCCCGACGACGATGGGGGCGGTGGCCCGGACAGGCCACTGGCGCCCGGTGAACCCGGGCACGCACCTGATCGCACGCCCGCTTCTCCCGAGAGCCGCCCCGCGCCGGGCCCGCCGCCCAACCCGCATGGCGGTCCCGGCGGAGGCGGCGACGGCCCCGGCAGGCCAGACCCGCCGGAGCGATCCAGCGACTCGCCGGAGGCCCGCGACGGCACAGAGCCTCCGGAGACACGCAAGTCCGAGGATGGGATCAGGGAGGTCCAGGATGGGACCAGGGAGGTTCCGGCGTCTGACGGGATCAAAGCGACTCCCGAGTCCGGGGCCCTCGATTCGCGGCCTGCTCCCTTCGGTGGTGCCCTGAATCCGCACGGCAACGCACCCGTATCGGACCTCGGCGGACATGGCGACGCGCCGGACTCCAGGGGGAACACCACGGGCCAGGACTTCCGCGAGCCGGAACCCGCGCGTACCGGAGGTGGTGGTCCCGAGGCCTCCGACGCGGGCAGCGGCGCGAAAGATCCCCTACCCGCCCGGGTCGGTGCCGGCGAGTCGTCACCCAGCCCAACCGCGGGTGACGCCGGACCGACCACGGACCTCACGTCCAAGTCCGGCAACCCCTCAGACCCTCCGGTGCACACCAAGGCCGGCGACGAGCGGGTCCCCGCGATGGCACATGGCGAGCCCGGCGGTGGGCCGCCTCCTCACCGGGGCATCGATGTGCCACCTCCCGCTCCGCTCAACATCACACCCGACACCGGCCCGAGTCCGGCAAGAGGCGGCAGACCGGGTGCTCCGCCGCCGGCACGCAATGACAGAGGCGGTTCGGACGATCCACAGAACCCGAATGAGGAGGATCCGGGGCAGCTCAACGATCCACGGAACCCGAATCAGGAGGACCGGGATGTCCCCCCGGTCGGGGTCCCGGCGACCCCCGGCTCCGAGCCGGTCGCGGACACCCCGGCGGGACCGGAGCCGTCGCCATCCCCGGTGCCGGGGGCGGCCGGGCCGAGCGCCAGTGACGAGGGCCACGGCGGCGAGTCCGACGGCGGCGAATCCGACGGCGGCGAATCCGACGGTGGCGAGTCCGACGGCGGTGTGGGCGACAACGCTCCCAGCGGCCGTGCCGACGACCTTGGCCCGCCCCCCGAGCGTGCGGGAGCGGGACCTCCCGAGGAACTGTCACCTGAGGAACGACAGCAGCTCGATCAGCATCGAGCGGACTTGGCGGCAAACGATCCACAGCGTTACAGCGACTATCAGAAAGACCCGGACCATATGAGAAGGGATGGGTCCTACGACATCGATGACAACGCTCGCGAGGAGGCGAAGACTGCTCTTGACCTGCGGTACCGCGGAATCCTTCCCGGTGATCTTCAGCGCCCGCCAGTACGCGGTCAAGGTGACTTCTACTCACCTAGCGCAGGCCACTATTATGATATTAAGGAAGTGTCATCATCTCCGAGTTTCAGCGTTGCAAATTTCGAGCGAAAGCTCGCGGACCAGTTCACCAGGGGTCGCATTCCGGTCATCGATGCCCGGAACACGATCCAGGCGAATATCGACCAGATAAAAGAAATGATTGAACGGAGGGGGTGGCAAGAGGATGTCGTTTGGTATCCCTGACGATGATTCGGAGTCTCGCAGCATGGTTCATACCTGGCCTGAAGATGCTCTCGCCACGGCTGCGCTGCGCACCTATGTGGAACAGTTCGCCCAGGATGAAGGGGCCAAGCTTGAGGCGACCGGGCTTGACTTCCGAGGCGCCGACCTACGGGGCCTGTCGCTTCGGGGTGCGGACTTCACCTCCGCGCGCCTCGATGGTGTTTCATTTCATGGAGGGCTGCTCAATCGCGCGGATTTCAGCGAAGCCTCTGTTGCTGGAGCGTGCTTTGACGAGGCGGAAATGATCGACACCGACCTCTTTAGCGTATCAGGAGAACGGGTAACCTTCGTCAAGGCATGGCTCTCCGGGCTTGATGCCCTAGACGCGAACCTCAAATCAGCGAATTTCTCCGGAGCCTTCCTCGGCGGTGCCAGTTTCAATGGAGCGGACCTCGAAGGTTCGGATCTGCGAGACGCGAGGCTGGAGAGGACGTTCTTCGTCTCGAGCAGACTGGTTGATGTGCATGTGGAAGGAATGACTGGAACGCTCATCGGACCTTGCAGGCTCGACGAGGAAACGGGCGAGGTTGGCGACGCCGAGTTGCAGCAATGGCTGCGGAAACGGGGCGCCGACATCACTGTCGTGCCTGTCAATCCGACCTGACGATGTCTCTGATCAGGAATCGGAAGTCGCCGGCTCGACCGCCGAGGCCGATCATTATGTTGCGGGCTTGCGGAGGTCCTGGCCGATATCGCCGGATCGAGGTCCCCTCCGGCTGGGTCACCGACGCCTGCAGGCGGGCCGGACAGGCGGTCGCCTCCCACGCATACGGCCAGGTGCTTCAGTGCCGCCTGTGTCGAAGTGGGCCACGCCGCTCTGGGGCTCAGACATGGTGGCGGCCCCTTTCCAGTGTGCGGTCGAGTTGGTGGATGAGAGGGTCGAAGCCGAGGTCGGTCTCTTCGCGGCGTACGCGGGCGGGGAGGAACGGCTTCAGGAGTTCGAAGAACTGCTCCTGTATACGTTCCTCTGCCTGTCGCAACGCCTCGGTGATCGCCTCCGCCAGGGATCGGGGGTCGGTGTCGCGGTATACGCGCGGATCCAGACGCAGCTCCGTGAGGGAGCCGCGTTCGTCGACGGCCACGTGGATCAGCCCGTCCGGTGACTCCGCCACCGACCGGACCGCCGCCATGCCTTCCCGGAGGTGGAGTACGGACCGGGTGAGCTCCCGATCTTCGCTGGGCAGGGGATCCGGGCGAGGTGGCCGGCCTGCGGGAGGCGGGGTGGCGAAGACCTCGGCGGCGAGCGCGGCGAGATCCTCGCCTGCCTGCTCCCTCGCCCGGCCGAGCGTTTCCCTGATGGTCTCGGCGAGCGCTCGCGAATCCGGGACACGGAAGATGCGGACGTCCAGGTCGAGGCGGAGGAGGCGGCCTCGGCTGCCGACGGTCGCCGAGACCAGCCCGTCCTCCGACTCCGCAGTGGCCTGTACGGTATCCGCCCGTTCGCGGATCGTGCGCAGGTCATCGCGGAGTTTCCAGATGTCGACGACGCTGCCGTCGCGGACCGTCATCGGACGGTCCTGCGGGTTGGTGGAGCCTCGACCACGGGCGTCTGCTCTTCGACCTGCCAGAGTTCCTCGACCAGCGGCTGCGAGGTCTCGTTCTCCACTTCGGCATCGCGCTTGGCGGCCGGGCCGTTCGCCGTACCGAGGAACTCGGGTGAGGCATCGAACCGTCCCGCACGTCCGCGCAACCGCGGTGGCACGCCAGGTACGTTGCGGGGCGACCGGTCACGGTAGCGGGGGTCGTCGTCACCGGGCTTCGGAGCCCCGCTCGTACCGGAGCCCCCGCCGCCGGGCGGCACCATGGGGGGCGGAACGCCCATTCTTCCCGTCCCCGCCCCGCCACCACCGGAACCCGTGCCACCCGCGCCCACCGTTCCAGGCGGCACCGGACCGATGCCCGGCGTGGTGGCCTGGCCCGTACCGCCCGTATTGCCCGACACCGGCGTGACCCGCGCCAGCCCGGCGCCGGCACCGAGAGCGCCGATCGGCGCGATGTGCGGCACTCCGCCGGGCGACGCCGGCGTCGGCCCCGTGGTCGAGGACGACGTGGACGCTGCGAGCAGGGGCGGCGTGGGCGCCGGGATCGAGGGCGGCGGCACGGCCACTGGTGGTACGACAGGTGAGGGCGCCGTCGTTCCTGGATTACCGGGGAGTGCCGGCGCCGGTGCGCCCCCGGCCGCCGGCGCCCCAGCAGACGCGCCGCCCGCTCCACCCGAGGGAGCACCACCCGGGGCCGCGGGGGTGCCCGCTGGGGACCCCGCTGGGGATCCCCCTGGAGCGGCCGCCGGGGCGGCCGGGCCGCCCGTGGACGGGGCGGAAGTGGTTCCAGGGCCCGAGCTTGTAGCCGGTCCGTCCCATGGAGTTCCGTTCGGAGCCCCGGCGATCACCGACCCGACGCGTGCGAACTCGCCGCTCAGCGTCGTGATCAGGCCTTCGGCCTCGGCCACGATGGCCATCATTCGCGCGCGGATCGCCGCCAGCCGTTGAATGATGTACTGGGCCCTGGCCGGAGTCACGCCGGCGCTCAGTTCCGCCTGGAGTTGGTTGTACTCCTGCTCAAGCGTCAGGGCCTCCTGGTGCAGCGCTCTGAGGCTCTGGGCGGTGGTCGCGATGACCTGGTTGAGACCTTCGAGCTGGGCCGGGATCCCCGCTGAGCTCAGCTGTTGTGCCCAGGCGTCCACCGACGCCGAGCTGCGGCCCAAACGCTGGCCATAGAGCTCGCCGGCGGCGTCCGGCCAGATGGGTGCGACTTCGCGGGTCTTGGCCCGAAGGTCGTCCCGTGTCTTCTCCATCTCCGTGAGCATCGTCTGCCACCGGGGGATGCTGCTTGTGAGGCGGGGCGTGTGGTCCGCTTCCTGGGCCTCGGCTTGCTTCAGCAACACCTCCACCCGCTTGACCAGCGTGGCGACGCTCATCGGGGTTCGGTCCCGGCCTGCGGCAGGGCGCCCGGGAAGGACGGCCGCGGGCCCATGTCGTTGTCCTGCAGGGGTATTGGGAGCCGCTCCTGTGGGGATCCCCCGGACCTCGGCAGCATGCTCAGATTCAGGGCGCGCTCAACCTCGGCCCGGCCGACATCGTCTCGATTGTCGTAGTCGGTCGCGCTGTCGTTCGCGACGGATGCGTAGCCCTCGTATCCCCGCTCGACGGTGGTGAAGTAGGCGGTGAACTGTTCAAGAGCGGTATTAACGCTCTGGATATAGGCAGTGCAGCCGCCTTCGAGGGGCATGCCACAGCGGAGGTTCGCCTGTTTGAGGCCCTCCGCCTCCGCCGCCGCCAGCCTGGCGTTCGTCGGGATCATTCGCCCGGCGAAGCTGTGCAGGTCCCCCGTCGCGTTCTCGACTCCGTCGAATGCCATCGGTTCCTCCCTCGTGCGGTCGTGGTACTCAGGCAACCTCTTCGTGGCCTGGCGCGGGGGCGTGGGACAGCAAGCTGCCACGCTTCTTGTGCCTCACTCCTCGGTGGGTGGGAGCCAGGCGAGTTGGAGGAGCTGGGGGTTGTGGCCGCGGGTGATGAGGCGGCCGCGGCCTGGGGGCAGGGGTTCCGGTTTGAGGCCGCCGAGCAGGGGGCCCTCGTCCTTGCTGCCGGAGAGCATGAGGCCGGGGGAGCCGACGTCCCGTACGCGGGCCAGGAACTGTTCGTACAGTCCGCGGCCGGCGCCGCCCGTACGCCGGGTGACCACCAGGTGCAGGCCCAGCTCGCGGCCTTGCGCCATGTACTCCAACAGTGGCAGGAACGGGTTGTTCATCGGGGTGGCGACCAGGTCGTAGTCGTCGACCAGGACGAACAGCTCGGGCCCGGTCCACCAGTTCCGCTTCCGCAGCTGCTCCGGGGTGATGTCCGGCCCGGGCCTGCGCAGCGCCATCGCGCGGGCGGCCTCGGAGATCAGGTGCCGGGAGCTCTCGGAGTCGGTGCCGTGGCCGAGCAGATACTCGTCCGGGACCTCGCCGAGCATGCTGCGGCGGTGGTCGATGAGCAGGATGCGGGCCTGGGCCGGCGTGCACGCGTCGGTGATCCGCCGTGCCACCAGGCGGAGGAACGCGGTCTTGCCGGCCTGCGCGTCGCCCAGGAGCAGGAAGTGCGGGTCGGTGGCGAAGTCGATGGCGACCGGGCCCAGATCCTGCTCGGCGATGCCGACACTGAGCCGGGCCTTGCCGTCGGCGACCGTGTCCCGGGCGGGAAGGGAGCTGTAGGGAACCGTCGAGGGGAGCAGTTTCACGCGCGGGGCCGCCTCGCCTCGCCACGCCTCGGCGACCGTCGTCACCAGTGCGCCGGTGGCCTCGTGGAGCCCGTCCTCGGCCTCCACACCGTCGATGCGCGGCAGCGCGAACAGCAGCTGGTGCTTGTCACCGGTGACGCCGCGGCCGGGGGAGCCCTCGGGGACGCTGAGTGCGGCCATCCGGTCGACGGTGGTGTCGATCGGGTCGCCGAGGCGGAGTTCGGCTTTGCTGCCGAAGAGGTCGCGTACGGCGGGGCGGAGGTCGAAGGCGCGGCTCGCGGTGGCGATCACGTGTACGCCGTAGGCGAGCCCGCGGGTGGCCAGGTCGCCGACGGCCGCCTCGAGGTCCTCGAACTCCTTGCGGAGCGTCTGCCAGCCGTCCACCACCAGGAATACGTCGCCGTACGGGTCGTCGACGAACTCGCCGCGGGCCCGCGCCGCCCGGTATGTGGCGATGCCGTCCACGTCGTGCGCGGCGAAGCGCCGCTCCCGCTCCTCCAGGACGCCCGCGACCTGCGCCACCGTGCGCCGTACGGCACCCGCGTTCTGCCGGCCCGCGATGCCGCCCACGTGCGGCAGACCGCGGAGTGCCGCCAGCGTGCCGCCGCCGAAGTCCAGACAGTAGAACTGGATCTCGCGTGGAGTGCAGGTGAGGGCCAGGCTGCTGATCACCGTACGCACCGCGGTGCTCTTGCCACTGCGCGGCCCACCCAGCACCAGCACGTGACCGGCCGCGGTCGACAGGTCGAAAACCAGCGGATCGCGCCGCTGTTCCCGCGGCCGGTCCACGATGCCGGCGATCGCGTGCAGGCTTCCGGCCAGCCCGGGCCCACTCGCGCGGAGACCGCGCTCCGGGTCGGTGGAGAGCGCGCCGAGGAGCGCGTCCAGCGTCGGCGGCTCGTCCAGCGGCGGCAGCCAGACCTGGTGGGCGGGGGTGCCGCGGCCGCTCAGCCGGTCCACCAGGATGTCCATCAGGCTGTCGACCGTCGGGTCGTCCAGGTCCTCTTTCTTGGTCTGCTCCACCGGGAGGACCGCGGGCGGCACGTAGCCGGTACCGTACTCGAGCGGCTCGGCGACCCCGCCCCCCGCTGGGCCGCCACCGGCCTCGGGCCGCCGGTACGCGCCTGAGACGTACGCGGCGCGGAATCGGATCATGGGCTCCGAGCCGAACTTGAGGAACCCGTGCCCGGGGGCGGTCGGCAACTCGAACGCGTCCGTCACGCCCAGCACGGTCCGGCTGTCGATCGCGGAGAAGGTCCGCAGGCCGATCCGGTACGACAGGTGCGTGTCCAGGCCGCGCAGCCGTCCCTCCTCCAGCCGCTGAGAGGCCAGGAGCAGGTGTACGCCGAGCGCCCGGCCGATCCGTCCGATCTGCACGAACGTTTCGATCAGGTCGGGCTTGGCGGACAGCAGCTCGCTGAACTCATCACAGATGACCAGCAGCGTGGGCACCTCGGGCAGCGGCGCGCCCGCCGCGCGGGCCTGCTCGTAGTCGCGGAGTGAGGCGAAGTCGCCGGCGGCGCGGAGCAGCTCCTGGCGACGGATGAGCTCGCCGTTGATGGCGTCGGTCATCCGGTCCACCAGCGCCAGCTCGTCTTCGAGGTTGGTGATGACCGCGCTGGTGTGCGGCAGCCTGTCGAGCCGGGTGAAGGTGGCGCCACCCTTGAAGTCGATCAGGGCGAAGTTGAGCGAGTTCGGTGGGTGCTGGATGGCCAGGGCGAGGACGAGCGTACGGAGCAGCTCCGACTTGCCGGAGCCGGTCGCGCCGATCAGCAGCCCGTGCGGGCCCATACCGTCCTGGGCCGACTCTTTGAGATCTATTTCGACCGGCGAGCCGTCCTCCCGTATACCGAACATCACCCGCAGCCGGTCCCGGCTCGGCCGCTGCACCCACGTGGATGTGGGGTCGAAGGCGTACGGGTCGCCGAGGCCGAGCAGCTCGGCCAGGCCCAGGTCGTTGCCGAGCGCTTCCCCGCTCACACCACTGGTGAGCCGGAGCGGAGCCAGTACACGGGCCAGCCCCTCCGCCTCGGCCACCTCCATCATGTCGGCCCGGCCCAGCTCGGTCTCGCCGTCGAAGGTGGCGGCGGCCAGCGCGCCGTCGGTGGCCACGTCCAGCACGAGGGTCGTACGGTCCAGCGTGCGTGGCGGCGGGGTGGTGAGGTCGATGACCGTCACCCCCTCCAGGCCGGCGCCGGCCATCAGGTGGTCGGACCCGGCGACGGCGCCGCCGTCGATGACCACGACGAGGTGGGGAAGGGAGCCGCGCCGCATGTCCGGGTCGAAGCGGGGACGGGAGCCGAGCAGGTCCTCCAGCATCGCCTCGATGCCGGGCACGGTCGGCGCCACCAGCCGCAGCGGGCCGGTGGCGTCGGACTTCTCCGGGTGCAGGGCGTGCGGCAGCCACTTCACCCAGTCCCAGTCCGCGGTCTCCCGAGGGCCGGTGCAGATGGCGATCCGCAGTTCGTCGGGCGCGTGCACGGTGGCGAGCTGCGCGACCATGGCGCGGAGCAGGCCGAGCGTGGCGCTGCGGTCGCCACGGACGTGCAGCCTCGCGAAACCGGTGAGCGCCACCGCCAGTGGCAGATCGTCGATGGCGCTGTAGGTGGTGAGGAAACGGCGGAGTGCCAGCGCCGACAGCGGCTCGAGCTGCTCCAGCGGTTTGGTGTCCGGCGGGATCAACTGTGTCGCCGGGCTCTGCGGGCCGGTCCCGACCCGTACGACGGCGAAGTCGGCGTCCTCGGGCCTGCGTTCCCAGAGCCGGTGGCTGGCCGCGACCGACCATAGGGCGCCCGGCTCCGGGTGCAGGTACATCAGGGCGTCCCGCTGCCTGGCGACCGAGCGGCGCATCCGCATCCGGTGCTGGGCGAGCCCGCGCATGTAGAGCCGCCTGCCGGTGTCCATCTCCTTTTTGCTCGGGCCCGAGCCCCGCATGATCGCGAAGATCACGATCGCCACGACGATGACCACGAGTACCGCGAGGACGACGTTGCGCAGGGCGGGCGACATGCGGCCGGAGTAGCTCAGCAGCATCATGCCCATGATCCCGACCATGGGCAGCATGAAGAGCATTTGCGTCCACTGCCGGGCGCCGGGCAGCGGGATCTCCGGCGGCGCCTCCAGCACCAGCTCCCCGGAGGGCAGCGCCGGGGAGGGCTTGCGTGCGTGGCGCCGTACGACCTCGGTACCCACGGTGTTCCTCCTGGCATCGACGGCTCGTCTCAGCGGACTGGCCCATCGTCACCCGATGGTCGTGCGGCGTGGGGGTGCTGGCAGGAAGGTGACGGTCGTCAGGGCCGTCCGGGGCTGGCAGGAAGCGGACCGAGCCCGCCAAGGAGGCGTACGCGCGTTTACGTTTCCGGGGACTACCCGCGTCCGGTGGGGACGTCAGTGAGAGGAGGGAGCGTATGGCGGATCAGCTGCATGGCGTGATCGGAACGCTCGACCGGGCGGCCGTCATGGCCGGCAACGTGGCGGGCGACATCGAGGGCCACCGGGCCTCGCTGCAGCCCATCGTGGCCGCGCTGCAGGGACAGTGGGTCGGGCAGGCGCCGATCGCCTTCACCCAGGCCCACGCGAACTGGGAGCAGGGCATTACCCGGCTCGTCGCGGCCTTGAACAACCTGGGCGAGAACACCCAGTTCTCGTCGGTTCAGTACATGACGGCCGACGAGACCGGCACCGCGGCGGTCAACCAGGCCGCGGGTGGGGCGCCGTTCGGCGGTGCGCTCGCCTAGGAGAGGAGGAACGCTCACATGACTGATCTGGTCAGGGGCAACTTCGGCCAGCTGGACGACCTCGCCCAGCAGATCATGAACACGGTCGGGCGCGTCCAGGGAGAGATGGACACCTGGCGCAGCACCTCCGGTGCGACCGAGGCGGACTGGATGGACGCCGCCGGTGGCCAGTTCGCGGAGGTCAGCGCGGCCTGGCAGCAGGTGTCCACCGCGCAGCAGCAGATGCTCGACGCGCTGCGCGGCGGTGTCATCACCGCCAACGGTGAGCTCCAACAGGCGCTCTCGTCGGCGGTCGCGCGGGTCGGCAGCACCTCGATCTGACCCGCACGAGCCCGGAAACACAGAGGGGGAACGGCGAACGCCGTTCCCCCTCTGCACATTTTCGGGACGGCCTCTGGTGGAGAGACCGCAGATCACGCCAGCAAAAGGTGTCCCTATATATGTCGCGGGGGTCAGCGTTCGGGGGTGGGTGGGTCGAGGAGGAAGACCTGGTCCGGGGGTTCCTCGCGGCCCGGCGCGGGCGGCAGGGCTTCGGCGGGGCGCGCACGCCAGCCGGTACGGCGGCCTCCGGCCAAGATCACCGCCACGATCAGCGTGAGCAGGGCGACCCCGGCGGTGGCGATCAACACGGTCTGGGCGGTGTCCTCTCGCTGCTCCCACCAGGCCTCCGTACGCTCCCGCACCGGGTCGGCGGCGGCGGGCCGCACGGCCGGCGGTGGGGCGGGGGAGGCCGTGGTCATCCCGTCGGTGACGGCGCGGTACGGGTTGACCAGCCCGGCGCCGTACGCGGGGCTGCCCGGGCCCCCAGGTGTGGGTGTCGCGGTGGCCTTGAGACGTTCCGCGACCTCGTCGGCGGAGAGCTCCGGCCAGCGTGCGCGGACCAGTGCCGCGGCGCCCGAGACGAAAGCCGCGGCGACACTGGTCCCGTCCCAGTACCGGTGCCCACCCGCGCGTACGGCGGCGAGCACGTCCCCACCCGGCGCGGCCAGGTCCACGTGCGGCCCGGTCCGCGACCCGGAGAGCAGCACGCCGCTCTGGTCCACCGCCCCGACCCCGATCACGCCCGGATAGGCGGCCGGGTACGCGGGCCCACTCTCGCCCTGCCGGGCATTGCCCGCGGCCGCGATCACCATGACGTCCTTGGAGCGGGCATTCCTGATGGCGTCCTCGATGTAGTGGTTCTTCGCCGTGCCGGCCAGGGACAGGTTGATCACCCTGGCTCCGGACTTGACCGCGTACCAGATGCCACGGGCCAGAACCTTGGAGTCGATCCGTTCCGCATCACCGTTCTCGCCGACTTCCCCGTCGCTCACCCGCACGGGCAGGATGCGCGCCTCCGGCGCCAGCCCGGCGAAGCCGACGCCCGGGGCCTGGCGGGCCGCGATGACGCTCGCCATGGCGGTGCCGTGCGAGGCACAGTCGAAGTCGCCTGGGTAGTCGCCTTGGAGGTAGAAGTCCTCGCCGCGCAGCACCGCGCCGTTCCGCATCTGCGGGTGGTCCGGGTCCACTCCAGAGTCGATCACGGCGACGATCACATCCTTGCCGGCGCTGTGCGGCCAGACCGACTTCGGGTCCAGCATGCGCTGCGCCCACGGCAGCTCCTTGATCGCTGGCAGCGCCTTGTCCGGGCTGGTGCAGGCCCCTGCGGGCGGCTCCGCCGCGGCGGCCATCGGCGCGAACGCCACGGCGCCCACCGCGACCACCGCCGAGACGAGCGCCCGGCCGATCGTAGGCTTCATGCCCGCAACATAGGTTCGCCGCCGGGCCCGACGGCGGCGCTGGCACGTTCCTGCCGGGCCGGTCAGCAAGCGCCGGCCTCCAGCCGGGTGAGCGCGCCGTCCGCAGTGTCTCCGGCGGCCCGCGTCCTCCGCCAGTCGGCGAGCGAGGCCGGCCCCTGGACCGCCCCCGGCGAAGTTGGAGGCTAAGGTGCCGAAAATCCTGCGGGCTCGTCCGCCGTGGGACGAGGACGTGGGGCGCGGCATGCTCCGGCGGACTGGATCGAGCGGGCGCGGATCGTTGCGCTGAGCTGGGACGGATTGCGGGTCGCGGCGATCGCCGCCGAGGTCGGCTGTCATCCGAACAAGGTGCGGCGGTGGCTGCACCGGTTCAACGACGCCGGGGTCGAGGGGCTGGGTGACTGGCCCGGGGCCGGGCGCAGGCGGCGGATCACCGAGGGAGAGCGGTGCTGATCGCGCTGGCCTCCTCTGATCCGCCGGGCCGGCCGGTGCGAGAGGAAACCTCGGGTGAACTGGCAGCGCTGATCGAGCGCTGGCCGGATGAGTGGACCTTGGACAGCCTGACCCAGGCCGCCCGTGAGCTGGGCATCGACATCGGCCGCAGCCAGGTGCGGCGGATCCTGCTGGATGGGGGGTGCGGTGGCGGCGGACCCGGTCCTGGACCGCCAGCACCGACCCCGACTTCGCCCAAAAGGACCAGGATCGTGGAGCTCTGCACCGCGCAGCCGGAGGGCTCCACGGTGATCTGCGCCGACGAACTGGGGCCGGTGACCCCGCGTGTACGGCGGGCTGCGCGTACGAGACGGGCAGGCGATCACCATGACCGCCCCGTCCCACAACAGCGTCTACTACCAGGCGTTCTGCAGCAGGTGGAGGACGCCAACCCCGACGGGCAGATCATCATCGTCACCGACAATCTCTCCTCCCACAACAGCAAGAGCACCCGGACCTGGCTCGAGGACCACCCGCGGATCAGGCACGCCTTCATCCCGATCGGCGCGTGCTGGCTCAACCTGCAAGAAGGCTGGTGGCGGATCTTCCGCAAGAAGGCCCTGGCCGGACAGACCTTCGCCGACCCCGACGAGATCGCCTACGCCACCCGACTGGCCACCGCTCACCTCAACACCCGCGCCCGACCCTGGATCTGGGGACGACCCCCAGCCCAAGCTGCGCACGCACCGACATCGCTTTGTGTACGTCCTTAAGGAACGCAGCAGTAGGGCGGATCGAGGAGCTGCGCGCCCTCACCGACCAAGAAGTGGGATACGCCACCAGAGTATTGGTGGATCTGCTCATCGACCGGGGCAAATCGAAGAAGCCCTCACCTACGCCGCCCCGACCAAGGCCACGAGGAGGCAGCCCGGCGGCTGGCCGACCTGCTCCTCAAACTGGGGAGGACAGAAGAAGCCCTCACCGTCATGTATGTCACCGATGAAACCGAACGGATGATCAACCTGCTTGTCGACCTGGGGCGGGTGAGGCAGTTGCGTACCCTCGTCGGCCAAAGCAATGAAGGATCCCCACCGGCGACCGACTGAACCGCGCACCATCCGAGAGAGAGAGCCAAGGCCCCCAGATGGAGTGGGCTAAACAACCTCACTTATGGTCCCGATGCCCCGCTGTCGCTTACACGAGCAGTTCATCTCCTGTGGAGCGCAGCGTCCCTCTAGCAAGATCACCACAGTGGAGCACCCAACGAGCACCCAGGTGTCGCAAAGTGTCATAAAAGGACGAACTGGGCACCCTCGCAGCGTGGAGAATGCCCAGGTCAGAGCGGGTGCGCCGTCAGGGACTTGAACCCCGAACCCGCGGGTTAAGAGTCCGCTGGTCTGCAATGAGTGCCTAGGGCGTGAGTGTCCTCGTGCTGATGCCTGCCTTCGGCCACCTGCCCCTGGACCAGATCCGCCGCAGCGCGGTCAAACACTGGGCGATCGGCCTGCGCGCCCGCTACAGCCTGGCCACCGTCCGAGGCATCGTGACGTTGATGTCGCTCATGCTGACGGCTGCGGTGGAAGAACGCATGATCGCCAACCCGATCCAAGGCCTGCGAATGGCCGAACCCCGCAGCGGGCATGCCCCGCGCTCTGCGATACGAGAGGTTCGCAAGCGCCCGGTCCCGAACGGCGACCAGGTCTTGGCCATCGCCGACCGGGTCAAGATCCTCGGAGAAGGGGCGGCGCAGGTGATGGTGATCACCGCAGCGTTCACCGGAATGCGGTGGGGTGAGATCACCGGCCTGTCCAAGCGAAACTGCCATCTCGACCAGCTGTACCTGCAGGTCGATCCCGAGACCGGGGCCCTGCATGAAGTCCGCGGTGCCATGTGGCTGGGCCCAAGACCCAGACCGCAGCGCGCCGCATCGATCTGCCGCCCTTCCTGGCCGCGCTCCTGCAGGAGGTGATGGACGGTCACGACCAGGAGCAGGTGTTCGTCACCGCCGACGGTCGCTGGCACCGGCGATCCAACTTCGCCCGCCGCCTATGGCGCCCCGCCTGCGACGGTGACACCGGACGCGACTGGCCGCCCATCCTGCCCGGCGCGGTCTTCCACGGTCTGCGCCACCACCACAAGACCATGCTGGACGAACTCGGCGTCGGGGACGCGATGAAGTTTGAGCGGATGGGACACCGGATGCCCGGCATCGCCGGTGTCTACAGTCACGTGAGCGACCAGATGCGCCAAGACCTGCGCAACCAGCTCCAGGAACGATGGACCGACATCACCGACTACCGGCCATGATCACGACCCGACCCACCGATGTGCAGCGGGAGCACGGTCGGGAGCACTGCTCCCAGTGACCCCGACCCACGCGTGGGTAGTTTCGATCATCGCGGGGAGCAGTGTGCTCCCGATCCGGGGCCGAACGGGGGCTGGAATGCAAGATCCCCAGGCCGGATGTGGGATCTGGCCTGGGGAGAGAGTGGTGGGCGATACTGGGATTGAACCAGTGACCTCTACCGTGTCAAGGTAGCGCTCTCCCACTGAGCTAATCGCCCGGGTCCGTGCTTCCTGGGAAGTACGGGTTGAGGTGGAGACGGGATTTGAACCCGTGTACACGGCTTTGCAGGCCGTTGCCTCGCCTCTCGGCCACTCCACCAGAGGGAGGCCTTCCGCAAGGCCCCTCAGAGCGGAAGACGGGATTCGAACCCGCGACCCTCACCTTGGCAAGGTGATGCTCTACCAACTGAGCCACTTCCGCTTGTGCTGCTCGGGGCCGGTAGCCCCTTGCGGCGACGAGGAAAACCTTAGCGTGAAGTCGCGGCTTCCCCAAACCGGTTTCGCGGGCGTCGCTTCGACGGGCGTCGAAGTCTCGGGCGCATAGGGTCCAGGACATGGGTGACCTCGCGTACGACTCCGATATCTCGGTGGTGGCGGCGTTGCTGGCCGACCGGGCCCGGGCCGCGATGCTGACGGCGTTGCTGGACGGGCGGCCGCTGGCGGCGGGGGAGTTGGCCCGGGTCGCGGGCATCAGCGCGCAGACGGCCAGCTCGCATCTGGCGCGGATGCTGGACGGCGGGCTGGTCACGGTGATCAAGCAGGGCCGGCACCGGTACTACTCCCTGATGGGGCCCGAGATCGCCCAGGTCATCGAGGCGTTGAGCCGGATCAGCCCGCCGGTCACGGTGCGCAGCCTGAAGCAGTCGCGGGACGCCCAGCGGCTCCACACGGCGCGGACCTGTTACGACCATCTGGCAGGTGAGGCGGGAGTGGCGCTGTTCGCTGCCCTGGTGGATTCCGGGCTGATCGAGCCGGACGGGTCCGAGGTCACCGAGAAGGGCGAGGAACGGCTGGGCGAGCTTGGGATCGATGTGGCCGGCTTGAGAAATGGGCGGCGGCGGTTCGCGGCGCATTGCCTGGACTGGACTGAGCGGCGGCCACATCTGAGCGGGGCGGTGGGGGCGGCGCTCACCGAGAGGATGATCGAGCTCGGGTGGTTCGAGCGGGGGAGTACGCGGCGGGCGCTGACTGCCACCGAGGCCGGGATGCGCGGCCTGGCCGACTCGTTCGGCTGCATTCTGCCCCAGGGTGTGTGACGCCTGATCGCCCGCGTCACACTGAGAGCATGAAGGATGCGTTCGCTCACGTCGGAGGGCTGCTGGCCACCGGGCTGGCCGACGTGACGACTGACCCTGCGGCGCTGGACTCGCGGGGTTGGTGGGCCGTCGTGGTCACCTATGAGGGCAAGATCACTTGCGCCCGGTTCGAGGATGTCCGGCGGGCACCGCATCCGGAGGGCGGGTGGGGCCCGCCGGGGGAGTGGCACAGTTCGCTGAGCCAGGCCGAGTACGTACAGGGCGTCGAACGGGTGCGGGCGGCCATCGCCGACGGGGTGGTCTACCAGGCCAACCTGTGCCGGATTCTCTCGGCGACTATGCCCGAGGGCGCCGACATCGCGGGGCTGGGCGTCAGGCTCGCGCGGCGGCATCCAGCGGAGTACGCGATGACGCTGCGGCTGCCCGGCCTGGAGATCGCCAGCGCCTCGCCGGAGCTCTACCTCGCCCGGGACGGTGACGTGGTCGAGTCGGGTCCGATCAAGGGAACGGCCCGAACGGCGGAGGAGCTGCTGCCCAAGGACCGCGCCGAGAACGTGATGATCGTCGATCTCGTTCGGAACGATCTGGGGCGGGTCGCGGAGATCGGGTCTGTGACGGTGCCGGAGTTGTGCGTGCCCCACGAGGCCCCGGGGCTGGTGCATCTCGTTTCGACCGTCCGGGCCCGGCTGGCCGAGCCGAACGGCTGGCCCGAACTGCTCCGGGCCACGTTTCCGCCTGGCTCGGTCACGGGTGCGCCCAAGTCCAGTGCGCTGACCTTGCTGAATGAACTCGAACCCGTTCCGCGCGGCCCGTACTGTGGAGCCATCGGCTGGGTGGACGCGGACTCCCGGCGCGCCGCGCTCGCGGTCGGCATCCGCACCTTCTGGGCGGAGGCAGGCCTGCTGCGGTTCGGTGCCGGCGCCGGCATCACATGGGGGTCCGACCCGCTCCGGGAATGGCAGGAGACCGAGCTCAAGGCGGCTCGGCTATTGGAGGTGGCTTCCGGTGACGACCGGGCAGGGCAAGATCTGGCTCAACGGGGAACTGCTCGCCCCTGAGCAGGCGATGGTGTCGGTGTTCGACCACGGCATGCTCGTCGGCGACGGGATCTTCGAGACCGTCAAGGCGACGAACGGGGAGCCGTTCGCCCTCACCCGGCACCTGAAGCGGCTGGCCCGCTCCGCGGCCGGACTGGGGCTGCCCGAGCCGGACCACGACGCGCTGGCCCAGGGCACCCTGGAGGTCCTGGCCGCGGCGCCCAAGTGGCCGCTGGCCCGGATCCGCATCACCTACACCAGCGGGCCCGGACCGCTCGGCTCCGACCGGGGGAACGAGGGCACCACGACCTCGATCATCATCGCCGAGCAGAAGCCGTTCCCGGCGACCACCGCCGTCACCGTGGTGCCGTGGCCGCGCAACGAACGGGGGGCGCTGAACGGGCTCAAGACGACGTCGTACGCCGACAACGCGCTCGCGCTCGCCTACGCCAAGGAGCGCGGCGGCGGCGAGGCGATCTTCGGCAACCTGGCGGGCAACCTCTCCGAGGGCACCGGCAGCAACATCTTCGTGGTCAAGGGCGGCCGTCTCATCACGCCCCCGCTGACGGCCGGATGCCTGGCCGGGGTGACCCGCGCGCTGGTCCTGGAGTGGTTCGGCGCCGACGAGGAGGACCTTCCGCTGGAGGAGCTCTACCAGGTGGAAGAGGCGTTCCTCGTCTCCACGACCCGGGACGTGCAGCCCATCCACGCCGTGGACGGCACCGAGCTTCCGGTCGCGCCCGGACCCATCACCAGCAAGGCGATGGAGGTCTTCGCCGCGCGCAGCGCCGAGCTCATGGACCCGTGATCTTGAACAAGCCGTGACCCGGCGGGTCTTTACGTGATCGCTTTCTTCGTTCACGTTAGCGGTGACGCAAGGAGGTCACCGTGGACTTCTCTCCCGCCGGCTCCCGACGGTCCCCCTTCGACTTCAAACGACCCTTCACCGGCTCGCGACGCCCGCTCGCCGGCTCCCAGCGGCGCATCGGTGCGATGGCCGCGCTCCTCATGGTGGGCGCGGTCGTCGCCGGGTGCGGCGGCGGCTCGTCCTCGACCGATCCCGACCGCAACGCCAAGGCCAAGAGCTTCAGCCTCGTCATCACCCGGAACGCCATCGAGGGCGGCAAGAACACCGAAGAGGCCGAGTGGATCACCAAGACGGTGATCCCGCGGTTCGTCGCGGCCCAGAAGGCCAAGGGCGTCACCGCGAAGGTGACCTTCCGCGGCTACGGCGTCGACGACGAGCCGTACAAGACCAAGATGGCCCTCGACCTGAAGTCCAAGTCCGGCGCCGATGTCTTCGACATGGACGGCATCTGGGTCGGCGAGTTCTCCCAGGCCGGTTACATCGCGCCGCTCGCGAACGTGGCGGGTGCCCGCGCCGACACGTGGGACGGCTGGGCGCACATCCCCAAGTCGGTTCAGGGCCTGGCCACGTTCGACGGCAAGCGGTACGGCATCCCGGCCAGCACGGACGGGCGGGTGCTGTTCTTCAACAAGCGCCTCTTCGCGCGGGCGGGCCTGCCGGCCAACTGGCAGCCCAAGAGCTGGGACGAGATCATCACCGCCGGTCAGGCACTGAAGAAGCTGCCCGGGGTCACTCCCATCCAGCTGAACGCGGGCACCGCGATGGGCGAGGCCACCTCGATGCAGGGCGTCCTGCCGCTGCTCGCCGGCGCCGGCGCCGAGATCTACACGGGCGGCAAGTGGACGGGCGGAGGGACGGCGGTCAAGGAGATGCTCGGCCTCTACTCCAAGATCTACGGGCCGGGCCTGGGCGACCCCAAGCTGCAGCAGGAGGCCAAGGGCCGCGACAAGTCGTTCGCCGCGTTCGCCGCCGGAAAGATCGGCATCCTGGCCGAAGGCGACTACTTCTGGCGCGATGTGATCAACCCGAAGACGGGGATCGCCAAGATGGCGGATCGCGACCAGGCCGTCGGGTACGCCATGTTCCCCGCGATCACGCCCGGCAAGGCCATCCGCGGCCAGTCGTTCGTCAGCATGTCCGGCGGCGCCGTCACCGTGGTCAACCCCAACACCAAGTACCCGCAGCAGGCCTTCGAGCTGCTGACCTTCATGAACTCACCGGAGATGCACAAGGCCCGGACGGCCGGCACGCCGGAGATCACCTCCCGCACGGACGTGAACGCCGAGATCCTCAAGGGTGACCCCTTCCTGTCGTATCTCGCGGAGAAGGTCCTGCCGATCACCGCGTACCGCCCCGGTCTCGCCGCCTATCCGCAGGTCTCGGCCGCGCTGCAGGAGGCCACGGCGAGCGTCGTCTCCGGCAAGACCCCCGACGAGGCGGCCGCGCAGTACACCAAGAAGCTGGAGGGCATCGTCGGTGGCGCCGCCAACATCTCCACCGGCTGAGCCGACCGCCACGGCCGCCGCGCCGGGCGCGGCGCCGTCCCGCAAGGTGAACGACGACGCGGCGGGACTCGGCACCCGGCGCGCCGCCGCGTTCGTCGCACCGGCGCTCGTCCTGATCGCGGTGTTCCTCGTCTTCCCGGCGGTCTGGACGCTCTACCTGGGAGTCACCGACTACCGGCTCACCGGTATCGCGGCGAGTGATCCGAAGTTCGTCGGGACCGACAACTACACGTCCGTGCTGGGCGACGAGGAGTTCCACAGCTCGTTGTGGCTCACGCTGCAGTTCGTGGTCGGCTCGGCGGTCATCGGCCAGACGGTGCTGGGCTTCTCGGTCGCCTGGGTGATGCGCGACCGGTCGGGGCCGGTGCGGCGGCTGGTCGAGGCGGTGATCCTGCTCGCCTGGATCCTGCCCGGCTCGGTGATCGCGTTCCTCTGGATCGCCCTGCTCGACCGCGACTCGGGCACGCTGAACGCGCTGCTCGGCACGCCCGGGACCGCGTGGCTGCTCGACCATCCGATGGCGTGCATCATCGTCTTCAACATCTGGCGCGGCACCGCGTTCTCGATGATGCTCTACAGCGCCGCCCTTGGGAACGTTCCGCCGTCGCACCTGGAGACCGCCCGGCTCGCCGGCGCGTCAACCCTGCAGACCCTGCGCGATGTCGTCCTCCCGCGCATCCGCGGCCACATCCTGACGAGCCTGCTGCTCGTCAGCCTCTGGACGTTCAACGACTTCACGCCGTTCCTCATCACCGCGGGCGGGCCGGACGGGAAGTCGGAGATCATGTCGGTCTACGTCTACCGGACCGCCCTGGGCGACGGGCGGCTCGGCTTCGGCGCCGCGATCTCGCTCGTGATGATCCTCATCAACCTCGTGATCGCCCTTCTCTACCTGCGCGCCCTCCGCGAACGCAGAGGAAGGAGAGCACTGGAAGCACGGAGTGAGGGGGTGGTCTCGTGAACGTGCGCGAGGTGCTGAGGCGGATCGGGCTCGCCACCTTCATCTCGGTGGTGCTGGGCTTCTTCTCCCTGCCGCTGCTCTGGCTGGCGTTCACGCCGTTCGACTCCGAGCCGCAGATCTCGGCGTCGCTGCCCGACTTCACCCTGCACAACTTCCAGGTACTGATGGACAACCCGTACGCGCTCGCCTCGCTGCGCAACTCGATCATCCTCGCGGCCGGTGCGGCGGCGCTGGTGGTCACCTGTGCCGCGCTCGCCGCGTACGCGCTCAGCCGGGTGCGCATCCCGGGCCGTGACGTGCTGCTGTACGTGCTGCTCCTGCTGTCGTCGATCATCACCGGCACGGCCGCGATGGTGCCGATCTTCCTGCTGGCGTTCAACCTCAACCTGATCGACTCGCATCTCGGCGTGATCCTCGTGCTGACGGGCGGGCTGCTGCCGGCGGCCATCTTCGTGCTCAAGGACTTCACGGACGCCACGCCGACGTCGTACGAGGAGGCGGCGCGCGTCTTCGGCGCCACGCCGCTGCAGACGCTCCGGCACGTCGTCGTCCCGGTGATCCGGCCCGGCCTCGCCACGGTCACGGTGTGGACGGTGGCACAGGTCTGGGGCGACTTCCTCATGCCGTTCCTGCTGCTGCGCGACCCGGACAAGGCCCCGGCCTCAGTGATCATGTACACCTTCTACACCGAGGGCGGGCAGCCCGATCTCGCCCTGATCTCCACGTTCTCGCTCCTGTACTCCCTGCCGGTCGTGGGCATGTACCTCTTCGTGAGCCGCCGGTACGGATTCCGCTTCCATGGAGGGATCAAGCGCTGATGGCGGTCATCACCCTGAGCGGTCTGACCAAGGTCTATCCGGGCGGCGTGCGGGCCCTCGACGCCCTCGATCTGGAGATCGCGGACGGCGAGTTCTTCGCGCTGCTCGGCCCGTCCGGCTGCGGTAAGACGACGCTGCTGCGGACCGTGGCCGGTCTGGAGACCGCGACGGCGGGCTCCGTGCGGATCGGCGAGACGGACGTGACGCGGCTGCCGCCCGGGCGCCGCGACGTCGGCATGGTCTTCCAGGACTACGCGCTCTTCCCGCACATGTCGGTCACCGACAACATCGCCTACCCGCTTCGCATCAAGAAGGCAGGCAAGAACGAACGCCACGCCGCTGCCGCCGACGTGGCCGCCGAGCTTGGCCTGGACGGGCTCCTGGCGCGCCGCCCCAACGAGCTGTCGGGCGGCCAGCAGCAGCGGGTCGCGCTGGCGCGTGCGATGGTGGCCCGCCCACAGGTGTTCCTGCTGGACGAGCCGTTGTCCAATCTCGACGCGCGGCTGCGGCTGGAGGCACGTACGTTCCTCAAGAAACTGCAGCGCGAGCTGGGCGTCACGACCGTCTTCGTCACGCACGACCAGGCGGAGGCACTCGCCATGGCCGACCGGATCGCGGTCATGGAGGCCGGTCAGATCCGGCAGATCGGCACTCCGGCGGAGGTCTTCCGGCGCCCGTCGAACCTCTTCGTCGCCTCGTTCATCGGCTCCACCCCGATGAACCTCGTCGACGCACGCGTACGGGGCGAGCAGATCGAGGCGGCGGGCGTGCTGCTGCCGCTGCCGGAGGAGGCGCGCGGGCTGGTCACCGATGGGCAGGCCGTCGTGTACGGGGTGCGGCCCGACTATCTGGACTACTCGTCGAGCCCGGTGGACGGCTCGTTCGGCGGCCGGGTCGCGGTCGTCGAGAATCTCGGCAGCTCCTCATTGGTCACACTGGACGTCGAAGGAGTCCTGATCCACGCGCTCGTCGGCGAAGGCAGCGAACCCGAGCCGGACGAGCGCGGCTGGGCCGTTCCGCGCGAGGGACGCGCCCTGCTCTACAGCGATGGAGATCTGGTGAACGGAAACGACGTGACGGTGGCAGCGTGACGCCCGTGGGAAAGACCACGGTGCATCGCGGGAGGTGGACGCTGGAGGACAGGCTGGAGCTGGGGCTGCGTGAGCTGCCCTTCGAGGTCGCGCCAGGAACGGCGTCGGTCAGCGTCCAGTTGTCGTTCGAGGGCGGCGTCATCGACCTGGGCTGCCACGGCCCAGGCGGTTTCCGCGGATGGTCCGGGGGAGCGAGGCGCGAGTTCACGATCGGGGGGGAGTGGGCGACGCCCGGGTATCTGCCAGGGGAGCCGGAGCCCGGAGTCTGGCACGTGTGGCTGGGCCTGCACCGGATCCCGGCGACCGGCGTCCCGTACGAGATCACCGTGGTCACCTCGCCCTCCCCGCCGCCCGCACCGGCTGAGACGTCCTGGCCAGCGATACCCGAACGAGCCCCCGTCAGAGACCTACCCGCCCCGGCCGGGATGCGCTGGCTCGCTGGGGACCTCCACTCCCACACCGTGCACAGCGACGGAACCCTCACCGTTCCCGAGCTGGCCTGCCGCGCGGTCGAGCGCGGCCTGAACTTCCTCGCCGTCACCGACCACAACACCGTCAGCCACCACCCCGAGCTGGCGGCCACCGGAGCCCGCGCCGGGATCGTCCTCGTCCCCGGCCAGGAGGTGACCACCGATCTCGGGCATGCCAACGTCTTCGGCGACACGGGCTGGGTGGACTTCCGGAAACAATCCGACGAGTGGGTCGCCTTCGCCGGACGGCACGGCGGCGTGATCTCCATCAACCACCCGCTCAGCGGCGACTGCGCCTGGCGCCGTGACTTGTCGGCCGAGGCGCGTCCCCGGCATGCCGAGATCTGGCACTCCTCCTGGTGGGACCGGCGTTGGGGCGCCCCGCTGTCGTGGGCGTCGCTCTGGCGGCCGGACGTCGTGCCGCTGGGGGGCAGCGACTACCACGATCCGGCCCAGCACAAGTCGCTCGGCGAGCCCACAACCTGGGTGCTCGCGGAGGGCGACGACGTGCTCGGCGCGATCGCCGCCGGTCGTACGGCGGTGACGACCGGCCCGGGCGGCGACGCACCGATGTTGCTCAGGGTGGACGACGAGCTGATCGCCCTCGGCGCCGACGGCACCGTGCTCGTCCGCCCGGACGGCAGCCGTCTCGCCGTACGGGGCGACCACGTCCGGGTGCCCGCCCGGGCCGGCGGCATGCACCGCCTTGAATCCCACGAGAACGAGGTGATCGCGCTATGCGGATGACCGGGGCCACCGAGACCTCGATCGTCGTCGTCCCGCACACCCATTGGGACCGCGAGTGGTATCTGCCGTTCCAGCGCTTCCGGCTGAGGCTGGTCGCGTTGCTGGACGAGGTCATCGACAGGATGGAGGCCGATCCGCGGCAGCACTTCACGCTGGACGGCCAGATGGCGGCCGTCGACGACTACCTGGAGATCCGGCCGGAACGCCGCGAACGGGTCGCGGCTCTCGTCCGGGAGGGCCGGCTGGCTGTCGGGCCTTGGCAGATCCTGCACGACGAGTTCCTGTGCTCTGGCGAGAACATCATCCGCAATCTCGAGCTTGGCTTGCGACGGGCGGAGGAACTGGGCGCGGCCATGCGTGTCGGCTATCTGCCTGATCAGTTCGGTCACTGTGCGCAGACGCCGCAGATTCTGCGGCTTGCTGGGATCGAGCACGCGTGCGTCTGGCGAGGCGTTCCTGCTGCTGTACGGACACACGCGTTCGCCTGGGAGTCTCCAGACGGGACCGCCATCCGTACCGAATATCTTCCCGAGGGCGGATACGGCAACGCGGCCAGCATGTTCGAGGAGGCGCGCCAAAACGGCAACGGCCGGGTTGGCGACGCCGGGCTCCTGCCGGGCCGGGTGGCCGACTTCGCCGAACGCATGCGTGCCTGGCGCCCCGAAGGCGGCCCGCTGCTGGCCATGTACGGCTCGGACCACACGGCTCCCGCCAGTGACCTCGCCGACCAGATCGACGGCCTCGGCGGTGGCACGAGGCTGGACACCCTGGCCGGATACATGGCGACGCAGGACACCTCGACCGAGGGACTTCCGCGCGTACGCGGTGAGCTGCGTTCCCACGCCCGGGCCAACATCCTGCCGGGCGTCATCTCGGCCCGGGCCCACCTCAAGCAGGCCATGAGCCGTGCCGAACGCCTGGTCGAACGCTACGCCGAGCCGCTCGACGCGCTCTGGTGGGACGGCAGCGCGGCGAGCTTCCTGGACATGGCCTGGCGCCGCCTGATCGAGGTGAGCTGCCACGACTCCGTGACCGGCTGCGGCAGCGACGAGACGGCCGAACAGGTCGCGGCCCGCATGGCTGAGGCCGAGCAACTCGGACGCGCCGTCTGCGACCTGGTGACCGCCGGGCTCGCGGCCGCGCTGCCGTTCGACGGCCACCTCGTCTTCAACCCCACCCCGGCGCGCCGCACCGGGATGGTCGTCCTGGACGTCGCAGCCGAGGGCGAGGTCGTGCTGGAGGACGCCGAGGGACGCACGTATCCCACGCAGACGCTCGAAGTCGCCGCGACGACGCTGGACGACGCCGTGCACCCCGCGTCCAACCTCCCGATGGTGCTCAACCGTGTGTTCGGACGCTCGTTGTTCGGCCAGGACATCCGCGACTGGACCGTGTCGGGCCGAACGCTGACCTTCTTCGTGACTCAGCGTGCCGAGACCCACTTCGACATCGCAGACGTCCGCGAGGCCGTACGGGACGCCGAGGGGGAGTGGCGCGTCGTCACGATCGCCGACCCACGCCGCACGGTGGCCGCCCAGGTGGAAGCGCCGCCGCTCGGTGTGGTCTCCGTGCGTTCCGTCCCGGGGACCTCTGCGGTCGAACGACCGGTCCGGGCCGAAGGCGACGACGTCCTGGACAACGGCCTGCTGCGCGTCCAGATCGCCGAAGACGGCACGTTCTCGATCCGGGCCGGTGGCCGCCAGGTCATGGAGGGGCTGGGGCGCGTGATGGAGGGCGGCGACCTCGGCGACACGTACAACTACGCGCCGCCCCGCCTGGACCGGCTCGTGGACATACCCGAATCGGTCGAGGTACGCGCGGTCTCGGCGGGGCCGCTGGTCGCCGCGTTCGACGTCGTGCGAACGTACCGATGGCCCGCGAACGGCGACCTGGTCGACGACGCGCGCTCCGATGCCGAAGAGACCGTCCCCGTCGTGATGCGCGTCGAACTGCGTGCCGGTGAGCCGTTCGTACGGCTGCGCGTCTCGTTCGACAATCGCTGCGAGGACCACCGGGTCCGGCTGCATCTGCCCTTGCCGGTCCAGGCGTCCTCGTCCTTCGCGGAGGGCCAGTTCGCGATCGTCGAACGCGGCCTGGAGTCGGAAGGCGGCTGCGGAGAAGTACCCGTGCCGACGTTCCCCGCCTCCGCCTTCGTGGCTGCGGGAGGCCTGGCGGCGCTGTTGGAACACGTCACTGAGTACGAAGTGACCGGCGACGGCCGGGAACTGGCGCTGACCCTCGTGCGCTCGATCGGCTACTTGTCGCGCCATCACAACGCCAACCGCGACCAGCCCGCAGGCCCCGAACTCCCGACGCCGAAAGCCCAATGCCGGGGCGAACGGGTCATGGAGCTCGCGATCATGCCCTACGCGGGCGCCCAGCCTGGCCAGGAGGTCCTCACCGCCGCCGAGTCGTTCCGCCACGACCTCCTGACAGCCGCAGGCTACGGCCCCTCCAGCACACCTCTCCCACCCGTCCGGCACGGGATCGAGGTGAGCGGTGAGGGCGTGGTGATGAGCAGCTTGCGCGAACGTGAGGGTGAACTAGAACTCCGCGTCCTCGCCGAGCAACCCCACCCCACCACCGCAACGATCACAGGTGGCCTCACCAAAGCACTACGCGCCTGGGAAATCGCCACCCTACGCCTCCCACCCCGAAACCCCGGCTAGATACGCCCAACCGTGCCAGCACGCCCACGCCACCCCGAAGCCGCGGGGCTGCGGGGCGGTGGGCGGTGGGCGGTGGTTGGTCAGGCCATTTGGGTGAGGTTGCGTGGGGTCGCGGCTGCGGCGGCCGGTGCGGCGGCCATTGCGGCGCCCACGATTCCGGCGGTGTTGAGCAGGCTCGCCGGAACGATCGGCGCGTTCACTCCGTGGATCAGCGGCACGAACTTGTCGGCCTTCTTGCTCACGCCGCCGCCGACGATGATCAGGGAAGGCGTGATCAAGGCCTCCAGATGGGACATGTAGTCGCTGAGGCGCTTGGCCCACTTCTCCCAGCTGAGTTCGTGGTCCTCGCGGGCCTTGGCGGAGGCCCGTGACTCGGCGTCATGGCCGTCGATCTCCAGATGGCCGAACTCGGTGTTCGGGACCAGCACGCCGTCGACGAACAGCGCGCTGCCGATCCCCGTGCCGAGCGTCAGCATGACGACCGTGCCCATCTTGCCCTTGCCGGCGCCGTGGCTCATCTCCGCGATCCCGGCGGCGTCCGCGTCGTTCAAGAGGGTGACCGGGCACCCGGTGGCCTCCTCGAACAGTTTCGCGGCGTCCAGCCCGATCCAGCTCTTGGACACGTTCGCGGCGGAACGTGTGACGCCGTCCACCACCACGCCGGGGAACGTCGCGCCGACAGGCCCGGTCCAGCCGTAGTGATCCACGATCTGCGCGACGATCTCGACGACCGGCTCGGGCTCGGCGGGCTGCGGGGTCGCGACGCGCATTCGCTCCTGGGCGAACTCGCCCGTGGAGAGATCCACCGGAGCGCCCTTGATCCCCGACCCGCCGATGTCGATGCCCAGCATCTCCATGCTCATGTCCTACCCGTGCCCGTACTCAGCCAGGTTAAAGAATCTTCCTTTGCCCGTTCGTTCCCCGGCTGGTCGCCGTGCCGATCATCCGTCGACGACCTTCAGGCCGATCACACCGACGAGGATGAGGAGGAGACACGCCAGCCGTGCGGGGGATGCGCTCTCGCCCAGAACGATGATGCCGGTGACCGCCACGCCGAGCGACCCGAGCCCCACCCAGACCGCGTAGGCCGTGCCCACCGGCAGGTCGCGCAGTGACACCGACAACACGACCACGCTGAGCAGCGCCACGGTCATGCCGATCACCGCAGGCCAGAGCCGCGCCAGGCCGTTGGACTGCTTCAGCGCGGTCGCCCAGACCAGTTCCAGCAGCGCCGCCACCACCAGCAGGATCCAGGCGGCTTTCACGCTGTGACGCCCCCGTCGACCGTGATGGCTGAGCCCGTGATGTACGCGCCTGCGGGGCCGGCGAGATGTGCGACCGTGGCGGCGATGTCGTCTGGCCGCGCGTAACGTCCCAGAGCCGTGAACCCGCGTTCGAACTCGGCTTCGGGGGAGTCGGCGGGGTTCATCTCTGTGTCCGTCGAGCCAGGATGAACGAGATTGGCGGTGACGCCGGAAGGCCCGAGATCGCGGGCCAGCCCCTTCGTGAGCCCGATCAGGGCTGACTTGCTCATCGAATACAGCGTCCAGCCGGGAGAGGGCACCCGCTCGGCGAGGCTGCTGCCGATGTTGATGATCCGACCGCCGTCCGGCAGGTGCCTGGCCGCCGCCTGGGATGCCACGTAGGCCGCTCGTACATGGATCGCGAGCGTCCGGTCGATCTCCTCGACCGGGACGTCCTCCAGCGGCCCATAGGGTGCGATCCCGGCGTTGTTGATCAGGATGTCCAGTCTGCCCAGCTCGCTCGCGGCACGTTCCACCGCGGCCTTGACCGCTGCCGGATCGGCTGCGTCGGCCGCGATGGCCATCCCCCGGCGTCCCATCTGTTCGATCTCGCGTACGACGGTGGCGGCCCGATCGGGTGCTTGAACGTAAGTCAGAGCCACATCCGCCCCGTTCCGCGCGAGGCGCAGCGCGATCGCCGCACCGATGCCCCGGCTGCCACCGGTCACCAAAGCCGTCTTGCCTGCCAGCTCGTTCACTGCCGTCACCTCTAACCGGAGGAGGTTCCACTTAGTGTCGGAGCCGAGGCTAACCGGAGGGCTCTCCGTATTGCAAACAAAAGTGGAATGTTCTCCGCTTCGGTAGGCTGAGGGTCTGTGAGCGACGAATCCGGTGGAGGGCCGCGTGCGCTGCCGATCGCGGGCGGCCCGCCGGCGGAACGTGCCGACGCCGCCCAGAACCGCCGCAAGATCCTCGCCGCGGCGGCCGACATGATCGCGACGCGCGGCGTCGAAGCGCTGTCCATGGACGAGGTGGCGCGGGCGGCCGGTGTCGGCGTCGGCACGGTCTACCGCCGCTTCCGCGACCGCGCCGGGTTGGTCTACGCCGTGATCGACCACCGTGAGCGAGAGTTCCAGGCGAGCCTTCTGTCCGGGCCGCCGCCGCTGGGCCCCGGGGGAGAGCCCGTGGAACGTGTGCGGGCGTTCCTGCACGCGTTGGCCGAGCGTACAGAGGAACAGTCCGAGCTCCTGCTAGCGGCCGAGATGAACTCCTCGTACGCCCGCTTCAACGACGGCTCGTACGGGCTCTACCAGATGCACCTGAGGATGCTGATCGGCCAGATCCGCCCGGACGCGGACGCTGAGTACCTCGCGGACGCCCTCCTGGCCCCCCTGGCCGCCAACCTCTTCCGCTACCAGCGCCACCGCCGCGGCCTGAGCCTGGCTCGCATCAAATCAGGCCTGAACGAGCTTGTAGCCGGCCTCGCCTGAGAAGCCGACAGCAAAAAGGATCAATCAAACGGCCGGCCACCCGTGATCTCCGGGGAACGAGGGATTGCTTCCGTCATAGGCCTTATGTGGGGGGCCTTCGCGCGGCCAGACTGGGGGAGTGAACGACTTCGACATTCTCGTGCTCGGGTCAGGCCCCGGCGGGCAGCGCGCGGCCATCGCCGCCGCGAAGCTCGGACGGCGGGTCGGCATCGTCGACCGGCGCCACATGATGGGCGGGGTGTGCATCAACACGGGCACGATCCCGTCGAAGACCCTCCGTGAGGCCGTCCTCTACCTGACCGGGCTCAACCAGCGGGAGCTGTACGGGCAGAGCTACCGGGTCAAGGAGGACATCACGGTCGCCGACCTGGGCATGCGCACCCAGCATGTCATCGGACGCGAGATCGACGTGATCCGCAGCCAGTTGGCACGCAACCATGTCACCGTGCTGTCGGGCATCGGCCAGTTCCTCGACCCGCACACCATCGGGATCGGCAACGGGCACGACCGCGAGCACAAGGTCACCGCCGACAAGATCGTCATCGCGACCGGGACCAAGCCCGCGCGTCCCGACACCGTGGAGTTCGACGATCGTACGATCATCGACTCCGACGGCATCATCAACATGGAGCGCATCCCCGAGACGATGGTGGTGGTCGGCGCCGGGGTGATCGGGATCGAGTACGCGTCGATGTTCGCGGCGCTCGGCACCAAGGTGACCGTGGTCGAACGCCGCGACCGCATGCTGGAGTTCGCCGATCTCGAGGTGGTCGAGGCGCTCAAGTACCACCTGCGCGACCTCGCGGTGACGTTCCGGTTCAGGGAGAGCGTGTCCTCGGTCGAACGCCGCAACGGCGGAGCGATCACCATCCTCGAAAGCGGCAAACGCATCCCCGCCGACACCGTCATGTACTCGGCCGGCCGCCAGGGCATGACCGACGAGCTCAACCTCGAGGCCGCCGGGCTCAGCGCCGACCGCCGCGGCCGGATCAAGGTAGATGCGAACTACGCCACCGAAGTACCCCACGTCTACGCCGTAGGCGACGTGATCGGCTTCCCGTCCCTGGCCGCGACGTCCATGGAACAGGGCCGCCTGGCCGCGCACCACGCCTGCGACGAACCCGTCACGGGCATGCACGAGCTCCAGCCGATAGGGATCTACACGATCCCCGAGATCAGTTTCGTGGGACGTACCGAGGACGAGCTCACCGAGGCCAAGGTGCCGTTCGAAGTAGGGGTCTCCCGCTACCGGGAGCTTGCCCGCGGCCAGATCATTGGAGACTCCTACGGAATGCTCAAACTCCTGGTCTCCTCGGAAGACCGCTCGCTCCTCGGCGTCCACGTCTTCGGCACGGGGGCCACCGAGCTCGTCCACATCGGCCAGACCGTCATGGGCTGTGGCGGAACCGTCGACTACCTGGTGAACGCCGTCTTCAACTATCCGACCCTCGCCGAGTCGTACAAGGTCGCGGCGCTCGACGCGATGAACAAGATGCGCCAGATCGCCCGCCTCAGCGAGTGATCAAGACGGCCAGAGAAGATTTTCCAGCTCCGCGTCCATGTCGACGAACTCCGACTCCTGCCCGGCCGGTACGACCTGGTACGTCCGGTGCAGGAATTCCGCGAGCGGGGACAGCGGCACCTCGAAGAGCGCGTTGCCGAACGGCGATGAGAGCGCGATGTTGAGGGTGGTGTCGTCTGATCCCGCGGGCCAGACCTCCACGTCCCCGTCCCCGACCTTTCGCACGATGCCGACGGTCAGCAGCTCCCGGGCGAAGATCCACTCCACCGGCTCGTCGTTGCCGACGTAGAAGGCCATCCGGATGGCGTACGGATCATCTGCCGCGTACTCCAGCCCGGCGAGCAGGGGGACGATCGTGCGGTCAGGGACGACGAGACGGAGGCCCAGCTCCGCTGAGACGGTGGTGCTGCTGTTCATGGCCATTCCTTCAGACGTCGGTCCCGCTAACACGCGGGCGGGTACTCCCTCTCACGGATGTCCCCGCGATCTATGACGCGTAACTGAGCGGAGATGTGGGAACATTCCGTCTCGGTGCCCCTGTGTGACCTATCTCACTCTCTCTAAAGTAGCCCCTGACCTGCGCAAAAGCGGATCAATCGGACCACCCCCTCCGTGCCTCCGGCCCCTCCCTGTGTGACGATCGGGAGGGTGCGATTGGTTGCCCAGAACCGGCCTGCGGCCCGATGCGGCCATCCCTCTGGCATAGAGTAAATACGTGGCAATAAACCATGAAAAGGACGCCGGACCCTTCACTCGCTTCCGCGAGTTCGTCCGCCGGAACCGGCTCCTCAACACCACCTGGCGGCTGGGCGTCTTCACCGTAGGCGTGACGGTCCTCATCGGCGGGCTGATCATGATGGTCGCCCCCGGCCCCGGCATCCTGGGCATCATCGTGGGCCTGGCGATCCTCGCCACCGAGTTCGCCTGGGCCCAACGTGCCCTCCACCACGCCAAGCAGGCCGCCGAGAAGGCCAAGGAAAAGGCCCTCGACCCCCGCAAGAAGCGCCGCAACACCATCCTGGCCATCGTCGGCGGCATCCTGGTCGGCGCCGCAGTCATCGCCTACCTGGTCGTCTACAGCTTCAACCTGCCGTGGAACATCGAGGACTGGACCCCCTGGCGCTGACCCCGGACGCTTACTGATGTGTGAGCACCCCCCTCGATGCGCTAGAGTTTCCGACGTCGGAACGCCGCAAGGCAGTTCCACCGGGGCGATTAGCTCAGTGGGAGAGCGCTTCGTTCACACCGAAGAGGTCACTGGTTCGAACCCAGTATCGCCCACCCCTCCCCAGCTCAGAGGCCTGATCTCAACGAGATCGGGCCTCTTTGAACGCTGTGCCCATGCCGAAGAGCTCACGAGAACGCCGAGGCTTCCGTGGAAGCGTCACTGCAGCTCAGTGACCTGTGCTGTGCCCTGGCGCGGCGTAGTGGGACTTGTGGGGCTGATTTGGGGCGTCGGCCTGCCCCCATCCCAAATGTGGTCACAGGTTCGGGCTCTCCGATTCGGTCACTCTGAGTAATAGATGCGACGGAGTGGGTCTGGCCGTCGCCCATGTCGACGATGTAGCCAAGGCGGTCAGCTTGAAATCTCAGGGACGCCACCCTCGGCCATCAGTGTTTTTTGACCGTGCCGCAGACCACGCGGGTCAGAGAAGCGTCGGATCGGGTTGCGACTACAGCCTCGAGGCGGGAGGACGACCCTCCGGGCTTGGCTGCCTTCACCTGATCACCTCCACCAGCAACGACGGGGAATATCTGGCCGTCAGCGGGAAGGATCATCAATCTGGCCGTTGACAGTTACCGCAGGCGGCTGGTGTTTCCTCCGGCGTGTCTGATGAGGATGGTTTTGAGGCGAGGCTCGGGGAATCGGCTGGCGGAGGTCCGGCCAGAGCCGGTGAGTTGGGGTTTCTTGACGGCGGGCGCTGGTTGTCGTCGTCTGGCGCGAACGGCGCCTCGCGCCTTCGTCGAGCAGTGGCGTGACCCATGAGCTTGTCTGGCCTATCCCTGGTCCTCGGCGGTGCAAGTGCCGTGGCGGCTGTTTTGGCGCTGGTCCTGTCGTTGCGGCAGGTGAGGTTGATGGCACGGCAGAACCTTTTGCCCGTCGCCCTTGAGGCATTCCGGGAGGCACGTACACCCGAGTGGTTTGAAGCCCGCGACTGGATCATCGAGAATCTGGCCGCCGAGTGCCCACCTGACGACGGTGTCTCGGCCCTCCCACCGGGACCGCGCGCGATGGTGCGCAAGGTCGGCTTCTTCTATGACAATCTGGGCGTGTTCGTGGCGTACCAGGTGGTGGCGGAGGGCTTGGTCATCGGCTTCTTTGGCCAGGGGATGAACCAGCTCTGGCAGGTGCTGGAGCCCTACATCCGGCGCGAGGGCGAGATCCGGCAGATGCGCTACATGGTCTTCTTCGAGGACCTCGTCCGTCGTTACCGCAGGTGCGGCCCGGCAGAGGTCTACGAAGGCCTTGGACTCGGCCAGGCGCCGGACGACCCAGCCCAGACCTTGACGGTCAGCTAGCTCGCCGGCCTTGATACCAGAGCAGCTCCAGAAGAGCGGCTTCTCTGGAACGGGGTATCAAAGGGACTTGTGCGAGGTCATGATGAGCGCGACCAGGGTGACGGGGCCCCCGCAGGCGGCGCCCGCACCCTGCAAGATGGCAGTGCTGATATTGGTGCCCTCGGTGTGTGTGAGGATGCCGGTGATCAGACCGATGATAACGCCGAATTCGATCATGGCCACGATCGCCAGCGTCTTCAGCGCCGGTGAGTTCACGATGTGATCCCCTGTTCGTATATGCGGAGAGCCAGGCGTCCGTGGGTTCCGGCGGCTCTGCCTGTGCCGAATCGTGGGGGCGGGCGCGCCGAGGTGCTCCCACATCTTCGGGTCGATCTCGTCGGCGTTCGGCCAGGGCTCCTTGAATTGGGAGTGCTCGTACTGTTCGTAGATATCGCGCTCGCGAGCGCGGCTGACTCCGCTCGCGGGCGTTCTCCGTACGGTGATGCACAGGCTTCGGAACGCCTCGGCACCGTAGGGGTAAGGGTTGATCAGCATCATTCCCGGCACCGGCGTCGGCGCGGTTGCGCAGAATGGTGATCGCTTTCTCCACCTCGCTTGGCCAGCAGTTCGACCAGCCACTCGGCCGCGTACCCGTCGCCGGTGTCGGGCGAGACCGCCCGCTGGCGGTCTCGCTGCCGCTCGCCGATCCCGCTGCTGGCGTTCACGTCGGTGCCGGCCGTCCGCGGCGAGCTCGCCCACGTGTGGGGCACCGAGACGTTCATCGTCTCGCACGCCCACCACACCGACGACATGGTCCGCCAGGTCGAGCAGGGCCTGCTGGAGACCGGGCAGGTCCAGAAGGGCGACCGCGTGGTGATCGTGGCCGGCTCGCCCCCCGGCACCGCCGGCTCGACCAACGCGCTGCGCGTCCATCGCATCGGCGACACCATCGCCGTCCGCGACTGACGGCCGTCCGGGGATGACCGGTTCCGGCCACCCGGCGCGTTGATCTGATCACCTGGCGTGTTCGCTGCGTGCGGCACGGCTGTCGCGCTGCGTGCATGGACGGGACGGGCGCGGGAATCGCAAGGTGGCCCTGTTCCGCATCAGGACGCGTGCCACCGTGGAGTTCCCGTGCCGAAGTCTCCCGTACTGCCCGTTGCCCTCGATCCCGATCTCGACCTCGATCACCTCGTCCGGGCCATCGCCGCCGACGCCGCCCCCGCGCTGGCCTCCTCCCTGCATTCCGCCGGATCCCGCTATGAGTGGGAGGAGATCGTCCCCGAACTGGTGCGCCGCCTCCTGGAGGTGACGGTCGCCGGTGAACCCTCCGTCCACGACCGCAGGCGGGTCGTGGACGTCGCCCGCCGGTGCGCCCGCGACTGGGTCCCGCTGCAGGAACTCGAACACTGCTGCCAGATCGTGCTCACGGTCCTGTTCCGCCACCTTTGGAACGTGGCAAGACCGCGTGCGGCGCAGGACCTGCTCGGCATCTCCGCGGGGGCGGCGCAGATCCTGCCGCGCGTCACCACCATGCTCCGCCGCGCCTACATCGACGAGATGAGCAGGACCGGCGGCCGTACCGTGGCCGACCTGGTCGTGACCACGCTGTGGAACGGCGGCGACGTTGCCAGCGTGGCGCGGGTGGCGGGCACCGGCATGCCCGGTTCGTGCGTGCTCGTCGCGCTCTCGCCGGTCGTGCCGCCGGATGAAACGGACGCCGAGCCCGTGCGGTTCGGGGCGGTGCCTCCGGGGGTGCTCGGCCAGCTTCCGGCGGGCGGGATGTGCGCCGCGTCCCCGGACCGGGAGTGGCTGATCGCGCTGCTGCCCGCGCCGCACGACGAGGACCCCGAGAGCCGTCCCGCGGTCCGCAACGCCGCCATCCGGCTGGTCGCGGCCTGTCACGCCGCCTACGGCCGCGGGTTCGTGGCCGGGCTGGCGGCGGTGACCCGCGACGACGCCAAGGCCGCGATCGAGGAGGCCATCGAGATCGGCGGACTGCTGACGAGTCTCGGGGAGCATGACCAGGTCGCGTTCCTGACCGACGCGGCCGTCGGCGTCGCCTTGGCGGGACGCGGCGACCTGCGTCACCGGCTGGAGTCGCGGCTCTCCGTGGTGCGTTCCCACGAGCAGTTGTGGGAGACGCTGCGCACGCTCTACCGCAGCGACCTCGATCGTGGGCGCACGGCCCGTTCACTGGGCATCCACCGCTCGACTCTCGACTACCGGCTGAGCCGGGTCGAGGCGCTCGCCGGTATCTCGCCGACGAGCGTCCAGGGCATCCTGCTCTATTCGGCCGGGCTCTATTCGGCCGAACTGGGCGACGACGACCCCGGTCTGTGAACGCGCCGCGACGGGGCGAGTGCGGATCAGTCAAGTGTCGAAACAACGCCTGACAATTCCGTCAATTTGCGAACGTTCCAGTCGTCTTGGGGTGGACATCCTCTACATACGCTCGGCGCTGCCACCCGGGTGACGGGCCGCCGATCGGTGGCCGCCCGGCGTGCGCCGACGAGTGGAGGACCTACCGTGTTCACCAGTCAGGAGGCACGACTCGCCGTCGAGGGAGGGTCTCCGGTCCGGACCGGACCGTGGCCCACCTACGACAAGGGCGACGTCTTCATCAGCACGGAGGACGAGGCGGCCGTGACCGAGGCCGTCCGTTCCCGCCTGTACTTCCGATACGACCACCGGCCCTATCCCGACACCTGTACCGGCCGGTTCGAACGCCGTCTCTCCCGTTACTTCGGAACCGCCCACGCGCTGGCGTGCAGCAGCGGTACGACGGCCATCGCGCTGGGCCTGCTGGCCTGCGGGCTGGAGCCGGGCTCCCCGGTCGCCTGTCCCGCGTTCACCTTCGCCGCCACGCCGAGCGCGATCCTGCTCGCCGGGCACCGGCCGGTGCTCGTGGAGTGCGACGCCGACCTGCACCTGGATCTCGACGACCTCAAGCGGGTGCTCAGCGAGGGCGCCAAGGCCGTCGTCGTTGTGCACATGCGCGGGTTCGCCAGCGACATGCCCGCGATCTGCGACCTGGCCGACGAGTGGGGAGTGCCCGTCATCGAGGACGCCGTGCCCGCGCTGGGCGCGCGCATCGGCGACCGTCACCTCGGCACGTTCGGCCGCTTCGGGGCCTTCAGCACGCAGTCCGACAAATCACTGAACACCGGCGAGGGCGGCTTCCTGCTCACCGACAACGAGGAGGCGCACGCCCGCGCCGTCGTCTACAGCGGCGCGTACGAGAACCGTATGAACCGCCACTTCGAGGGCGAACCGCCCGCCGTCGACGACCTCGCTTACCCGATCTTCTCGTTCCGGATGGACGAGATCCGGGCCGCGCTCGCCGACGCGCTTCTCGACAGGCTCCCGCGGCGGCTCGCGCTGCACCAGCGCAACTACGGACACGTCGCCGAACGCCTGGACGGCGTGGACGGCATCGCGCTGCGCCGGCCGGTGGCGTCCGGCGCCTATCTCGGTGAGGCCCTGGTCTTCCGCCTGGAGGGCGCGACGCCCGAGCAGTGCGCGTGGTTCGCGCGGGCGTTGTGCGCCGAGGGCGTGGACGCGCGGGCGCTCGGCGACCGCGGTGACAAGAACGTGCGCTCCTTCTGGAACTGGCGCTTCCTGCTCGGCCCGGACGCGGACGCCGCCCGTGCGGCGCTGCCGCAGACCACCAGATATGTGGGGGAGGCCATCGACATCCCGCTGTCGGCCAACCTCGGCCTGGACGACTGCGACGACCTCGTGACCGCCGTCCGCAAGGTGCTGTCCGCGCTCGCTTGAAGCCCGCGCGCTCGCCTGAAGCCAGCGCGGCTTGAAGCCCGCGCGCTCGCCTGAAGCCAGCGCCGCTTGAAGCCCGCGCCGCCTGAAGCCGCCTGAAGGAGACCGCATGCCCGTGCCGACCGTCGCCCAGACCGTCGCCCCGCCGATGACCGCGGACCCGGCCGCCCCCTCGCCCGGCCGTGAACTGGCCGCCGCCCTCGCCGCCGCGCGGCCGGACGCTCCCGTGGTCGAACTCGACCTGCCCCTCACCCTGACGACGACCTTCCCCTTCTTCACCGCCCGTCCCCGCTACACGGTCCGGCATCTGCTGGGCAGCCGCGACCTCGCCGGGGAGGACCAGGCCTGGCACGTCACCGAGCCGGTCCGGTCCGACACCCCGTCGCGGTCCGGCGTCTCGTACGCCTCCAGCCCCGAGTCGGCGTTCGAACCGCGGCTGGAGAACGCCGGGGTGACCGAGGTGCGCGTCGCCGTGGCGCTCCCCGAGGGGCTGACCGGGCATCCCGACCTCTTCGCCGCCCACGTCGACCGCCGCGTGGTCGTGCGGCTCTGCACCGCGGAGAACGAGGTGCTGCTGCACGGCAGCGCGGACGAGGCCGTTCCCGGGCTGCTCAACGTGCGTGGCCGCCGGACCGCACGGGGACGCGGGCGCCTCGCCGACGACGTGGCGTGGGCCGCCGCGCTGGTCGAGGAGACCGGCGGGTCCTGCGACGGCATCGTCGTGCACCCGGACGTCTACTGGCGGCTCACGCTGGACGGCCGCCTCGCCCACCTCAACGCCGTCGGCGTCCGGGTGTCCCGCACCCGCATGATCGATCGGCACCAGGCGTTGTTCGGCGACTTCCGCGCCGTCGCCACGCTGCTCGACCCGGCCCGGTCCCGGCTGGTGCTGCGGCGCGGCGACGGCAGACCCGACACCGTCGAGGCGTACTGCCAGGTCGGGCTGGCCGTCCACCTGCCCCAGCACCTGGTGCTCGCCGACCTGGGGGAGGCCCTCCGGTGAAGGTGCTCTACATCACCGGCTGGTGCCGGTCGGGCAGCACGCTGCTCGGCAACATCCTCGGCGAGCTGCCGCGCGTGGCCCACGTCGGGGAATTGTCCTACCTGTGGTCCAACGGCGTGCTCGGCACCGGCACCAACCCCACCTGCGGCTGCGGTGAGGACCTGCGCGCCTGCCGGATGTGGGGCAAGGTCCTCTCTCTCACGGCCGCCGACGAGACCGCGCTGCGCGAGGTCGCCGCCGACCGCCAGCGACGTCATCAGGCCCACCTGCGCACCCGGCATACGCGGCGCCGGCTCGCCGAGGCGCGGGGGCGGCCGGTCCAGGACGCCGACGTGCGGGAAACCCTCGCCGCGATGACCTCCTTGTACGAGACGGCCGCCGAAGTGCTCGGCGCCGACGTCCTGGTGGACAGCTCCAAGTTCCCCGCCGAGGCCGCCGCGCTGTTCGGGCTGGACGGGATCGACGCGTACGCGCTGCACCTCGTCCGCGACCCGCGTGCCACGGCGTACTCGTGGCGGCGCGCCAAGGCCTACATCCCGGCCATGGACGTCCGCCGCAGCACCGCCTACTGGACCGGCTTCAACATCGCGTCTGAATGGATCGGCGAGGCATTCCCCGGCCGGTACCGCAGGCTCCGCTACGAGGACTTCGCCGCCGAGCCCGCCCGCGTCCTCGCGGCGCTCGGCCGCTGGGCGGGCCTGCCCGGCACGCCTCCGGTGACCGCCGGCGGCGTGGCGACGCTCGGCGAGAACCACACCGTCACAGGCAACCCCGACCGTCTCCAGCGCGGCGAGGTCCGGATCCGGCCGGACGACAAGTGGATCCGGGGCCTGCCGCGCGGGGAGGCCCTCACCGGCACGGTGATCGCCGCGCCGCTGCTGGGGCGGTACCGCTACCCGCTGATCCCGGCCCCCACCGGAAGGTGACCATGGACCTCGGACTCACCGGAAAGATCGCCCTGGTGGCCGGCGGCGGCAGCGGGCTCGGCCGCGCCGTCGCCCACCGGCTCGCCGCCGAGGGCGCCGACGTGGCGATCTGCGGCCGCGACCCCGGCCGGCTCGCCGACGCCGCGCGCGAGGTCGGCGCGGCCGGGCCGGGCCGGGTGTGGAGCCGCGCCCTCGATCTGACCGACGACGGCGCACCGGAGGCCTGGATCGCCGAGACCGTCCAGGACGCGGGCGCATTGCACGTCGTCGTCACCAACGGCGCCGGGCCGCGCCCCGGCCCGGTCGACTCGTTCACGCCCGCCGACTACCGGACCGCGCTCGACACCGCGTTCATCCCGCACGTCGCGCTCGTGCTGGCCGCGCTGCCGCACCTGCGCGCCGCCGGGTGGGGGCGCATCCTGATGGTCACCTCGGAGACCGTGCGGCGGCCCATCCCGAAGTACGGCCTGTCGAACGCGACGCGGCCCGGCCTCGTCGGCTTCGCCAAGTCGCTGGTGCACGAACTCGGCCCCGGCGACATCACCGTGAACGTGCTGGCGCCCGGGTACCACCGCACGCCCGCGCTGGAACGGCAGTTCACCGACCCCGGCGCCGCCGTCGCCGAGATCGCCAAGGGGATTCCTCTCGGCCGCGTGGGCGACGCGGACGACTTCGCCGCCGTGGCCGCCTTCCTCGCCTCCGAGCACGCGCGCTTCGTCACCGGCACCGTGCAGCTGGTGGACGGCGGCGCCAACGAAGGCATCCCGTGACCGGAACCACCCCCCGCCCCTGGACGGGCGCCTTCGCCGGACTGTGCGCGGCCGTGCTGCTCACGTTCACCGCGTTCGGCGCCGCCGTCCCGGTCCTGCCGCGGCTCATCACCACCGAACTCGGCGGATCCGCCCTCGCCGTCGGCGCCGCGTTCGGGATCTCGGCCGTCGCCGCGCTGCTCAGCCGCCCCTACGTCGGACGGCTGGCCCAGCGCGGCGACGTCCGCCTCGTCATCGCCGCCGGGTCGGCGACCGCGGCCCTAGTCGGGGCGGGCTACGCGGCGGTGGAGGGCGCCGTGGGCATCGCCGCCCTGCTCGTGTTGCGCGTGGTCATGGGCGTCGCGGAGGCCGCCACGTTCACCGCGGGCTCGCTCTGGGTGATCGCGCTCGCCCCCGGGGACCGGCGTGGCCAGCTCGTCGGCTGGTACGGGCTGTCGATGTGGGGCGGCTGGACCCTGGGCCCGATCATCGGTGAGCTGCTGCGGCGCGAGAGCGGCTACGGCGCCGTCTGGCTCGTCCACATCGTGCTGCCGGTCGCCGCCTCGCTCCTCGCCGTCCGCCTGCCCGCACCCGACCTGGGTGGAGCGGGCGTGTCCCGCGTCCTGGTGCCGCGGCCGGTGCTGCTGCCCGGCACCGCCCTGGCCCTCGCCGCGGTCGGCTACTCCGCGCTCGCCGGCTTCGTCGTCCTGCACATGGCGGAACGCGACTCGGGCGGCGGTCCCGTCGCACTCACCCTCTTCGGCGTCGCCTACATCGGCGTCCGGCTGCTCTGCGGGCGCCTCCCCGACCGCGTCGGCGCCGCCCGCATCGCGGTGGCCGCGGGCCTGGCCGAGGCGCTCGGCCTCGCGCTGATCGCCGTCGCCGGATCGGCCTGGACCGCCGGGCTCGGCGCGCTGGTCATGGGCGCCGGATTCACCCTCCTCTACCCGTCCCTCGCCCTCCTGGTCATCAACCGTTCCGCGGCCGCCGAACGCGGCGCGGCGCTCGGCGCGTTCACCTCGTTCTGGGATCTCGGGCTGGGCGCCGCCGGGCTGATCACCGGCGCCATCGCCACTGGCCTCGGCTACCCCGCCGTCTTCGTCACCGCCGCGATCACCGCCCTCGCCGCCGCCCTCGCCGGCCACCTCGCCGACCGTCCCGCCGCCCGCCCGCACACCGGACCCGTGCAGGCCCCGCGCCACTGACCCCGGGAGGGCGGCCCGGCCGTCCGCACGACCGGCCCCTCCCACCAGGGACGACGGAACGGGGAGGGGACCATGCGCGGAGAACAAGCAGCTCAAAGCCCAGATCGAGGAGCTGGAGCTGGAACGCGACATCCTGCGGCCTGCTGGAGTGGCTCTCACAGCGCAGGGTCGCAGACGAGGTGGTCAACAACACGCGGTCGTTGCCCACCACGGGGGACGGCTCGGCGCTGCGCAGGATCTGGCCGCTCAAGGGCGACTTCATTGCTGACCTGCTGTCGTACGGCCTGTCCTCGAGGCACTATGTAGAGACGTACGGCAACAAGATCGACGAACTCGCCGGCAAGCTCATCAGCGGCACGAACTTCACCGAGGCGGCTCACGAGCTCTGCTACACGACCGTGCACGGGATCGTCCAGGACCTGGACCCGGCATTGGTGATGCTGGCGCACGAGGGCACCAAGCGCGGACCCCGACGAGCCCACCCGCATCGCTGCGATGGATGGCGGTAACTTCGCCCTCGACGGCTCCCTGACGCCACTTGCCGAGTGGTTGTCGCTCAAGCCCCGGTACTTGCGCGGAAGGGGAGACGGAGGGAGGAGGTCAGGAGGGTGAGGCAAAGGACGGCCATGGCCCACCAGACGGTTTGGTAGGCGTTCAGGGAGTCGCGTGGGGCTCCGGCTAGGAAGGCGGCTAGGGCGGAGAGGCCGAGTACCGCGCCGCAGGCTCGTGAGGTGACTGAGAGGGCCGTCCCGGTGGCCAGGCGCGAGGGTGGTACGTCCGCTAGCGCGGCACCACTCAACGCGGTGGTGAGTACGGCGATGCCTGCTCCGGCGACAAGCAATGCGGGCAGGAGGACTTGAGGGTAGGCAGGGGCTTGGTCTGCGGTGAGGGCGGGGAGGATGACGCTCGCGCCGAGGAGGGCCGCGCCGCCGAGGGCCATCGCGCGGTAGCCGACTCGATGCATCAGGCGGCCTGCCAGCGGGGCCACCAGTACCTGGACGGCGGGCGCGGGGGTGATGGCGAGACCGGCGCGTGCTTCGCTGTAGCCCCACACGCCGGTCAGGAAGAGCACGGCGGCCAGGGGGAATGCGAAGATCACCAGGCCCAGCACGAACATCGCCGCGTTGGGTCGCCGGGTCACGCGCAGGACGTCGAGGTCGACCAGCGGGGCTGGATGCCGGGTCGAGCGGCGGAAGAAGAGGTGGCCCGCGGCCAGTCCGGCGGCCATGGCCAGCGCGGTGCGGATGTCCGTGAGGCCCCAGGCTTGGCCTTGCGCGATCGCCAGGGATGGGAGGCCGATCGCGGCTGCCAGGAGCCCCAGGCCGGGGAGGTCGGGGAGCGTCGGATCGTTGTTCTGGGGGTCGGGTGGGAGCGTGGCGAGGCTGAGCGCGATAGCCGCCGCGCCGACGGGCAGGTGCAGCCAGAAGATGGTGCGCCAGTCCCAGGTCGTGACGAGGATGCCGCTGAGGGTGGGACCCGCGGCGATGGCGACGGACTGGGTCGCGCTCCAGAGGCCGATGCCGGTGCCGCGACGTTCCTCGGTGAACCAGGGCAGGATCAAGGCGAGCGCCAGCGGGGTGATCACTCCTCCGCCCGCGCCCTGCACGAGGCGCGCGGCGATCAGCACTCCGGGAGAGGGGGCGATCGCGCAGCCGACCGACGCGGCCACGAAGACGGTGAGCCCGGCCAGGTACACGCGGCGGCGGCCGAAGCGGTCGGCCAGGCCGCCCGCTGGGAGGAGCGCGGCGGTGAAGGCGATCGTGTAGCCGGTGAAGACCCAGGAGAGCCCGGCGAGGTCCGTGCCGGGGAAATCCCTCAGCATCTGCGGGAACGCCACGTTCACCAGATGGACGTCGATCGCCCCGAGGAACGCCCCAGCGCAGACCGCCGCGATCGACGGCGATCGCCGCGAGCTCATCCGCCGCCGTACCGCTGCCGCAGTTCCACCTTGCGGATCTTGCCGGTGACGGTCTTCGGCATGCGTTCGACGATCTCCAGGCGCCGGGGCCAGAACCAGTCGTTCACACCGGAGGCCCGCATGTGCTCGTGCAGCTCGTCGAGCGTGAGCGGCTCGCCGGTCGCAAGCACCACGGCGCACACCTCTTCGAGCACTTCGGGGTGAGGGATGCCGACGACCGCGACCTCACGTATCTTCGGATGCCGCCCTAGGACGGCCTCCACCTCGGTGACGGGCACGTTGAGGCTCTTGTACATGATGATGTCCTTGGCGCGGCCCGCGATGCGGATACCGCCGCGGCCGTCGTCGCGGGCGAGGTCCCCGGTGTCGAACCAGCCGTCGCCGTCCAGCTCCGCCTCGTACAGTTCGTCCCGCCGGAAGTAGCCCAGGCATTGGGCGGGTCCGCGCACCCAGAGCCGACCCGCGCCGTCGTCGCGGCCCTTCAGGGGATCTATCCGCAGTTCCATGCCTTCGATCGGCCGCCCGTCGCTGTGCGCGCCCCAGTCGGGCGGGTCGTCGGGCCGGGTGACCGTGACCGGGCCGTTCTCCGTCATGCCCCACAACGAGTAGGTCGGCAGGCCGAAGACGTCCTGGACCTCGTCCACGATGCGCGGGGGGACCTGGGCCGAACCGGTCACCACCCAGCGCAGGCTCCGCAGGTCGCGGGGACGTTCGCGCTGGCCGTCCAGCACGTCCGTCAGGAAGGGCGCGGCGCCGTAGAAGAGCGTGAGGCCGTGCTCCTGGGCGAGGTCGAGAGCGACCCCTCCGTCCCACCTCTCCTGGAAGACCGCGGTGCCCCCGAGCAGTAGCGGGACCATCAGGCCCATCGCGAACCCGGACATGTGCGTGTTGACGTGGGCGACCTCCATGACCAGCCCGGAGTCGAGGCCCATCGCGTCGGCGAATCCGCGTGCGGAGGCGTACAGGGTGTTCTGGCTGTGCAGCACTCCCTTCGGCTCGCCAGTCGTTCCCGAGGTGAAGAGGATGAGGTACGGGTCGTCCGGCGCGAGTTCGACCTCGGACGTGGGGGTCGTGTCGCTGCGCCCTTCGAGGAAGTCCTCGAACGAGGCGGTCTCGGCCGGGCGAGGCTCTCCGGCGACGAGAACGTGCTCCAGATGCGGCAGGTCCAGCCCGGTCACGATCTCGGCCAGCCTGTCACCGTCCCACTCCGCCATGGTGACGCAGACCTTTGCCTCGGTCAGCGCGAGGATGTGCGACAGCTCGTACTGCCGGTAGATCGGCATGAGCGGGCAGAACCTCGCTCCCACCCGGGCGCAGGCCAGAGCGAGCGGGACGAACTCATACCAGTCGGGGAGCTGGACGGCGATGACGTCACCGGGTTCGACCCCGATGTCGAGCAGCCTCGCGGCGTAGCGGTCGGTGTCGGCGAGCAGGTCGGCATAGCTGACAAGGCCGAGGGTGCCGTCGGCCCGATGGCCGATGAGTGCCGTCGCTGCGGGTCGTTCGCGGGCATGCCGGCGCAGGTCGTCGAGGAAGGTCTCCTCCCGCCACCAGCCGTGCCGCCGGTACTCGTGGGACCAGTCGGCCATAAGGCTTCCCTCCAGCCAGGCGCTTTGTGAGCGATGGGGCTGTTTCTCACCTATGATCCACGACACTAACGCGCCGTCCGAATGCTTGCTGGTGGCTCAGGCGCGCAGCGGACAGTGCTCGTGCCGCACAACCGCCAGTAGGGCGGGGCCTGGACGAAGTGTTACGGGCAAAGTGGCTGGTCAAGCCAGCCACGCGTCGGTACCGATGTCAGTCGATGAGGCGGAAGTTCCCGTTGGTGATGCGCCGGATGGCGGCGAGGTGGTCGTCGGGGTCGTGGTCACGCATCGCCACCTCACCATCGCCGCCACCGTGCCGACCTGACTCTCGCCGGTGGCGACAGCCTCACCATCACGACAGGCCAGATGATGACCTCACCCGTCCGGTGGCCGCGCCCGGCCTAATTGCCCTCCTCCACGGTCCCTGGCCGTGCGGCCCCAACCGTCATCCGCAGCCGACTCATCGCCCTGTGCACCGCAGCCAGCTGTTCACCGCCCAGCCGGTGGAGGAGACGATCAGCCTCCTCCACGCAGCCGGCTAGGGCTCCTTGGCTCGTAAGCCAGCGGCAACGCGGGCGCTGACGGCTGTAGCGGATGCTCGATCACCATCGTCAGGGAGGCCCTTGTCACAGGTCATGCCTGAAGTTGGCGTCGTTCTTCGGTGTGCCACTCGGCTACTTCGGGTTCGTGGACGAATCAGAGCCCATCGGCGAAGAGTTGACACTCAAGGCCCTGAGGGCCGAGCTCGGCGCAGGCGAGATCCGCAGCGATGTCCTCCGCGCCCTCGTCGACCTCTCGCCGCAGACGAGATTGATCGTCGACGAGATGATCCTGGCAGCAGGCCAAGCCGATCGCCGTGGTCACGATGGCGGGACGCAGAACCGATCGACCTGAGCATCGGCGTGCAGGCGAGCAGGGAGGGGGCGGACGCATCGCTCGCCAGCGAGATCACAATTCGCACGCAGATCCCATGGGGCAGGGTGGTCGTCCGGCCCACGCGACATCGACGGCGATCCGCAACAGACCAGACTGGTCGGCGCCGTTGGGCCGCTGGCTGGCGCAGCCAGAGGACTCCTCGGTGTCGTCGAGAAAGCCGTATCGCTGTGCCATGTCAGCCACGGCTTGGCGAGTCAACCTTGTTCGATCTTCCCGAGCAAGGCCGGGCGCTGAAATGACCGTGACGAGCAGTTCGTGGATGAGCAATCACCGTCGTAGTTGAGCATTTCGTGAGCAGCGGCGGCCGTCACACGGAGTGACCGACATTTGTCGCATTAGGTCTCCGATCTGTCGTCCGCTTCTGCCGATGAGGGGGCAGTGGGGCTGCTCGAGCGCCTCCTCAAGGGTGCCCGCCTCGGCCAGAACGCTCGCCTCATAGGAACATCAACGCCATCATGGAGTCATTTCGGGGGACGATGCAACTCGAATCTCCCCGACATCAGGCCGAACTGGCCACCGCCGTGTTTGAGTGAACCGAGCGCTGGCATAACCCATTCAGAAGACATTCCAGCATTAAGGCTTACCCAAAACCCCTCGCCGGACAGCTGGCCGACTAGCATTCCCGCAGGTCAGTATGCCGTTGTGGACATATGGGCCACATATGGGCCAGGGGTTTCGGGTAAGCCTTATTGAAATGCTCAGTCAGGGTTTAACGCAGATTCCCTTGCCGTTCTTCTTGAAGGCCTTGGCGATGCTGGCCGCCTTATGGGTCGCTGACGGAGGGCTGTACCTCGGGGGGAACTTGATGACCACGAGGCCCACGGCCCGGTAGGCGCGCTTGCTCTTCACACAGGCGAGGTCGCCGCCGGTCCGGGCCTTGCCGAGACCTCTGCGCGTACTCGCCTTGCCCGCTCGGCGGCCATCGGTCATCCGTGAACTGACCGTGACGAGCGTCGCTCCGGCACCCGGGCCGGTGCAGGTGACCGACAGGTGTGCGTTGATCTTCCGCTTCTTCGAGCTCGCCCCGGGATGTGGAGCGTCATAGGGCCTGCTGCCCTTGAATGAGCCCCTGCAGACGATTCTCGCGGCAAGGCCGCTCTGGAGGCCGGCCGCGGTTGACTGGGCCGTGATGGTGAAGGTCTGCTCGTCATCGGTGCTGGTGGGGATCGCGGCGTCCTGAAGCAGTTCCGCTCCGAGGCCTCCAGCGACGGGCGTGGCCGGAGAGCCGGTGCCGGCATGGACGGATGATGGAGAGAACGAGACTGTGCTAATCGCGAGGGCCGTGGAAAAGCAGGTCATCCTCAAAAGCGTCTTCAACTTGCCTCCTGCTGCGTCCGGGTGGGCATGGGGGAAATGTCAGAAATGAGACCGAGTGCCACGACGGCAGGACATACTGTATCGACTACGAGGCCCATCGATCGAGACGATTTTCGACAATCCCGTTCTATAGGGCTTTGTTGCACGTCAGGCCGCAACACGCCGTCTGTGCCCCGCCCTCACCGTCTCACAATCCGAGAACGCGGTCGGCCCTGGGGCAATATAGGTTTGTCCCATATAGGTTTGTCCCATGCTCGAACGCATCGCCCCGGATCAGCTCGCCTGGTTCGCCGCCTGGGTCGCTGCCTCGGCCGAACAGGCTGACGGCCCTCCGCTGCCGGCGGCCTACGACCATACGATCGCGGTGCTTCACCCCGGTGCCGAACCGGCTACCAGCGGCTTGACCGCGCCCTTCCATGGACCGTCCTCAAGTGAAGGACACCCGTCGGACAGGCAGAAGAGTGTCCTCGACCAGATCCTCCTCACAACCACCAGCCCCGGAGCCCCGGCCTGCCTGGCGTCCTATGACGCTGACCCCGGCCCTGGCCCGGAACTGCTCATCATTTCCACCGGTCCCGGTCCGGCGTCACCGCCAGACAACGCCGTGTCCGCCGACAGCCCCGGCGACCCGCCGCTCGGCGACATCGCCGAGCGGGTAAGTGGGCACATCACCTACCTCCTCGTCGCCGGGCCCCTCCAGGACCTGGTGTACACCGCATGGGAGGCCCGCTGGGACTACGAACAGCCCGTGACGATGCTCTGGCCCGCCGACCGCACCTGGTGCCTGTCAAGCGACCCCGACCTCTCGTACACCTTGCTCGGCTGCGACCACACGCTCGCCGCCCGCCTCCTCGCCGAGCCCGTCCTACGCGCACGACAGATGTGATCCATAGATCGCCGGGGTGGATCATCCTGAGTCGCCCCAAGCGTTCCGTACAGCGGGAGTCGGCTCTCATGCCGCCGACCACACTGCTGGGGTGGAGTGGTGTCGTCTCTCGGTGACGACACGTTCGCACGCCGCTCGCTTGCCGTCTTCGGTCAGCGGGTTTGGGTGAGGGCGTCGATCGCGCTGACGTCTTCGGCGGTGAGGGTGAAGTGTTCCAGGTCGAAGTTGGCGGCGATGCGTTCCCGGTGCGATGACCTGGGGAGGATGACGATGTCGTGTTCTAGATGCCAGCGCAGGACGACTTGGGCGGGCGTGACTGCGTGCCGCTCGGCGATCTGGGTGAGGACTGGGTGGCGCAGGTCGGTGTTCTTCAGGCCGCTGTAGCCCTCGACGACCACTCCCCGACGACGGTGCTCGTCCAGCAAGGCAGGGTCGTGCTGTCCCGGGCTCCACGGAATCTGGTTGACCGCCGGCTGCTGTCCGGTGGCCTTGGTCAGCAGGTCGATCTGGGCCGGGCTGTAGTTGCTGACCCCGACTGTGCGGACCAGTCCTGCGTCCTTGGCGGCCAACAGCTCCTGCCAGGTCGAGACGAGTCCGTCCTGGCCGGTCGGCCAGTGGATCAGCCAAAGATCCACATAGTCGGTGTCGAGTAGGCGAAGACTGGACTCCAGGGTGCGACGGGCACGCCGCGCGTCCTGTGGGCGCAGTTTGGTGGTGATGAAAACCTGTGCCCGGTCCACGCCGCTGTCCCTCACGGCCCTGCCGACCTCTGACTCGTTCTGATACAGCGTTGCGGTATCGACATGCCGGTAACCGACCTCCAGCGCCACGCGCACCGACTCGTACGCAGTGTCGCGCCGCAACTGCCAGGTACCAAAACCGATCAACGGTAGCGCGATACCACCAGGAAGCTTCACCGTCCAAGTCATACATGGCATTCTCCCCCCACCCCCGCACCTTGATCGACGACGCGCGCGGGGTGGTTCGGCAGCAAGCCCCGTGGTAACGATGGCGGGCATGAGTGAGACGCCCGTCCCTTACGCCGGCTACTACGACGGTCCCATGCGGGTTCTGCAGCTCCACACGCGCCGCGGGGTGGTTGCCAAGGCCGGCGTCACCGTCGGTATCGACGGTGCCCTCTACCACCAGCGTTGGGGGAGGGCGGTCT
>NZ_JBIRAZ010000032.1:0-94587 GCF_044326415.1 Actinomadura sp. 6N118 | reverse complement strand
GTAGGCGCCAGTTCCGATGCGGGTCATGCCCGAGTACCGGCGACAGCCTGGCAGCAACCCAACCCAGCCGGATCACCTGGATCAAGAATCACAGATCACCTGGATCAAGAATCACAGTTCCGATGCTGGTCGACCCCCGACACCACCCGGCGCTACACCTTGCCCACCCACGCCGACCTCGAGGACGCCGTCGCGCGCCTCCCCACCGATCAATAGAGCGCCGCTGACCTGGGTGAACTCAATCCCCTGTACCTGGTTGCACGAGTCTTACCGACACCCCAGGTCAGAAAAGTGACGAGCTGCAGACAGAACCGCACACGGTTGGGCGGCCCAGGGTCACCGTGTGCGCATAAGCACGATTATGCGCTGCCGTGATTTCTTGCTCAAGGAATGAGTTTGCTGATTTCATTGCTTGAGAAGAAACGAAATGCCAGCATGGAGGCCATGAGCAGCGATCTTGGCGCCCTTGGCCTGCCCGGCGCGGAGCCGGTGACGCTTACCGGGCAGCCGGCCGACAGCGAGACTGCCGCCGCGCGCGGCAGCGGCGGACGGCGCCCCGGGGCGGACCCGGCGGCGCCGTGGGGCCGGTGCAAGTACTGCGACACGGCACTGCCGCGACCGCCCAAGGCCCGCGGGCGCCGCCCGGAGTACTGCCCGCCGCAGCTGGACGCCGACCAGAACGTGATCAGCGACTGCCAGGCCGAGGCGCACGCCGCCAACCGCAGCCCGGCCGCCGCCGCCGTCGCCGAGCCATTGGCCGCGCTGCGCACCGTCCTGACCGGGATGGCCACCGCCGCCCGCGACCGCGCCGACCGCGAACGGGAGACCGCCGACCGGCTGCAAGAGATCATCGACACCGTCGTGGCCCGCAACACCGCACTGGAGCAGCAGGCCGCCCAGGCCGACGACCGGGCCCGCGAGGCCGAGTCGGCCCGGCACAGCGCCGAACTCGACGCCGACGCCGCGCGCGTGCAGGCCGACACCGCCGAGACCGCCCGCGACCACGCCGAAGAACGAGCGCTGGCCGCCGAAGAGATCGCCCGCACCGCCCGGGCCGCCGCCGAGGCCGCCCGCCAGACCGCCCGCACCGAGGCCGAGGCCCGCCAAGCCGCCGAGGGCGCCGCACGCACCACCCAGCAACGCCTCGACCAGACCGAACTGCGGCTGGCCGAGGCCGAACAGGACCTGCGCCGGCTCCGCCAGTCCCTGACCCAGGCCCAGGACGCACACGCCCGCACCCGCACCGACCTGGACCAGCGCACCGGCGAGCTCGCCGCCACCAGCGGTCGGCTCGCCGACGCCACCGACCGGCTGACCGCCCTGCAGGCCGAGATCAACGCACTCCGCCAGTCCCTGACCCGGGCCGAGCAGACCGCCCAGACCTCCACCGCCCGGGCCGACAGCGCCGAACAACAGGCCCGGCACGAACGCACCACCGCCGCCGAGGCGGTCGCCGCCGCCCACCGCGAACGCGACACCGCCCGCGAAACCCACCTCACCACCACCGCCAGGCTGACCGCCACCATCGACGCGCTCACCGCCGACCGCGACGCCGCCCGCGCCGAGGCCACCACCCACCTCCAACGCGCCCTGCACGCCGAAGCCGCCCTCACCGCCCCCGCCGACGACGGCCGCTATGGCGGCACATAGGCCGGCCAGGGACGACCGCGAATCTACGTCGGCCTGCCACGCCCCTCGTCGCAGACAAGCCCCTGTCCCGCCTGCTCGACGAGGGCTACGACGTCGTCGAGCAGGCGGGGCACCTGGTCGTCCGGCACATCCCCTACGTGACCGAGGCTCGGACCGTGCAGTACGGATTTCTGGCCTACCCGGTCACCGTCAGCGGCGACCGGGTCGTCTCCGACAGCGACCACCGCATCTGGTTCGGAGGATCGGTGCCGTGCGACGAGCACGGCCGCAGGCTGCCGATGGCCAATCCCGAGGTCCGGACGATCGCCGACGGCGTGCAGGTGGATTTCATGCTGTCCTCCAAGCCAGGGCCGTCCGGCTACCCCGACCACTACACGAAGGTAACCGCCTATACCCGGATGATCGCCGACCAGGCGCAGACACTCGACCGAACGGTCACAGCCACGCCAGGCGCGGCCTGGCAGGAAGTCGAGGACGACTCACCGTTCGTCTACCGCGACACCGCCACCTCGCGAGCTGGGCTCGCGGCGGTCCACCGCCGCTTCCGCGGCCACCACATCGCGATCATCGGGCTCGGCGGCACCGGCGGCTACATCCTGGACCAGGTCGCCAAGACCGAGGTCGAGTCGATCCTGCTCATCGACGGAGATCGCTTCGACAACCACAACGCCTTCCGGGCGCCGGGCGCTGCACCGCTGGAGACGCTCCGCGAACGCCCGAACAAGGCCGCCTACTTCGCGTCGGTCTACTCCCGGATGCACCGCGGGGTCACCGCCTACGAGCACTACGTCGATGAGGACAACCTTGATGTCCTGGCCGGGGCGACCTTCGTGTTCCTGGCCTCCGACGACGCGCTGAGCAAACCGCCGATCATGGACTGGCTGGAAGCCCACGACGTGCCGTTCATCGACGTCGGCATGGGCGTCGAGGAGATCGACGGCAAACTCACAGGCCTGCTGCGGGTCTCCACCAGCCTGCCGGGACGTCGCGCCCAAGCCCGCCGCAGGATCCCGGCCCCGGCTCCCGAACGCGACGACTACAGTCGCAACATCCAGACCGCCGACCTGAATGCGCTCAACGCGCTTCTCGCGATCGATCGCTGGAAACGCCACCTGGGCGTCTACGCCGACGCGACCGACGAGGTATTCACGACGTACTCCGTGATCACTAACGAGATCGCCAACGAGGACCTTCCGTGACCGCCGTTGCGTTCCTGCGCCCAGAGATCGTTGAGAGCTTCCCACCGGAGATGGTGCGCGGGGTGCTCTACATTTCGATCCCCTACCGGACCTGCGGACACCTGTGTGCCTGTGGTTGCGGGCAGGAGATCGTCACTCCGTTGTCCCCAGCACAGTGGGCGCTCACCTACGACGGCCAGAGCGTCTCTCTGTCTCCCTCGATTGGCAACTGGGGACTGCCCTGCCGCTCCCACTACTGGATCAAGGAAGGCACGGTGCGGTGGAGCCGCCGCTACACCGCCGGCGAGATCGCCGACAACCGGGCACGCGACCGCAGAGACCTGCAGGAGCACCTCGGCAAGAACGGCCCCGGCCCGATCGCCAGGCTGGTTCGCCGTCTCAGGCCCTGACCCCCGCGCGGTGGAGACGTCAGCCGGGGTGTGAGATCGGGGGCGTGGTGCAGACACGTCGGCCTCAATCTGGCGGTCGTTGCGGGCTTCAGTTCGGGGACGTACTTGCAGATGGTGGAGCGGCCGACGCCCAGGAGCCGAGCGATGGAAAAAACGGCGGCACCGGGCTAGGCGAGCAGCGCGCGGGCGTGCCGGACTTGCTCAAGGGCCATCGCGGGCGGTCGGCCCAGGCGGACGACGGGTGGGCCTTGGCGGCGGCAAGGCCTTCGTTGGTGAGCGCCCTCAGGGCGGCGAAGACATGGAAGTCCGGTGGCGGCCCAGCGTCGTGGCGTCGAGGGCTGGTTCTACGGGCGAGAAGCGGCCCCACCTCCAGGGGCGGATTCCAGCGACTCTTGACCCCACTTGTCGATCCTCAGTCCTCATGGTCACCAGTGAGACCTGGCCCCACGTCGTTGCCGAGGATGGCGGCCGCCCGCCAACGTCGTACGTCCTCGCTTCGCTGCGGGCGCCCACATTAACCTGACTCGACGACGGCAGGTCAGTGCCGACGCGAGGCCAGGGATGGTGAGTCTTACCGATACCCCGGCTACTCACGGAAAGAGATCTTGGCGGCTATGTCAGGGATCGGCTTCCAGCGCGGGCCCCGTCGCTTCTCCCAGATCTCACGGAGGGCGCGGGCCTCCTTCTCGACGTCGACCTCGTTGGAGCGCAGGTGCGGTAGGGCGATCTCTCGGCCCAGATCGTCGTAGATCACAACGTACCGGGTCCTGTACCCGCTCTCGATCTCGATGCCCTGAACACCTCGCCATGGTGTCGCGATGGTCCGGCACAATCCCCGCTTCACGATGCGGTGTCGCGATACGTAGGTTCGCGTCCACATCTCGGTCCCTAGATTGAGGACGAGAAACCCGATCAGCAGTCCGGGAATGAGGACCTTGACCGCAGGATCGTTCTCGCCCTGCACCGTCATGACGGCCACGACCAGGAAGAAGAAACCCATCACGAAGGCCGTGCCGACGAACGCCCCGAGGTCTGCCCGGTACTCGCGTTCGTAAGGGTCTGCAGCCATGCTCACCTCTGGGGCCATACGCACACCACCCGAAGACCGCGGGGCAGATCGTGATCCACGATCAAATCTAGCGATCGTTCGGGGGCCGAACCAGACAAAGCAAGCAGGGGATTCCGCGCCTATCCGCGCCTGCGAGATCCCGATGGCGAGCACGGTCAGTGCCCGCCGCACTGCCTCGGCCAGAGCTCGCCGACCTCAAGCGGGTGGGGCCAGGTCTCAGACGAACATGAATCCGTCTCACCGGAGTGGAGCCGGCGCCCGTCGGAAGGTGGGGCCGGTTGACGCTGGTGGAACCAGAGGGCCTCCGGTGGCGGCCTCGGTCTCGCCGATCAACTCGTTCGTCATGAGGACGCCCAGCAGGTCCAGACAGTCATCGACCGCCTTGGCCTCCAGACAGATCACGGTGGCCAGCAGCGTCGCGAGCTGACGGGACTGCCCGTGCCGGCGCCACAGGGTCGCGGTTGCATCCCGTACCTGGCCAGGCCTAACAGGCCCCCGGGTACGGGACCTCCGGCAGGATCGTCAGCGTCCGCCCCGACCGAAGGATCTCCGCCGCCTGGTCCAGAACCTTTCCCATGCTCTTGCCCGAGGGGACGGACGGGCTTTGGCGCCACCGCTCCAGGACGGCCCGCTGCCGCGGCGTCATGACCCAGTCGTGTGAAACCGGTGAGTCACGAACAAACAGATCGAGCGTTACGCCCAGGCGCTTCAGATGCCGCCTGCAGCAATCTGCAAGACCGCGACCTCGTCGACGGGTGATCGTCTGCAACAGACCGCTTCGATGCGACAGGCGCTGCTTTTTTACTGCGAAATGGCCTTAAAGAAAACCCGGGCGCCAGAAATGTCAGGGGCGCCTATTCTCCAGGCGTCTATCGCGCACTCCATCGTCACACCACCCAGAAACAGTAATTACGAAAAAGCGGGCATCGGATTTAGATTCTTAGCGTAAGAGAAATAAGGCTCGACTGCATCAAATCTACAACTCGACCTCCGAGAGACTGGCGAACTTGGCGGAATAGCGCCCCGGCGAACTCCTAGCCCCGCCCAGGACACCCAAGGCCATGGTCGGCAGAGCAAGGGAAGTCCGTCGACATTTTTGCAGGTCAGACGCCAGTCGCCATGGAGATGCACCGGCGTTCACTGACATACATGGCGCATCAGTGACGACACTTGGCACAATTACTGACATCTACTTGGCGTTCAACAGCTGGGCGCGCCGGTGACTTCGGCGGAACGACCAGAGAGCTGCTCACGCGATTCCATGACTCGCAAGCCTAACAGTCCCAGTGCCGATCCGTATCCGATCCGATAAGAACGGATCGGATACGAGAGTGTGTCCGGCTATTTTCTCTCACATAATGCGAGTTATGTGAGATTGCTACGCCCGCGGGACTTGCTTGAGCTTGACTGTTGTCCTGTCCCGTCTCAGTTGAGCTGACGCAGTCTCAATCGATGTGGCGCATTCGATCGTTTTCTCAGTAGACCTGGCACAAGATCGCTATATTGCTCGGCGGCTGGCGATCTTCGTGTGAGGTGCGATGGGTGGCGTGCGCGCGGCGGCCGGGTCGCTGACGACGGGGTTCGGCCTGCACTTCCTGGACGAGGTTGATGGGCGGTTGCAGGAGCGGCGGTCTACTGTCACAAGCCCGGCACCCTGGCCCGCAACGCCAGATACATGCACCAGCGGACCGGCGGCATGATCGGCAGCCTGTCCCACCTCGTCCGAGCCTCGGCCCAGATGGCGATCCTGGAAGGCCAAGAAGCCATCAACCGCAAACTGATGGACACCATCCCGGTCGACTACATCGCCGAGTCCGACGGCGACACCGCAGCATGACTGCCTCACCAAGCCTGGCAGGCCCACGCAGCCGCGTGCTCAGCGACTGGGCGTCGGCCCACCTGCTCAAGCCGTTGCCGCGGACCGTCCGGCCCATCCATGACGAAACCGTCACCTCTTACCTGAGGCGGCTCGCCGAGGCCAACAGCATGCACGGCTACTACCTGACCGATTACCTCAGGGGGACCAAGAATCACAAGGTCCCGATCCCTCCCGAGCTGGTGATCACTCTCAGCGGCCAGCCGGCTCACTCCCTCCGTTACGCCATGCTTGAACTCTGCACCGCTGAAGAACTCACGACGATGAAGGTCGCCGGACGCCCCAGACCACGCACCAGCAGCACGTGGGCCAAGTGCACCCGATGCACCCACGCCCGCAGCGTCTATGAGCCGGTCACCTGCTGGCAACGTTCAGAAGATGTCATCTGCCACTGGCACCGCCGCTGGACCCCAGGCACTCAGCAACTCGACCTCACCGAACACACCGACATCATCCGGGTCAACAGAACGCATCGGCGGCTGATCCGCCGACACGGACGCACCGCCGTCCATCGCGCCTTCATCACGGCCAGCCACATCGTCAGCGAATGGGTCGAACGCAACAGCTACCGCGGCTACTTCGACCAGATCATGGAACGCTTCCACGGCCCAGAGTGGCATGTCCGCATCGAAGACCCGACCTACCTCGCATCGAAGTACGTGCCGACCGTCGCGCTGACCAGGCTCATCGCCTCACCCCGATGGAGAGCGCTCGCCCTCGACCCTGTCGGCAACGCCATCTTCGTCAACGAGATGCGCCGCACCGTCGACCCCAACTACGTCTGGGACCCCGTCCCCAGCTGGCGCCGCGTGGAACCGCTGGCCCGCATGTTCCGGGACGAGCAGAGGGACAGAGAACGAGAAGCCCGGCACGCCGAACTTCGACGCATCCACAACCTCCCCGAGCCACGCGGCGAAACCATCGAATCCGACGAGTTGCGCCATGATTATTGAGACAGCGGACACCTCCGCCGTCTCAACAGAACTGACGCATCCCAGGCCAGAGGAACGCACTTGTGTCAGATCAACCGAGACAGAACAGTTCGTCACTGGGTGGCAGTGCATTCGTCATCGGGTGTCAGTGAGGAGCCTCGGCGTCGGTGCTGGTCCGCGTTCGCTCGGGGTGGGCTGGTGGCAAGGGTGCGGTGGCGTTGAGCTGGGTGAAGTGACGATCGGCCGATCCTGCGCGCCACCGACCTGCGCGGCGCGGACGTAGCAGAGCACGTTCCGGGTGCCGGCGGCCCAGTCCAGCTCGTTGATCGCTCTGGCACCCAGGATCAGGTCCGGCGATGGTGGTTCGCGGAAGTTCCGGTAGGCCTTGACACACTCGGTCTCGACGATCTTCTTGTGGGCCTGGCGGTCCGGATAGGGTCCGGCGGGCGCCTTGTAGAGGCGGACGGCTTGCGCGTCGTGCGGCATTTCGCATGAGAGGTCCACGGTTCCTCCGCGGAAGTCGCCGGCCTCCCCGCGGAAATCGAAGCAGCCGCCGACTCCCTCGTTCGTCGGCACGGGGCGAGGGACTCCGTCGGCGCCTCGTTCGGCCGGGGTGGTCCAGACCGACAGCGTTCCCGAAGCGACCGCCACCGCGATCGCCGACCAGACCGCGCCTGCGACGATGCCGCCGATGGCCAGGCCTTGCCCGCGTTCTCCGGTACGCCGGATCCGGACCAGCGCCACGACGCCGAGGACCACCCCGACGATCGACAGGCAGCCGACGATCCCGGTGACCAGTGAGGCGATCGCCAGCCGGGAGGTCTTCGGTGCAACACCCGTGGGCCCAGGCGGAGGCGTCGTCATGAACGGGACAGTACCGAGCACGTGTCCGCAAGACCATCGCGTTGTGCAATCGTGATCACGCACCCCCGCCGCTGGCGGTTCCGCCCTCTGAAGGTGGATGGGCCCTGCCTCGCCGAGGGCCCAGACGGGTGTTGGTGCGGTGCAGCCGGTCGCCGGGCGCATCGAGAGCGGCGCCGACGGTCCGGGGTTGTGCGCCGGCGGAGTACGGTACGGGGATTTCGTCGTCGTCTCGATCTCGAAGTCGCTGAGGGTGTCACCGATCATCTGGTGCAGATGGCCGCCATCGAGCTCGCGGTACACGTCGACCCGAACCCCGTGGACCAGATCCGACCAGCAGAGTGACACCCCGTGACGAAGCCCGACCGACAGAAGGATGCAGAACCGCATCCACCGGCCACGACCTGGAGAAACGCAGTGCACCATCCGGCGTCTTGTGCCAGATCAACTGAGACGGCCGCCCGCCGGACGGTCTCAGTTGATCTGTCGCAGTCCAGGTCACGCTGCGGTCGCTGCGACAGGTCAGTTGAGACGGGACATAGGTGGCAGCCGCTTCATCCAAGCGGCGCCGACGCGGAGCCACCGCCACCCGCGTACCCGAGCGCTACGCCACGGCGTTCGCCGGCTACACCGCCGCGATGACAAAGCCCGGTTTCCCCCTGGACGCCGACACCGTCACCAACTACCTGTCGCGTGTGCGCCAGTATCTGGCCTGGCTGGACATCGCGGCGCTGGACGGCGACCCGCTCACCGATCCGGCCGCGCGCGACTGGGCCGCCCGTGACTACCGCGCCCATCTGCTGACGGTACTCAAACGCAAGCCCGCCACCGTCAACGCGCACCTGACCGCCATCGACGACTTCAACCGCCGCATCGGGCTGGGCCCGGCGGCCGCCAAGCGCTTGGGTTTGCCCAACCTGGCGCACCGCCTCCACCGAAGCGCTGCTGCGACGGTTCCAGGGCGAGACCACCCACCCCGCCTACTCGGCGATGCTGGAGGTCGGCTGCGCCCAGCGAACCATCTTCATGGCCCGCTGGCTGCGCACCCGCGACCTGCAGCAGATCGGACGCAGAGTCCAGGTTTGGCTCACGGGCCCCTGACCTGAGCAGCCTGCCGGGCCGATCGAGGTTGCGGTCGAGCTCCGATCCCCCTCAGTGGCCGGTTCGCGCATGACGCGACCTGCGGCGGACAGCGAGATCGCGGGCCAGGTGCGCACGACGCAGACCATGTGAGCGCAGATAGCGGAGATCCTCGACGGTGTCGTACATGAGCTGTACGTGGAAGTAGTTCACGTACTCCAGTACCGCGACGAGCCCGAAGACCAGGCCCGCCCAACTCCCCGCTCCCGGAGCGGCAACCACCTTCCCGGCGATGAACAGCAGCCCAGCGGCAAGAAGGAGGAGGCTGGCTCCACGGGCCACCGCGAAGATCTCGGCACCGGGCAGGGGCGCCCCGGGAGCCGAGATCTGCCGGAGCTTGGCCAGCCAGTATCCGGCTCCCACCACAAGCAGAACCGCGAACAGCGTGAAGCCCACCATGTTCGCCGCCGTCATCGGCAAACCGACGACGCCGAACCAGACCACGGCCTGCAAGGGAACGTTCAACAACTCCAGCCAGGCCAGTGACCGCAGCCGTCGACGAATCCGGGAACGAAAACGATCATTCACCCGAGAACTATCCCAGTCCGAATCTTCCCAGGCTGCCCAGTCCCCCGTACCGGCAGCCGGATAGTCCCGCGGCCCCGTGACAGAGGTCTGGCCGGTGTCCGTTAGGGGTTCGCTCACCGGGACATCCGACGATCGCGGAGCGCTGGATCGTGACCTGGGCCGATGCCGTCTCAGATAGGTGGTCCGCGAAACTGTCCGGTGATGGGGGGCTAAACGGTACGCTGAGCGGTGGGTGAACTCATCGGCTACGCCAGATGCTCGACAGTTCTGCAGGACCTCACCGCCCAGCGCGAGATCCTCACCTCGCTCGGGGTCGGCGACGAGCGGATCTACCTCGACAAGGGGCTCACCGGCACCAACCGCGATCGCCCCGGCTTGGACCAGGCCCTGGCCGCGGTCCACGCCGGCGACACGCTGGTGGTGCCCAAGCTGGACCGGCTCGCCCGCTCGGTCCCCGACGCCCGCACCATCGGCGACACCCTGGCCGCCCGCGGCGTCCGTCTCAACCTCGGCGGCAGCGTCTACGACCCGACCGACCCCATGTCCAAGATGTTCTTCAACATGCTGGCGGTGTTCGCCGAGTTCGAGGCCGACCTGCTCAAGATGCGCACCCGCGAGGGCATGGCAATCGCCCGCTCCCGCGGCCGCCTCAAGGGCAGGCGACCCAAGCTGAGCACCCGGCAGCAGGCCGAACTGGTGCGCATGCACGGCACCGGCGAGTACACCATCGCCGAGTTGATGGAGGTCTTCTCCGTCGGGCGAGCGACGGTGTACCGGACACTGCAACGCACCACCCGCCCGGGGCTCCGGGACTCTACTGACGGGTGACTACCCTTAAGGCTTCGGGACGGCCGAGACGATGCGCCGCGCGTTCCTGCGCGAACTGGGAATCCCCCCGGAGTGCCTATCGCATGCATCTCCGCACGGCGGCGCGCTATGTGGTGAACTCCCAGACTCGCATCACACCGTCCCGGCCCGTGCTGACGAAGATCTGGCGCCCGTCCAGCTCGGTGATGCTGATGGCGCGCACTTCACCCATGCCACGGATCGGCTCGGCAAGCAGCCACCTTTCGTCCAGATTCCAAGCGCAGACCGTGCCGTCCTCCATCCCGGTGACGGCAACCAGACGCCCGTTCACCAGCCCGGCCGCCAGACACGAGATCTCATCTCCCGGAACGGCCAACGGCTCACCCCATTCGCCGGTGGCAGGATCACCCACCACCAGTTGCCGACCGCCCGCCGCCACGACATACGCGCGATCGCCGGTCACCAACGCGAAGTCGGTCAGCCCCTCATCAAGGTCATCGAACTCGACCAGGGCGCGCTGCCCGTCCACGTCCCACACCAGCACCCCGCCGTCCGCGCCGTTGGCCACCAGCACCAGCCGACCATCCAACGCCCCGGCCGCAACCGCGCTGGCCGCATGTGACCTGGCCTCCAGTTCGTTCACATCCACCATGGAGGCATAGGGCGAGGGCGGCTCGTCCAGACCGGCGGTCTCAGCCCGTTCATACTCCTCCTCGTCAGCCTCGACCACCGACGCGTCCCACACCTGCACCCCAGGGGCAGCTCGCCCTCCCACCACGAACAACGCACGACCGCCGACCACGACAGCGGAAGTGGTGACCCCTCCGCCCTCCTGCGCCGACAGCCGGACCTTGCCGCTCTCCAAGTCCCACAGCGCGAACCCCTGATGATCGCCGCCCCCGCCGCCCACGATCCGCCCATCGACGACCACGGCCCCGAACGCCGTGAGCTCGGTGTAGTTCGCCTCGTCGAGCCACGGGTCGTCCAGCTCGTGCACGGTCCACACATCACTCGACAGATTCCAGCTGCAAGCCTCAAGGCTCTGATCGTGCGAACCGGCCAGAATCGACTGACCATCGCGCTGCACGACGGAGAAACCATAGAGCGAACCGAGGCGAGGAGCCTCACCAAAATCCAAGGGACGCAGCTCAGACATGCCGATGATCGTAGGCACCCACCCACTCAGAATTCCGCCGGACCGCTAGACCCGACGGGTGCAGTTCGCGGCTCATGCAAGATTTCGTCGCTGGCGGATCATCCAGGGGTCCTCGGCGGCGTGTGGTTGTGGGATGCGGCTTTGGGGCGGCTTCTAGTTTCAACCCTTGGGGATCCGAGACAGCTTCTAAGCTTGTTCTTTATCTACCGGCCTCGATGTCAGCGGCCAGTTGGAATTCCCCACCGGCGGCCAGATGGTGGGGAGCCATCTGGCCGTCACTCGTCACTCTGTGTGGATCCAGCCTGGCGTGCATCTGGGGAAAGTTCGTGAAGGTGGCGGACGCTAGTCTGCCGATGTGGCTGAGACTTGGAGCGAAGATCGAATCGTTGCCGACGGCTTTCGGCGTGTCCTCGTCGAACTGGATCGGTATGACGGCGTACGCGCAGGTCTTGCCGAGGTAGACGGCAAGGTGCACTACTTCCAAAGCCTCAACCAGCTCGACATGGTTGATGAAGTTGAGTACTACGTGTGGCCCGCGAGCGACGACGTTGCGGCGATGGAACGCGAGCAATGGGTCATCTATGTCGAGTGGAACCGACGTTATGAGGCCGGAGAGGCCGGGGTGGACAGCCATCCAGGGCACGGAGGGATCGACGCGCGGTATGACGAGCTGACATCGTTGCTCACGCCGTACCGCCGGGCGCCGGCTGATGCGCTGAGCCTGGTGGCCGAGTGGCGGTTCGGCCCGGGCGCCCGCTACCGGGCCGAGGGGATCGACACCTGGGTCCGGTGGAAGGCGATCGGGTAAGTCGGCAACGAACACGACCGGCCACTCCCCGGCCCTTTGGCGAACGACCCTGGCGCCCAAGGGCAGTCACAGAGAGTGCTCACCTAACTGGCCGTACATGGGGACTCTGCTCTGGCCGCTGTCACCTCGAACGGCATCTCAAGCAGAGTCGCTCATCTGAGGGTTTGCCGGACATGAGGGCGGCCTTCGCCTGATCATGTGCTCCGACCAAGGTGCACTGACCGAGACGAAGGCCGTGAGGGTGAGTCTGCTGCCTGATGCTGTCCAGAGGGAAGCGTTCGCGCAAGCGTCACGCTTCCGGAGCGAGTTCTAGGAGTGTCTGACTGCTCGACGCGACGAGTTGTTCGAGCTGATGGACGCGGTGCTTTGTGCGGACGGGGCGGTGAGGTCCCCGGTGGATCTGACGCTGCTGCCCGAACATCGTCGTGGGCACGGAGCGATGTAGGGGTGCCGGTAAGAAACGCGTCATGAGCCCCAAACGGTGTTGATCTTGCTGTGATGTGGCTGGTCGATGCTGGGCGGCTATGACGCACCCCTCGATGCACGTCGACGAGCTTGTCGAGTACTGGACGGTCCTGGATGGGGAGCGTGAGCTGGTCGCCGGGAAGCGCGGCGCCACGCGGCTGGGCTTCGCGATCTTGTTGAAGTTCTATACGCGGCACGGGCGTTTTCCGCGAGGGCGTTCGGAGTTGGCCGACGAGGCTGTGGAGCATGTGGCCAGGCAGGTCCAGGTGCCCGCTTCGGAGTTCGGCTTCTATGAGTGGTCTGGTTCCACGATCGAGTACCACCGTGGTCAGATGCGGGCGCATCTGGGTTTTCGGGTCTGTACGACCGCGGACGCGGACAAGGTCGTGGTGTGGCTGGCCGAGAACGTCGCCCATGCCGAGCGTCGGCCCGAGCGGGTTCGGGAGGAGCTGCTCAAGCATCTGCGCCAGGAGCGGATCGAGCCGCCGACTTCGGGGCGGATCTCTCGGATCGTGGCCTCGGCCTTGCACAACGCGGAGGTCGCCTGGTCGGTGCGGATCGCTTCTCGGCTGAGTGCGGAGACCACCGGGCGCATCCTCGCGTTGCTGGACACCTTGGAATTCAAGAGCAACAACACCGCCTACCAGCCGGTGATCGAGGCGTTGGAGCTGGTCAAGCGGTATGCCAAGGTGGGCAACACCACCTACTACCCGCGCGGCGAGCGGGTGCCCGAGCATCGCGGCACCGCCGGGGCCTGGGAGGACCTGGTGTTCAAGCGCGACAAGCGCGGTCGCCGGCGGGTGGTGCGAATGGTGTACGAGATCGTCACCCTTTCAGGCGCTGCACGAGGCGCTGCGTTGCAAGGAGATCTGGGTGGTCGGTGCGGATTCCTTCCGCGACCCGGAGGAGGACCTGCCCGCCGATTTCGCCGCGCGCCGTGCGACCAACTACGCCGAGCTGCGCAAGCCGCTGGACCCGGCGGTGTTCATCGCCGGATTGAAGGCCGAGATGCGCGCCGAGTTGGAGGCCCTGGACACCGCGCTGCCCACGCTGGACTGGGTGGAGATCAAGGAGCGCAAGTCCGGTGCGATCAAGCTGACGAAGATCGGCCCGGCGGAGGAGCCGCGGAACCTGCGCAAGATCAAGAACGAGGTGGGACACCGCTGGGGTTCGGTGCCGCTGATTGACATGCTCAAGGAGGCGGTGCTGCGCACCGGCTGCCTGAACGCCGTCACCTCGGTGGCGGGCACCTCCAGCCTGGGGCCCGAGGTGTTGGCCGAGCGGCTGATGCTGGCGATCTTCGGGTACGGCACCAACACCGGGATCCGGGCGGTCGCCGCCGGCGGGCACGCCCACAGCGAGGACGACATCCGCTACGTGCGGCGTCGCTACCTGACCCCGCAGGTCGCCACCGACATCGCGATCGCCATCGCGAACGCGACCTTCACCGCCCGCGACACCGCGCTGTGGGGCGAGGCGACCACCACCGTCGCCTCCGACTCCACGCACGTGCGCGCCTACGACCAGAACATCTTCACCGAATGGCACTCCCGGTACGGGGGCCGCGGCATCCTCATCTACTGGCACATCGAGCGCGGGTCGATGGTCGTGCACTCCCAGACCCTGCGCGCCTCGGCCTCGGAGGTCCACGCGATGATCGAGGGCGCGGTCCGGCACGGCACCACCATGAAGGTCGAGGGCAACCACGTCGACTCCCACGGCCAGACCGAGATCGGCTTCGGTGTCACCCGGCTCCTGGGCTTTGACCTGCTGCCGCGCATCAAGCAGATCAACAAGGTCAAGCTTTACCGCGTCGAGACCGGCGAAAGCGACCGGTACCCGCGGCTGACGCCGGCGATGACCCGGCCGATCCGGTGGGAGCTGATCGAGCAGAACTACGACCAGATGATCAAATACGCGACCGCGATCAAACAGCGCACCACCTCCACCGAGGCGATCCTGCGCCGGTTCACCGAGCCCGCCTCCCACCCGGCCTACCAGGCCATACTGGAGGTCGGCCGCGCACAGAAGACCATCTTCGTCGCCCGCTACCTGCGCCTGCGCGAACTCCAGCGCGAGATCCAGGAAGGGCTGAACGTGGTGGAGTCCTCCAACGGCGCCAACTCGGTCATCCTCTACGGCAAGGGCGGCGACATCGCCACCAACCGGCGCGAGGAACTGGAGATGACCATCCTGTGCCTGCGCATCCTGCAGGCCGCTCTCGTCTACATCAACACCCTGATGCTGCAAGACGTCCTCGCCGACCCCGGACGGTCCAAACTACTCAAGCCCGCCGACCGGCGCGGCCTGACGCCCTTGTTCTGGCAGCACGTCCAGCCCTATGGCGAGGTACGGCTGGATGTGGCCAAGCGCCTGCCGCTCGGCAGCCGGACGCAGACCGCGCACGCAGGCGCCGCCCAGTAGGGCCGAGACCGCCGGGTAGCGGCGGACCTTAGGGGGCGGAATCACTCGATTCCGCCCCCTAAGTCGATCCAATCAGAATCCCGTGCTCGACCTGGCGGAACGGGCCGCCGATCCAATCGGATCCGATCCAGACTTCCGCCTCCCTATTTCGCCCCTATGCTGACCGCCAGAGCACACCCGGCGAGCTGGAAAGAGACACCATCGGGCATGGCCGACCGGATCTACCTGCGGCACTCCACCGACAAACAGACCGACGCCCGCCAGCGGCACGCCCTGGCCGCACTGCTGGCCGCCGGCGCCCCCGTCTATGAGGACCCCGCCACCTCCAGCCGCCGGCTCTCCCTGGACCGCGCGGGATTCACCCGCCTGCTGCACGAGGCCGCCGTCGGCGACACCATCCGCATCGCCGACGCCGCCCGCCTGTTCCGCTCGGTCGCCGACATCCTCGCCCTGCGCCCGGTCCTGGCCCGGCGGGGGCTGCACCTGCGAGTGGAATCGGGGCTGCTGTCGGGGATCGACCTGGCCTCAGACGACCCCGGCACCAAGATGATGGTCTCGGTCCTGGCGGCCGTGCTGGAGTTCCAGCGCGACATGATCAGCGAGAACACCCGCGAAGGCGTCGCCGCCGCCCAGACCGCCGGCAAGACCCTCGGCCGCCCCACCGCCCTGGACACCGGCCAGGCCGCCGACGTCGTGGCGGCCTACCGCAGCGGAACCGCGATCAAGGCCCTCGCCCGACAGCACCACGTCGCCCCCAAGACCATCCGCCGGATCCTGGACAGCGCCCGCGCCCGCCAACTGCCCGACCGGCTCCACACGCTCCCGCGTCAACGCGATCCTCACCGCCTGGACGACGTCGCTGGACGCGGCCGCAGCCCGCCGCGGTCGCCGGCATCCCGCTGGGCCTGCTGGTGCACCGGGCGGCGTCGGCGGCCTCGGGTGGAGGGTTACCGCCAGCGGGCGATCAGGGGACGCATATGTTCGTCATCGCCGGTCGTGCCCACGCACCACAGGCCGTCGCCGGGAACCGGCGCGAGCCCGGTCAAGATCGCCTTCCCCGCCACCGGGACCGCTTCTCTCCGCCAGCCGACCCGGGTGCGGCGCAGCGCGTACATCGTGTAGTCGGGCTCCGACGGCGTGAAGGTGTCGCCGACGGCCAGAGCCCGGCCGCCGCTCACCGCCACGTCGTTCAGCTCACCACGCCCGTCCGGTGTCTTCACGGCAGCCCATGCGCGGCCGTCCCAGTGCAGAAGCAGCGAGCGGCGGATCTCGTCGCCGTCAGGGGCGCGTTTGCCCCAGCCGGAGACCCAGACGTCGTTCGCCGCCACCATCCGCACGCTGGTGAGCCGGTTGGTCCATTCGCCGGTGTCCGGCTCGGGCAGCTGTCGCTCAAGCCCCGAATCTGCTGGTGCGGGTGTACGTGGCTGCCCAAGAACAGGCCGGCAGCGCGTGCCTGGCCGGGCCGCTGGCCCCCGCGTCGCCCGCGTTCTGGAGATCACCGCGCTGGACCAGCGCCTGACCATCCACCCCACCCTGCAGGCCGCCCTGCACACCGACCAGTAGACAGCCTAGACCGAACACACCTGGTCACCCAGAGCTACTTTTCATCTGGTCGCGACCCCGCCAGTCACGGACCCGAGTGGAGGGCCTACTCCGAAGGCGCCGCCGTCAAGGCCCTAGCCCGCGAGCATCACGTCGCGCCCAAGACCATCCGCCGCATCCTGGACGCCGCCGGAGCCCGCCAACTCCCCGACCAGCTCGACGCGCTCCCCGTTCCCGGCAAGCCGTCCGGCTCTGCCGCGGACACACCCGTGACGCTCGACCTGCCTGGCCTGCTCGCCGACCACCTGCGGGCCGCCGGCGACGACACCATCCGCCAAGCGCTCATCTGGGGGCGGATCATTCGCCGTGGCAAGGGCTACTCCATCTGCCACTCGAACTCCACCACGCCGCGCTGCAACAGAGCGCAGCCCTCGCCGCCGAGAGCGCCGGACCGGCCGAACGCATGGCCTACCGGGTTTACGCCACCCGCCTCACAGCTGCTCAACAGCAGAAAACGCCGGCAACTAACCGCCGCCCCGCCGGGCTCACCAGCCCCTGGCCGTACTGATCCGCTACCGCGGGCTCGTTTGGGGCTCATGACACGGTTCTTACTGGCACCCCATGAAACCCCAGAGTTCGCGACGAACTGACGGATCCTCAGCGAACCTGAGGGCGGCTTTGATCCCTGATGGGCGTATCCGGTCCTTGAGTTCGCGATGAACCCAAGGGACGACGTACGGCTCGGCAGGACCGGCAGACCACCGGCTCAGCCCGTGGAGGACCCGGGTCGCCGCGGTGGCCCGGCGCTCACCTTGCGGACCGAGCTCCGGCCGCGTCGTCACAGTTCACCACGCCCGAGACGCGCAAGGAGTCGGCCACCCTCGCCCTGAGCCCCGCGCGCGCGTTCGCCCTTGCCTTCACCGCTTCAGCGAAGACATCGGCGACGAAGAGGAAGCTTCACGCATTCCGAAGTCTCCTCAGCTCGTGCTCCCGCATCGCGACCCGGAGAAAAAGAGCAGGTCACAGGTGAGAGGGGTGCAGCCGAGCCCGCCAGCGGCCGCAGGAACTGCGAGGTTATTTCTTAGTCCGGAGCGCCTCGCGGGTGGGGCCAAGTCTCGTACGAACATGAATCCGTTCACCGAGGTGGAGCCGGCGCCCGCCGGAAAGTGGGGCCAGTGGACACTGGTGAAACCAGGCGCCGTGAAGTTCTGTGCGGAGGCAACAGGCCTCAAGGGCCCCGGTAGCAATCGCCGAAAATCCAACGAATATGACTCTGACCTGCGATTATTCGGGTTCTACTGACTGGCGTTGATCACCGCCGCTACGGTTCGTGATGGTTCCTGTGCTCCGTGGCGTATGGGGTGGTTGATGTCGACCCGGTTTCTCTCCGAGGAGCAGGTGGAGCGGCTGCGGTCGTTCCCGGACATCGGACGGGAGGAGCTGATCAAGTTCTTCACGTTGACGTCGCGGGAGCATGTGTTCCTGGACGCTCCGGGGCGCGGCGCGGACGCGCGCCTGGGGCTGGCGTTGCAGCTGTGCACGCCGCCAGTTGTGGGACGTGGCCAACCACCGCAGCATCGCCACCCTCACCGACCCCGACGGCTTTGTCGGCTCGGTGGCGTTCAGTCCCGATGGCAAGACCCTGGCCATCGGCGGAGACAAAATCGGGTTGTGGCAGGTGCGTGAGAGGTAACAACGCGCGCCAGTCGGAGCTTGAGGACGAGCACTGAGCTCATTCCATCTTCATTCGGCCTGGTGATGATGAAGGGTGAGAATGGCCTGGACGATGGCGGTCAGCCGGCTTGGACCACTACCAGATCCGCAAGCACACCGCCTGGTCCGCCCCACCCCAGCGGAGGGCGAGCTGCCGTCGATATGGAATTCGCCGGAGTCTGGTTCGTCGCGGTAAGCTCTGCGACTCCCTGATACCATCCCAATGTGGCAATCAACAATAGAACAATTAATAGAGATTTGCTCGTCTATTCCGCCACCGTCGTGAGTTGGGGCGCAACACCGTTTATGCTGCTCCTGGCTTTTTTGGGGCAGACTCGTCGGCTCAACACGGCTCACTCGATCGAGTACCCCGAATGGGAAGACAATGGACTGACCTGGTTGGTGGCGACGCTCGGCATGGCGGCCGCAATCGGGATGATGGCTGCGGTGGTCGTTGGCGACACCATCCTTGCCCTGCGTGACCGCAGACCGAAGTCGGACCGGGCGACCGCGACCAGATATGTGGTCAGCATCATATTGAGCCTGATCATATGGCTCTTCGGCGGACTCGTCACCTTGATCGCGATCGTCGGCGCAGGGGATTGCGGAAGTGCCGCAGACGCGCCATGCCTTGACCAACCCGGCCCTCTCCTTTCGTGGCTGGTCAAAGCGTGCATGATCTTGCCGACCCTCCTTCTGCCGATTCTTTTTTCGCTGGGACGCTTTTCCCGGGCATGTCTACTTCTCGCACCGCCCCTTATCGTAAACCTGTACCTTCTGGGGTTCCATCTGTCTCTTCCGCACATGGGTTTTGGCTCCACTACCGGATAATGGACGGCCACCAGCTCGTCTCGCCCACCCTGTTCGACTGAACCTGGCCGGTGTCGGCGCGCCGCTAAGACGGTCCGGCATAAAAGCCATCGTCGACATCGCCAGCCACCCGGCCAAGGATCTGTATGCCCTTGGCCAAGCAATCCACAACCCGGCGACGATTCAGACGAACAAGCCATCCCGGACATGCACGTCGTGAGCGTGCTCAATAACGTGCTCACGGCCTCCACCGTCACTGCTCAATTCCATGACCGGTAGCCGTGCTCAATTAGCTGATCACCTACACCCGACCTCGCCGCCCGCCTCGAGGACCCCGACACCTGGGACGGCGACGAGCTCACCTACCTCAACGACCTCTCCTACGCCCCCGGTTCGAAGGTCGGCGGCTGGCTCGCCTGGGGCCTGACTGACTCCGAACCCGTCCCCTGCCACGCCTGCGAGGCGCGGATGACCCCGCTCCTCACTCTCGCCTCCACCGAGTGGACCGACGAGTCCGCCTCCTGGACCCCCCTCGAGACCACGGGTCATCCCCCACCCCCGCAATGCTTCAGGGAGCCGACGCCGCCACCCTCCAGCTGCAGCCCGACCGGGGTGTCCGCCCCTCCCGAGGGCGACGGCGAGCGACATAGGCCCGCACCATCTGGTACGAGATCGAGGAAGATCGGACGTAACGTCCTCTCGAGAGCTTCACGCCCGGCGCACCCAGATGCCGATCACCTACGTGCCTTACATGGCTGACTGAGCCCCAAGCCGCTGACCTGCGAGTTCCATCACGCGGTCGTGCGTTGACGACGGTTCCGCGATGGGCGCGCAGATGCTCCTCCAGCCACCGCACGGCCTGGTCGTCCAGGTCGTTGGTGGGCTCGTCCAGCACCTCCGGCTGGGCCGCCAGCGTCGCCGCCAGTGCCAGCCGGGAGCGTTCTCCGCCCGACAGGGCGCCCAGCGCGCGATCCCGTTCCAGGCCCGGCAGCCCGAGCCCGTGCAGCATGATGTCCACCGGGGCGTCGGCCTTGTAGCCGCCGCGGGCCTCGTGCCGTTCGACGAGTCTGCCATAGACCTCCATCAGGGCGTCGAGCCCCTCGCCGGAGGCGGCCATCTCGACCTCGACGGCCCGCATCCGCGCCTCGATCTCCCGCAGATCCGCCAACGCCAGGTTGACGGCGTCCTGAACGGTGGCGCTCGCGGGAAGCTCAAGGGTCTGCGCCAGATAGCCGACACCGCCCGGGGCGACGAGATGCACCTCGCCGTTGTCGGCCGCTCGACCTCCGCCAGGACCTTGAGCGGCGTGGACTTTCCGGCCCCGTTGTCGCCGATGACGCCGACCTTCTCCCCGGGCCGGACCGTGAGATCGACCCGGTCGAGGACGACGCGGTCGGTGTAGCGCTTGGTGACGCCGTGCAAGGCCAATTGGGCAGTGCGCATGGGCATACCTCCGGTGCTCGATGAGGGCGATGACATGTCCGCGCGCACCCAGCACCGCAGGACGCCGGCGAACGACGGCCTTCACAGAAGAGGAAGAACAGGTGCTTTCTCGAACGCGCGAGACGAATCACCGCCGGCGCAAGATCTTCCGGGACCGGTGGGGTCGGTGCCGTCGGGGCGTCATGGTGGGTGTGCTCGCCGCGACGCTTCGGCGTGCTGACCGGCGGTGTGGTCACGTGAGCAGGTCGGCCAGGACCCTTGTGCGGTCGCGGTGCCGGAGTTTGCTCATTCCCTTGGCTTCGATCTGGCGGATGCGTTCACGGGTCAGCCCGAAGTTCCGGCCGATCTCGTCCAGGGTCCTCGGCCGGGAGTCGTCCAGGCCGAACCGCTGACAGATCACGGCCGCTTCCCGTTCGGACAGGGTCGCCAGCACCGTGTCCAGGTGGTGACGCAGCATGGAGTCGGTGACCGTGGTGGCCGGGTCCGGCGCGTCGTCGGGCACGAGATCACCCAACTCCGTACCGGCGTCGTCCGGGGCGACCGGGGTGTGCAGTGAGATCGGCTCCCTGGAGTACCGCAGCACCAGCCCGACCTTCTCGGCGGGCAGGTCGAGTTCGGCCGCCAATTCGGTGGCGGCCGGTTCCCGGCCGAGTTCGCCCAGCATGGCGCGGCGTGCGCGCGTCACCCGGTTGAGGACCTCCACCATGTGCGCGGGGAGCCGGATGGTCCGGCTCTGGTCGGCCAGCGCCCGGCCGATCGCCTGCTTGATCCACCAGGTGGCGTAGGTGGAGAACTTCAGCCCGCGCCGGTGGTCGAACTTCTCCACCGCGCGCATCATCCCGATGGTGCCCTCCTGGATCAGGTCCGGCAGGGGCAGCCCCCGCCTGCGGCGTAGCGTTTGGCGATCGAGACGACCAGCCGAAGGTTGGCCTCGACCATGTGGTCCCTGGCGCGCCGGCCGTCTGCCACGAGCCGCTCCAGTTCGCGCCGTTCGGCAGGGGTGAGCACGCCACTCTCGGCCTCCAGACGGCGGCCGCCGGGGCGGAGCGCGGCGGTGATCTGGGTCTTGGTCAGGGCGCGACCGGCGGGCGGTGTCGGTGCTTTGATCAGTACGGCCAGCGCATCGCGTTCGGTGAGGTCGTCAAAGGCTTTCAGCGCGGCCGGTAGTACTCGCACAGGTAGCTGCGCAGGACATTGACTTGGCGCTGCCTGGTCCAGATCAGATGCTGGTGGGCGCGCGCAGGACCTTGACCGCCTCGGCATGGTCGGAATCACCAGCGACCTGCCGATGATGATGCCGGTCGGTCCGGACGATCTCGGCGAGCATGCGGGCGTCGGCCTTGTCGGACTTGGCGCGCGAGGTCGAGTATCGATCTCGATAGCGGGCCGAGGAGAGCGGATTGATCGCATAGACCTGGTAACCCGCGGCGAGTAGGGAGGTGACCAGCAGGCCGCGGTCGGTCTCGATACCAATGAGGACCTCGGCCGGGTCCTGGGCGTGCCGGGCGATCAGCTCGTGGAACTCGCGCGCTCCCTTGGCACTCTCATCGATCCGGCTATAGCCCAAGGCGTTCCCGTCCGCGTCGCTCAAGTGGACGTCGTGATGGCGTTCGGCCCAGTCGACACCCACGAAGATCATGTTGTTCCCTCCCGAAGACGAGCACGGACCAGCCACGAGAAGGACAGCAGCGCGCTAATGGATCAGTGCTCGGACCTCGGCAACGTCATCCCACCAGCCATCGGCCTTCCCGCCGGCTGGCCGGGGCACGGTCTCAGGTAGGGCTCACATGCACCCTGCTACGGCGAGGTGCTCACCGGCCAGCTGGCTGCGCAACCATCCTGCTGGGACGAAAGAGACCCGCGAGGCAGAACGGTCACAGCTCCATTAGCCACGGCGAGCCGCAAAGTAGGTACGGGGGTGGCTGTCGGCGGGGACGTCTAAAGTGGATCAGCATGGTTGATCTCCCCCATTCCGCGGTTCCGGGCGTGCTGGTCGACCCGCCGTGGTCGAAAGCGGCGAAGAGCGAGACCACCCCGGTCGTCATTTCTGGCCTCACACCTCCCGGCCCAGGTGCGCTTACCTGGGCGGAAGGTGAGCTGGAAGAGTGGATCAAGAAGGCTCGGTTGGGCGTGTTCGTGCACTACCCGGATGATGACCCGTTCTGGGACCACGCGCGGTCGCGCTTCCTGTCGGGGGAGACCGACTACGGTCATCAGGCGGTAGAACTGGTTATTGGCCCGGAGCGGGCGTTCGGTGACCTTCTGCCGTTGTTCCTGGAACGCGCCGACGAGTCCTCGTGGCGGGGCATCAACCTGCACCTCCTTGATGACTACCGGCTCATGCCGTTGGTGGCGCGTTACGGCGTGCGGGTACGCGAACTGGCGTTGCGGGCGGCCAGGCGGCGTCCCGTGGACAACGGCGAGGTACTGCTGCCCTACCTCGACGTCGAGGTCGCGCAACTGATGGCGGACTGGCTGGTCCGGCTCAAGTCGGCCAGGGACGTGGGGCGCCGGTGGCTGCTGCGGCACGGTGTGAACGCCGTTCCCTACCTTGTGCCCGATGCGGTCGGCGGACGGCGCGCGGCGCGGGACAAGGCCGCGGCCGGGCTGCGACTGATCGCGCAGGAGCACGGCCGGGACGCGGTCGTCCAGGCCGCCGGCGTCCATGGCGACCAGGCCGCCGACGCGGTGGCGGAGCTGCTGGACGCGGAAGTCGCGGCGGTGCCGGTGAAGGCGCCGAAGATTCCCACGTGGCTGGAGGTGGCGGCGCTCCCCCGCCCGGTGACAGCGGCCGGGGAACTGGACGATGTCCTGGTCCATAACCTCATCGGATTGCTGATGCTGGCGCAAGAGCCGCCGATGCCCGAGCGGGAGGCGCTGCGGGCGGCGTGCACGGGACTTGCGGAATTCGCCTGGGCGATCTTCGAGGCGTGGCAGTCGGCGGGCGAGCCGAACGGGAACGCCTGGGTGCTGACCCAGCTGGGTCAGCTCGGCGACGATGACACGGTGCGGCGGGCCGCGCCGCTGGTCCGCCATTACATCGCGACGCGCAAGCACCTCAAGGCCGCTCGCGTGGTCGACGACGTCCTGGCCAGGATCGGTACCGATGCCGCCCTGGTCCAGCTCAATCTGATGACGCGCCGGTCCTTCCCCGGCGGGGCGCGCGAGGACGCGCGGCTGGCGCTTGTGGAGGCGGCGCGGCGGCGTGGGCTCACCGACGACCAGCTCGCCGACCGGCTCGTGCCGGACCTCGGTCTGGACGCGGACGGGACGCTGCTGCTGGACTACGGCCCGCGCCGGTTCGTGGTCGGATTCGACGAGCAGCTCAAGCCGTTCGTGACCGACGAGGACGGCCGGCAGCGCAAGACGCTGCCCAAGCCCGGCGTCCAGGACGACCGCGGGCTGGCCCCGGACGCTCACCGGCGTTTCACCGCGATGAAGAAGGACGTCCGGGCCGTAGCCGCCGACCAGATCGTGCGGCTGGAGACGGCGATGGTGACCGGCCGCCGCTGGACGGCCGAGGACTTCCGGACGTTCGTGGTGACGCATCCGCTGATACGGCATCTGGCGCGGCGGCTGGTGTGGACGGCCGGCACCGAGCCCTTCCGCATCGCCGAGGACGGCACGTTCGCCACCGTCGAGGACGAAGCGTACGTGTTGCCCTCCGACGCTCTGATCGGCATCGCGCATCCCCTGCGCTTCGATGCGCAGACGTGGTCACAGGTGTTCGCCGACTATGAGATCTTGCAGCCGTTCCCGCAGCTCACACGGCCTGTGGCGGTCCTGGACGAGGATGCGCACCGCGCTCGGCGGCTGGCCCGGTTCGAAGGCGCGACGACCTCGTTCGGTGCGGTGCTCCGCCTGGCCAGGCAGGGGTGGGAACGTGCGTATCCGCTGGACAGCGGGGTCGAGCCGGGGATCTTCCGGCCGGTCGGCGACAGGCTGTACATTGCCGTCGAACTCGACCCGGGGATCGTGGCTGGAGAACCTGACAGCTTCCCTGAGCACACGATCCGGCGCGTGCAGGTCGTGACCGATCTCGGCAGCTGGTGGTGGGACACCCTGGAGGCCGAGGACCCGGACGCGCCGCTCCTCGGAGACCTCGACCCGGTGATCGTCTCAGAGGTTCTGGTCGACCTCGCGACCCTGAGTTGACTCCGCCGCCACGCTGCTCTGGGCGGCGGGAAGAACCGGTTCAGGCATGCAGTCGTCGCAGTAGGGGTCCCGTTAACGCCACTGTCATGAGCCGCAAACGAGAGCTCGCGGACTGGCCGTTAACGGTTGCGGTGGCGACGGCCGGGGTCGTGGTCGTGGTCGGCGACGGCGGTAGCGACAGCTTCGGCGCTGACGTTGGTGTATATGGCCAGGCTGCGGATGTTCTCGTGGCCGCTAAGAGCCATGAGCATGGGTGCTGACCAGCCGTCTTCGGCCAGATGGGTGAGCCGGGAATGAGTGGCCCAAGGGCACCGTGCTATCCCGAGCTCAACTGGAGGCCGCTCGGGACGGCCACCCAAACATCTGACCGGTGTAGGAACGAGGCATAACGTCCATCCTGGACCGATCCAGGCGATAAGCGGCTACGCGTTCTGGACGAGACGCAGCTCCGGCTGCGATCCGGTCGACGGCTCGCCACCTCCTGTGATCCCGACTGGGATCAGACCGAACACGTACCCGTTGAGGTCTTCGGGGGCAGGTTCAGCTCCGCGGCGATGTCAGCGCGGGTCATGCCCTGGGAGCGGAGCGCGTCGAAGACCTTGGCCAGTAACTGGCTGCTTTCGCGGACCATGGAGGAGTCGGGTTCTGCGGTGCGGTAGCCCATCTGGGTGAGGCGTTTGGCGGTCTGGGTGTAGCGCCAGTCCGACAGCAGCTTGAGCCGGTGGAGCCGGTAGGTCAGCGCCATCGCGTCGAGGACTTCCAGGTGGCCTTCGTCGACGAGGCGGCCGAGGTTCGGCGGGCTCTGGCCGCCGCGCCGGCGGTTCCGTTCGAACGCGCTGCGCCGGTGCGGGATTTTCCCGTCCTACCGGGGACAGCGCAACTACCCAGGTTTCTGGCCGGACACCGTGTCCGGGCTCGGTAAGGCCTGGTCATGGTGATCAGCCGCTGATTCGCCCACGCTCACCACGTACTCAGCATTGAGGGGAAGCGCGTGTTCGTCGCCTACGTGATCGTCACCGTCATCGCGATCGTGGTCAACGTCGCGATCACCGTTGCGGACCTCGTGAGGGCCGAGTTCGTCGTCGCCAACTCGACCAAAGTCGGTGTGCCAACGTCCTGGATCCCGTGGCTCGCTGTTCCCAAGGCAGCTGGAGCTGCTGGGCTCCTACTCGGGCTCATGGGCGTCCCGTTCATCGGCATGGCTGCCGCGTTGGGGCTAGTCCTGTTCTTCGTCGGCGCTGTCACCGTGCACATCCGCGCCCGCGTGTTCCACAACCTGGCTTTCCCAGGCGTCTTCTTGGGGCTGGCCATAGCGTCCCTCGTCCTGTCCGCTGTGCGATAGCCGCTGAGAGTGGAGCTGAGCGTCGATCCAGACGCACGCCGAAGGTCCCAGCCGCATGTACCGTGCCTGGGCGGTGGCCGCTGCGAGTTACGAGGAGGCGAATGCGGTGGTCACCAGGGTGTCGAAGAGTTCGTCGAGGTCGCCCGTGCCCCATGGCGTGGCGGCGACGGTGAGTTGCCTGCGTCCGTCCTCGGTGGTCCAGCAGGAGGTCTGGTAGCCGAAGATGTCGCCCTCGTGGCCCCAGAGCCGGGTTCCGTCGGCCAGGAGCTTGGTTTGCAGGCCGAGGCCGTAATCGTAGTCGCGGCCGGTCGTCCAGGCGGTGCGCATCTGGGCGAGTTGGGCGGGGCGGAGCAGCCGGCCGGTGAGTAGCGCCTGGTAGAAGCGGTTGAGGTCGGTCGTGGTGGTGACGAGCTCGCCGGAGGCACCCGTGACGGTCGGGTTGAGCTTGGTGATGTCGACCGGCAAGAGGGTGCCGTTCTGTTCCTGCGGCAGGTAACCATGCGGGTGGGGCCCGGTGATGGTCGGGCTGGCGCCGGGCAGTTCGGTGTCGTGCAAGCCGAGCGGGCGCAGGATGCGGCGTTTCACCTCTGTTCTGTACGGTCGGCCGGTGACCTTCTCGATGATGAGCGCGAGCAGAATGTAGTTGGTGTTGGAGTAGGTCCAGGAGGTGGCCGGCTCGAACAGCAGAGGCTGGCCGTCGGTGAAAGCGAGCAGTTCGGCCGGGGTCCAGGTGCGATCGCGCAGGCCGAGAATGCCGTCGACGGTGCCATAGAGCGTGCGGAAGGCGCGGGTGTTGGTGTAGTTGACGATCCCGCTGGTGTGCTGGAGCAGATGGTGCACGGTGATCCGATGGTCGGCCGCGGTCGTTGCGGGCAGCCATTGGTCGAGGGAGTCGTGCAGGCCGATGCGGCGCTCGCCGATCAGTTGCAGGACGACGGTGGCCACGAACGATTTGGTGACGCTGCCCGCCCGGAACCGGCTGTGCACCGGAACCCGTTCGGTGGTGCCGAGCCTGGCGACGCCGCTGCTGCCGCGCCAGGTCCATCGGCCGTGGCGCACCTCGGCGAGCACGCCGGCCGCTGCGGTCGCCGAGATGGCGTCCAGGGCTTGCTGTAGCGGCGCGGCCCCTGGCGTGGCAGACGTTGCGACCTTGTTGGCCGAAGTGGCCGGGGCTGTGCGGGCACTCAGGGTGAGGAGCCCGGCGGTGCTGGTAGACACGGCGAACACGCCTGCGACACCGGATTTGAGCAGGGCACGGCGACTGAGCATGGGATGTCTCCGTCAAGGGATGGAATGTGGTGGGGCGTGCGGGATTGCGCTCGGGCCTGAAGTCGCCCAACCGCTGAGGTGGTGGGGTGGTCAGTTGAGGCCGCGGGGGATACGCCAGAAGGCGAAGGCGGCCAGGGCCGCGGCGAGAAGCAGGTACGTCAGGAGCTCCAGCCACTGGAAGGTCCAGTAGCGGTCGGCCGGCTGGTACTTGACCACGAAGTGCGCCTTCTGGGCTGTGTAGCAGGCCTCGTCGCGGTCGCGATCGCCGGTGCTGCACTGGGCGACCACCGATCGGCTCAGCGGCTTGCCCGCGGGGTCGAGCAGCGCGGTGCTGGTGGACAGCACCCAGGCTCCGGGCTTGGCGTATCCCTCGATCCTGGCGACGCCGCCCTTGAGGTTGATCCGGGCGCCGTCGAGGTCGGCGCCGGCGTTGTAGGTGACCGACTCGGTGATCGCCGGCGCCAGGTGGGGACGGATCGTGGCGGGCAGCAGGATCTGCAGCGCGGCGAACGCGGTCAGGGTGAGGGCCATCGTGGTGACGGTACGGCGGGTGAGCAGGCCGATCGTGGTGCCGGCGACCACGGCGAAGACGGCGTAGCCCAGGGGTGCGATGTTGCGGGTCGGGAAGATCAGCGGGTCGAAGCGGCCGCCGATCAGCTTGTCATACGGGCTCGCCGCCCAGGTGAGCAGGATGCTGAGCGTGGCGGTCAGAACCACGCCGGCAAGAGTGACCAGCCCGAGTTTGACCGCGAGCCAGCGGCCGCGGGTGACGCCCTGGTTCCACACCAGGCGATGGGTGCCGGTCTCGATCTCACGGGCGACCAGCGGCGCGCCCCAGAACGCGCCGATCAGGGCAGGCATCAGGACGATCAGGAAGCCGCAAAGCAGCAGGGTGGTGAAGTAGTCCTCGCCCAGCGTGTCCCGGGCGGCGTCGAGTGTGCAGCCGGCACCACAGTTGACCGCGGTGTCGTAACTGTCGCGGATCTGCAGGCCGAGCACGACCAAGTACGCTGCGAGGCAGGCGGCGGCGCCCACCCCGATGAGCGCCTGCACGCGGAATTGACGCAAGGTCAGCCAGATCATCGAGAGCCCTCCAAGGAGTGTCCGGCGGAGGCGCCGATGGGCGTGGTGACCGCGCGGTCGAGGTAGGCGAGAACCATGTCCTCAAGCTCAAGCGGAGTCGCGGTGGGCAGCAGCTCGGGCAGCAGCCGGGGCAGCATCCCGCTGGTGTCCCGGACGATCAGCGTGCTCTGCCGACCGTTGTGCTCGGCCTGGATGACCTCCACACCCGGCGGCAGCTTGTCGATGTGCTCGGGCCGGCCGACCAACCGGTAGTGGGCGGCCAGGATGTCGTCGACGTCGCCTGCCAGCTGCAGGCCGGACGCGGTCAACACCACCAGGTGGTCGCAGACCCGTTCCAGGTCGCCGAGCAGATGCGACGACAGGATGACCGTGGCCTCCAGATCGGCCACCGACTCCATCAGGTACTGCAGGAAGGCCCGACGGGCCAGCGGGTCGAGCGCGGCCACCGGCTCATCGAAAATCAACATCTCGGGCCGCTTGGCCGTGGCGACGGCCAGGGCGAGCTGAGCGCGCTGCCCGCCGGAGAGGCGCCCGGCCTTCTGCGCCGGATCGAGGCCGAGGTGCGCGATGCGCCGCCGAGCGAGCCCGGCGTCCCAGTTGGCATTGAGCTTGGCGCCGAGACGAAGGTGCTCGGCGACCGTCAAGCCCCTGTAGACAGGGGTGTCCTGGGCGACGAAGCCGACCTTGTTCAGCTGCGCCGCGTTCGCGGCCGGGCGCCCGCCGAGAACCTCGATCATTCCCGAGGTCGGCCGGATCGTGCCGGCGATCAGGTTGAGCAACGTGGACTTGCCGGCGCCGTTGGGCCCGACCAGGCCGACGACCCGACCGGCGGGAAGGGTCAGCGTTACCTCGCTCAACGCCTGGTGACCTCCCCGGTAGCGCTTGCTCAGCCGCTCGGTGCGCAGGGCAGGCATCATTGGGTCGCCCCCACGACCTTCCGGAAGGTCGTCATGAACAGCGCTTCGATGCTGTCCGCGTCCAGCCCGGCTCGCAGCGCCTTGTCCAACCACTCCCGCAGTTCGAGGTGCAAGGGTTCGTGAGCTGCGAGGGAGTCGTCGGCGAGCGTGCGGGTGACGAAGGTGCCCTGGCCCGGGCGGGGCGTGATGAGCCCGAGGTGCTCCAGCTCGCGGTAAGCCTTCAGCACCGTGTTCGGGTTGATCGCCAGCTTCGCCGCCACGTCCCGCACGGTCGGCAGCTGATCGCCGACCGACAGCAGACCCACGCGGAGGGCCTGCTGCACCTGCTGCACCAGCTGTTGGTAAGGCGAGACGCCAGACTTGACGTCCAGATAGAAGTTGATCACGCACGCTCCATTGTCTGAGTGTCGTAGCACAATAGATCAGCGGGACTCCGGACTGTCAAGATCGAACCAGCGCCACACAGAGGCCACTGAGCCGAGCATCACCCGCGCCAAACGCAAGATCACCGACACGGGCGTCCCCTACCGCATCCCGTCCGACAGCGAACTGCCCGACCAGGACCGCGCCCAGTGGAACCACGCGGCCATCGCCGAGGCGACCCGCCTCTCGAACGCGCCGCCGCCCACCACCACCCCGCCCAGCAGAACCAGCTGCACCAGCACCTCGTCTGGAACTAGCCCACCGCGACCGCGACCCAAGCCAGATCCAAAGCCCAGCGTCTGCCGACCGATCCCTGCAGCGGCCGCGACCTGCCCACTGCGCAGCTGGCCACTCTCACTGCGGCCGAGCACCCGCTTGCTGAACCGGATCGTGGAAGGGACGCAGCCCGGCTGCGGGGTCGACGCGGGTGAAGGCGTAGCGGCCCAGGAAGTTGATGTGCTCGAAGCAGATCGGCGACAGCCGCGCGCACATCTCTTCAGTGACGCCGAAGCCGTCGGCGCGCAGCTGCGTGACGGCGGCGTCGATGTACAGGCTGTTCCACCAGACCACCGCGTTGAGCGCCAGGCCGAGTGCGCCGAGCTGGTCTTCCATCCCTTCGCGGTAGCGCTGGCGGAGCTGGCCGCGGTTACCGAACGCGATCCGCCGGGCGAGGCGGTGCCGGGCTTCCTGGACGTTGAGCTGGTGCCGATCATCAGGTCAGACTGACACCTGCTCGTGCATCAGTCCCGCCCTCCGGGTAGCCAGATCAGATGACACCCGTCCGTGCGGCAGTCCCGTTCCTGCGCTGGTTGGCATTGAAGCGTGCCTTCTTCTGACGATTCCCGCACGTGTTCATATCACACCATTTGCGCGTGCGACTTTGACTGGTGTCGAAGAAAGCGGCTTGGCAGGTTGGCGATGCGCACAAGGCCAATTTTCCGTCTCGTTCGCCCGCGATTATGCTGATCGCGTCGGCGGCGATTACGCTGAGGGCATCCTCTACGCAAGAAGTCGAGCTGAGTCGCCATTGACGATTGCCCTCGGGCGTCAGGATAGCCGCGGCCTGACCCTGAATGCTGCAGTCATTGATGATTTGGATGGCAGACGCAGGGAGAGCCTCTTGGATCGCGGTCGCTGTTGCGGCGGCGTGAATTGATTCCCTCAATTCCCGAGCGAGTTCGAGCTGGGCGGTGGTGCAGGAGTCCACGGCTAGGCCGTTCACTGCCAGCCAGTCGACGAGTCGCTGCGGCGTGGGAATGCGCTCCACAGCATTGCCATGACGCTCCGTCAGAGTCCCCGTAAAGCTGGTCGCTAGCACGTTACCGAGGCGAAAGTCAGGGAACCCATCACGCATGGAACCACCTTAGCCCCGATCGTCCCTTTGAGGACCGCATCCGGCACGCCTGGTTGATGCTCACCCAGATCGCCGCCGACCTGGTCGCCTGGACCCGACTGCTCGCCCTGACCGGCGACGCGCAGGTCCTGGCCGCGTGCGAGCCGAAGGCCATGCGCCACCGATTCCTGCACTTCCCAGCCCGACTCACTCTCGGCGCCCGGGCGACGGATGCGCATACCTGAAACCTGGTCCTTGGCAGCCGCGATCGTCGCGATGCACTCTCCGCCAACATCGCAACCCGCCTGACCCGACCCTGTCCACCCACGAGGAACCTCAGAGGCCTGTAGGACGGCAGCGCCAGCTGGCACCCCGCCATGCCCGCCAGTGCACCCAAGGGCCTGGTTACGGGTAACGCCGCAAACGCCCCGACCCAGCGACCTCCATGAAGACCGGGTCAGCTGATTGCACGCTGGCAAGAAGACATGCTAGAACCGTCTTAGCCGGTTCCGCGATGGCCAGGAGGCCTCATGCCCCGTCTCACCAGCGACGTGCAAGCATTTGAAGCCCACGCAACTGACGCTGACCTCGACGATCTGCGCGCGCGGCTGGCCGCGGCGCGGCTACCGGAGGCCGAGACGGTCTATCTCGCCGCGCCCGACCCTCGCCGATGGGAACAGGGCGTTCCTCTCGCCGACCTCGTCGATGTCGTGAACTACTGGCGCACCGGGTACAACTGGCGGTCGTTCGAAGAGCGCCTTAACCGCGTCGGCCAGTTCCGCACGACCATTGACAATCTGGGAATCCACTTCCTGCACCGCCGATCCGCGCGCGCAGATGCCACTCCTCTGATCTTGACGCACGGCTGGCCAGACAGCATTGCTCGGTTCATCGATGTAGTAGACGAACTGGCAGATCCGAAAAATGCATACGTGCCGGCGTTCCACGTCGTGGTCCCGTCGCTACCAGGCTTTGGTTACAGCGACAAGCCGGCCACCACCGGGTGGGGAACCGAAAAGATCGCGGCCGCGTGGGTGGAACTGATGGAAAGGCTCGGCTACAGCAAGTTCGTAGCCCACGGTGGTGACTGGGGAGGTAATATCACCACGGTTCTCGGCGGCAGGTTCCCGGCGCACGTTCTCGGCATCCACACAACGTTCGCGGAGGGGCCGCCCGGATTGACAACGGATGGGCTGACGGCGGTCGAGCGCAAGTGGACCGAGGAAACCCGCGATTTCTGGCGCCACCGCGCGGCGTACGCGAAGCAGCAGGCGACCCGACCGCAGACCATCGGCTATTCGCTCGTCGACTCACCGGTCGGGCTTCTTGCCTGGATCCTTGACAAGTTCGCCGAGTGGTCAGATACCGAAGACAGCCCGTTCGAGACGATTTCCAGAGACCGCGTTCTTGACGACGTCACCCTGTATTGGCTGACGCGGACCGGCGCATCGGCGGCCCGCATTTACTACGAAAGCCACAACTCGCTGGACCCCGAACTTCGGGTCGACGTCCCGTCAGCACTCACTATGTATCCCCGCGACGTCGAGAAGTGTCCGCGCCCCTGGGCACAGGAGCGGTACCGACAGATCGTCCGATGGAGGTCGCCCGAAAGCGGGGGACATTTCCCGTCGCTGGAGGTTCCCGAGTATTTCGTCAAGGACCTGCAAGAAGGCCTCGCGGCAGTGCTGGCCGCTCATCGGTGAACGCAGCTGGGTGCCGGGACTCGGGACCGACCGAAGCGATCAACGGCGGCCCCGAACACCTGCGCGGCTCCGCGCTGGGTTTCCGCGACCTCACGAACTACATCGCAAGATCACTACTCGAGGCTGGCGGGCTCAGACCACAACTACTCAGATCGGATGTGCCCGGAAAGTTTTTGAAAGAAATCCGGGAGGCGGTGTCGGATCGGGGCGGTGGTGTTCGTGGCAGGGGTGAGGCCGCCCACGGGGGCGGCGCTGAGGTAGAGGAGCCGCGATCATGAAGCTGACGACGATGACTCAGGTCACCATCGATGGAGTGATGCAGGGCAACGGCGCCGCGTCGGACGACCGCAGGAACGGATTCGAGCGCGGCGGATGGGCCCGGGGCAAGGGCGACAACGAGACCCTGGCGTTCATCAAGCAGACCTACCAGCGCGCTGAGGCGTTCCTGTTCGGCCGGCGGACCTACGAGCTGTTCGCCGGCTCGTGGGGGACCCTTACGGTCCAGGATGTCCCTGGCTGGGAGGGCGTCGTGGACGCGTTGAACACACGGCCGAAGTACGTGGCGTCGACCACGCTCACCGATCCGGTGTGGTCGGACACGACCGTCCTGTCCGGAGACATCGCGGCCGCCGTCCGAGAGTTGAAGGCCAAGCCGGGGGGTGAGTTGCAGGTGCACGGCAGTGGCATCCTGACCCGGTGGCTGCTGGAGAACGACCTGGTCGACGAGGTGACTCTGCTCACCGTCCCGGTGGTCGTCGGTCAGGGCGCGCGGTTGTTCCCGGACGCGGGCCCGGATCTTGCGCTCGACCTGGTCGAGTCGCACGTCGACTCCAGGGGCGTGACGATCCAGGTCTACCGGCCGGCAGGGCGCCCGCAGTATGCAACGGCTTGAGGTCCCTGACCACCGAGCCACGCTGTCTTGACACCACAGGAGATGATCTTCAGATGCGGTACCTGGTTTCCGTGATCGATGACAAGAGCAATCCCGGCAGCACGGACAGGCAGCCTGCCATCAGCGCGTTCAACGAACGACTGATCGCCGAGGGCTACTGGGTTTTCGCGGGCGGACTCGCGGACACCGACGCGGCCACGGTCATCGACAACCGGGGCGAGGAGGCGGTGTTCAGCGACGGGCCTTTCGTGGAGTCGAAGGAGTACCTCGCCGGCATCTGGGTGTGGGAGGCCCCCGATCTGGATGTGGCGCTCAAACTCGCCGCCGAGGCGTCGAAGGTCTGCGATCGGAAGATCGAAGTGCGGCCGTTCCAGTGAGCGACGTCGAGGAGGCGATCACCCGGGTCCACCGAGAGGAGTGGGCGCGGGTGGTCGCCTCCCTGACCAGGCGTTTTGGTGACCTCGACATCGCCGAGGAGGCGGCCGCCGAGGCGTTCGCGACCGCCGTGCAGCGGTGGCCGGCGGGCGGCGTGCCGCCCAACCCCGGCGCCTGGCTGACCACCACCGCCAACCGCAAGGCCATCGACCGGATCCGGCGCGAGAACAAACGCGACGACAAGCACAAGGAGGCTCAGATGGTGTACGACGACGACCCGCCCGAGCCTGTCGGCGCCATCGACGACGACCGGCTCCGGCTGATCTTCACCTGCTGTCACCCGGCGCTGGCGATGCAGAGCCGCGTGGCGCTGACGCTGCGCATGGTCGGCGGTCTGACCGCGCCCGAGATCGCCCGCGCCTTCCTAGTACAAGAGACCGCCATGGAACGGCGGATCACCCGCGCGAAGGCCAAGATCAAGGCGGCTGGCATCCCCTACCGCGTGCCGTCCGCCGAGGACCTCCCGCAGCGTGTCACCGGCGTGCTCGCCGTGCTGTACCTGGTGTTCAACGAGGGCTACCTGGCCACCGGCCCCGACACCGACCCGGTACGGCACGACCTGACCACCGAAGCGATCCGGCTCACCCGCCTGATCCGTGCCCTCCTCCCCGACGACGGTGAGGTGGCCGGGCTGCTGGCGCTGATGCTGCTCATCGAGGCCCGCCGCACCGCCCGCGTCTCCACCAGCGGCGAACTGGTCTCCCTCGACGAGCAGGACCGCGGGGCCTGGGACGCGGAACTGATCGCCGAAGGCCACCGGCTGGTGCGCCAGCGCCTGGCCGCTGCCGCCGCTGGGATCGCGCCAGGCCGCTACCAGATCCTCGCTGCGATCAACGCCGTGCACACCTCCGCCCGCGACATCCGCGACACCGACTGGTCACAGGTCCTCACCCTCTACGACCAGCTCCTCCGCCTCGACCCCTCACCCATCATCGCCCTCAACCGAGCCATCGCGGTCGCCGAGCTCGACGGCCCACAGGTGGCACTGGCAGCCATCGACCGCCTCCAGAACCAGCTGGCCGGCTATCACGCCTACCACGCCACTCGCGCCGACCTCCTGCGCCGCCTGGGCCAAAGCCAGCAGTCACGCGCCGCCTACGACAAAGCCATCGAACTGGCAGGCAACACCGCCGAGACCGCCTACCTGACCCGCCGCCGCGACCAACTGCGGTAGCGCCCACGAATCCCGATCGACACCCGCGCGCGCGATCACCACGCCCCACGCCCCACGATCGGGGAAAGTCCTCCCACGGCTCTTGTGACACCGTCGCTGAGCTGGGCGAACTCAATCGCGTGCATCAGGTGACGCCAGCCTTACCGGCACCCCGCACCGGGTGGAGATCTTCCTTAGCTCCTCCAGCAGCTCGGGCGGTCCGTCCACCGTGAAGTCGGCGTCGAGCATGAGGATGTGCAGGGCGAGCTGATGAGGGGTGTCGGCGCCCGCGTGGACGATGCACGTGTTGTTGTCCACCCGATCCACCTGCACCGCGCTGGGCACCTTGATCGAGTCGGCCGGGGTGTGCACGGTCACCTGCGCCCGGTAACCGAAGAGCGCCGTGTCCACCCCCCGTGGAACCAGGTCGGGCGGTGGCGACTCCCGGGGGGTGAAGCGAGGTCCGTGCGGGATCCGCAGCGTCATCCGGTCGGCCCGGAACGTCCGCCAGTCCTGTCGGTGCACGTCCCAGGCGACCAGATACCAGCGTCGGTTCATGTGCACGAGCTGGTACGGCTCGGTGTCCCGGACCTGATCATCACCGGCATGCGTGCGATAGTCGAAGCGCAGCCGGTGATGGTCCCGGCAGGCGGCGCTGATGGTGGTGAGGGTCTCGGCATCGACGGGGGCGCTGGCCGCTGTGATCGGTGTGGTGTGGCTGTACAGGGCGTTGACCCGATCGCGCAGCCGCGACGGGAGCACCTGCTCCAGCTTGGCCAGAGCCCGCACCGATGTCTCCTCGATGCCCGTGACCGCGCCACCGGCGGCGGTGCGCAGGCCCACGGCCACCGCGACGGCTTCCTCGTCATCGAGCAGCAGGGGAGGCAACGCCCCTCCCGCCCCCAATCGGTAGCCCCCGATCGCGCCCATCGTGGCTTGAATCGGATAGCCGAGGTTGCGCAGCTTGTCGATGTCATAGCGGATCGTGCGCGGACTGACCTCCAGGCGCTGGGCCAACTCCGAACCTGACCATTCGGAACGGGTCTGCAGCAGAGAAAGCAGAATCAAAAGGCGAGAAGCCGTCATCTAGGCAATCATATTGCCTAGATGAGGTGGAGGGTGGTCGTCATGGAAACCTTCAGCATCAGCATCCCCCAGGCAGACATCGACGACCTCCGCGAGAGGCTGGGCAGGACGCGCCTGCCCAGCGAGGTCCCCGGCGCCGGCTGGGAGCGGGGCGTCCCCGTCTCCTACCTCGCCGAACTCCTCGAGTACTGGGCAACGACCTACGACTGGCGTGTCTACGAGGCCAGGCTCAACGCCTACCCGCAGTTCCGGACCGACATCGACGGCCAGCGGATCCATTTCCTGCATGTTCGCTCGCCCAACCCGGACGCGCTGCCGCTGATCCTCACTCACGGCTGGCCCAGCTCCGTCGTGGAGTTCCTGGACGTGATCGAACCGCTGTCCCGAGACTTTCACCTGGTCATCCCCTCCCTTCCGGGATTCGGATTCTCCGGGCCGCAGCCGGACGCCGGCTGGACGCTCAACCGCATCGCCCGCGCCTGGGCCGAGCTCATGGCGCGGCTGGGTTATGACGAATACGGCGCGCAGGGCGGCGACTGGGGATCTGGAGTCGCCCGGGAGCTCGGCCGCGTCGCCCCCGACCACGTGGTCGGAATCCATATCAACTATCTGCTGACCTTCCCCACCGGTCCCGTTGACGACCTCGACGAGAAGGACCGCAGCCGGCTCGAGGGCCTTGAGCGCTTCACCGGCGATCTCGGCGGATACATGGCCATTCAGTCCACCCGGCCGCAGACGCTCGCCTACGGCCTGGCCGACTCACCCGCCGGACAGCTCGCCTGGATCGCCGAGAAGTTCAAGGAGTGGACCGACGAAGAGATCGACCGCGACTACCTGCTCACGAACGTGACGATCTACTGGCTCACCAACACCGCCTCCTCCGCCGCCCAGATCTACTGGGAGTTCACCCACGCCTGGAGCATGCCGGAGCGCTCGCCGGTGCCCACCGGTGTGGCGGTCTTCCCGCACGACATCGCACTGCCCGTCCGCAAGTTCGCCGAGCAGACCGACACGATCGTGCACTGGACGGAGTTCGACCACGGCGGCCACTTCGCCGCCCTGGAGCAGCCGAAACAGCTCGCCGAGGACATCCGCGCCTTCTACCGGGCACTCTAGGCAAGCGCGCCCCACCCACATCAACGACCGTCGCGGCCGGCGGATCACCAGACCGCCGGCCGTACAACGTGGCCTGTCGTGGTGGCGGTGATGACGCGTCCGATGCGGAACCATGAGTCATAACATCGTCTATGGCGATTGACTTAATCGGAAACCATCGCTTTTCATAATGCACTGACTCGCCTAGCGTCATTGTCATGACGACGTATTTTGAAGAGCTGGAGCCGACTCCCGAGCAACTGTCCAGTCCTCGCGGCGCACCCCTGACAGCACTCACCTGGGCGGACGTACGGACGCGGGTGGCCGAAGCGGGCGACTACCTGCTCGCCACCACCTCCCCGGACGAGCGGCCGCACGTGGTGCCGGTGCTGGGTGTATGGCTCGAAGGAACGGTCTGTTTCGTCACCAACCGGCAGACCCGCAAGGCCCGCAACCTCGCGCGGAACAACGCCTGCGCGATCACGGTGCCCGGTCCTGATGTCGACTTGGTTTTCGAAGGCGCCGCTCATCACGTTCGGGACGCAGCCCGACTGCGACAAATTGCGGACCTGTTTCCGGCCAAGTATCCGTGGTGGCATCCGTTCGTCAGAGACGGCGAGTTCTACGACCCGTCCGACACCGCCCTCAGCGATCCTCGGCACGTCTACGCGATTGAGCCGGCGCAGGTGTTCGCATTCGGTAAGGAGAAGGGGTTCAGCGCCACCCGCTGGCGCTTCTAGACGCTCCGACCGCACGTGGCCCCCCAGCTCGGCGAATGTTTCGTACCCTGTCCGGTCTCTGAGCCAGAACCCGCCGTCAGCCGCCCGTCAGGAACGTTGGCCGGGACTGCCGACGATCTTCTGGTCGATGGAGGCGTACCAGCCGAGGATCGTTCCCACCTTGTAGGTGACCGTGGCGCCGTTCGGTGCCTTGTCGGTGTGCTCGCGGGCGACCTCGTACCGGGTGCCGAGATAGCGGAACGTGGCCGGGTCGAGCACGATGCTCTTGCGATCTCCCCTCTCGTCGGTCCGGGAGAACGCGGCACCCTTGCGGCCGGCTGCATCGACCACGTCACGGCGCAGTTCCACACCGCTCACCTTGGGAAGCGCACGGTAGATCGCGGCTCGCAGCTTGGGGGGCAGCGGGTCTTCCAGGATCCAGCTCATCGTCTCGAAGACCGATTGGTGGCCCTGTCCGCCGGGGCCCCCGACGTAAGGATCGGCGTAGAGCGTGCGCAGGAGCGCGTTGGGTTCCGTCGGCAGCTTGGAGTAGTTGCCCAGGTGGAAGGAGGGCGTCTTCTCCTTGTCGTTCTCGGGCGTGATGTCGTGGTCCACCTGAAGCTTGCCGTCGACCATCTCGGCGGTGGCCTTGCCATCGGCCCGCACCCATCCCTCGGCACTCTCCCGGCCCTTGAGATCTACGCCCTTCCACGGTCGGTTCATGTCGAAACCAGTCGCCGTCACGGACCTGGTGTAGATCCACTGCTTCGGACGTGGCGGCGTGTAGGGCTGGTTCTCGACGGCGGTCGCGGCGCGGTCACCCAGTTCGGACGCGTTCGCGATCGGCACGGCGGAGGGCGTACCGCCCACGGTCTGCGCCACGGTGATCCCGCCGGCCATGGCCGCGGCGAGCGCCCCGGCCAGTCCCAGACGCAGCACCGTCCGGCGCCGTCGTGGAACGTTCGGCCGCGGCTCGGGTGCGTTCGTCTCGGTAGCCAGCGTTCGCAGGCGGCCCCGCACCAAGTCCTCGACCGCGTCGGGCATCGCCGGGGTGGCGCGGCGCAGTTCCTTGACCATCTTCAGCTCGTCCATCGAGTCACGACTCCTGTTCTGTGGTCGGATCGGTGTCACCGAAGGCCGCGCGGACCGTGCGGCGGGCCCGGTTGAGACGCGAGCGCACGGTCCCCACCGGGATGTTGAGCGCGGCCGCGGTCTCCTCGTAGGTCAGATCGGCCCAGGCGATGAGCAGCAGCACGTCGCGGTCACGCCGGTGCAGGCGTGCGAGTGCGCCCGCGAGCCGCCGGTCCTGGGCCTGGGCGGCGACCCGCCGAACGGCTGCCTCGGCGATCGGCTCCTGGGCCGGGTCGACGCCGGTGCGCAGCAACGTGCGGTAGTGCCGCTCCTCGGTGCGCCGGTGCTTGGCGATGAGGTTCGTGGCGATCCCGTACAGCCAGGGCCGGGCCAGCGGCTCCGCGAGGTTGTAGGCGGCGCGGCGGCGGAACGCTACGAAGAACGTCTCGCCGACGATGTCCTCGGCGGCATCGGCACCCAGACGGCGTGCCGCGTAATCGTAGATCCGGCGTCCGTGGCGGTCGAAGAGCCCGGAGAACCACTCCGGCTCGGTCAGCGACCGCCGGATCAACCCTGCGTCATCGAGTGCCCCTGCCTCGCGCGGATCGGTCGCGGCCGCCGTCACGGCGAACCCCTGTGCCAGTGCGTCATGGTTTCCCTTCGTTCCGGGGGTGAGCACTGGTTGTTGCCAGGAACTCGCCGGAGGGTTCACGTTTCGCCGGGCGCCTTAAGGGTTCACGTTTCTCCGGGCGCCAGCACCAGCGAGACCAAACGGTCGGCGCGCATAGGAAAACTCGACCGGAAATACACGACACAGGATGTCGTGATTCGTTGGGAGGCTGATCAACACGACGTCAACGATGGTGGCTACCGAGCCCATGGACGTACGTACCCCCAATGAATCGAATGGAGCAGGTGTGGCAGTGGAACGAACGGCGGTCAACCCGGTGGCGTGGTCGCTGGAGATGGGATTCAACCAGGGTGAGGTCGTCTCCGGGCACACCCGGACTCTCTACTGCTCCGGGCAGACCGCGATGAGCGGCGAAGGCAAGCCCCAGCATGCCGGTGACATGGCGGCGCAGTTGGCGTTGAGCCTCGACAACCTGGAGGCCGTTCTCGGCGAGGCCGGGATGTCCCTGGCGAACCTCGTCCGGCTCAACGTCTACACCACAGACGTCGATCTGCTCTTCCCGCATTACGGCGTGCTGGCGTCGCGGTTGGGCGCCGCACAGGTGGCGCCGACCACCACGATGCTCGGGGTGACACGGCTGGCGATCCCCGACCTGATGGTCGAGCTTGAGGGGACCGCCGTCGCGTAATGCGACCTCGCCGCCTCCGGCAGGGCTGCCGGAGGCGGCACGAGTAGTAGGTGGGTGATTTCCGGTGCTCAAAATGGTGACAATCGGCGTTTATGGCTTCGACGGCGAGTCGTTCCTGGAACGACTGCGGCACGCGGACGTCTGCCTGCTCCTCGACGTACGCCAGCGCCGCGGTGTCCGCGGATCCGAGTACGCGTGGGCGAACTCACTCCGGCTACAGGCGGCCCTTGCCCATGCCCGGATCGCCTACGAGCACCACCCCGAGCTCGCCCCGACCACGGAGCTACGCCAGCTCCAATACGCCGAGGATGACCGCCAAGGGGTCGGCAAGCGCTCGCGCCGCGAACTCGCCGCCGAGTACACCCGCCGCTACACCACCGAGATCCTCGACCGCGCCGACCTCACGCCGATCGTGTCGGCGCTGTCGATTGGCGGGACCGCAGCGCTGCTCTGTGTCGAGCGCGACCCTGAGGCCTGCCACCGCTCGTTGATCGCCCAGCGGTTGACCGAGCAGCACCACGTCACGATCGAACACCTGCGCCCGTTGTGATGGACGAGCTGGATGCCACGCTGCACCGGATCGGGCAGCACTACTTCCGCGCAAAGTTCCGGCTACGTGGCCGGGACCGTGCGGTGGTCGACCTGCGCGGCATCGCAACCGTACGCAGACACGCCGAGGAGCTGATCGAGCGGAGGCTGGCCCCCGCCGAATTCAAGGGAGGGTCAGGATCACTGGGCCGTCGTCGGTGACTGCCACCGAGTGCTCGACGTGGACCGTTCGGCTGCCGTCTCCGCTGCACAGGGACCAGCCGTCCTCGGCCATCTGGTAGGCGTCCGCGCCTCCGGCCATCAGGCTGGGCTCGATGGCGATGACCAGGCCGGGGCGGAGCCGCAACCCGCGCCCGGGGCGGCCTTCGTTGGGCACGAACGGGTCCTCATGCATGGCTCGCCCGATACCGTGGCCGGCGAAGTCGTTCTGGATGCCGTAATCAGCCGCGCGGCCGATGCGGGACATGGCCTGGCCGATGTCGCCCAGCCGCGCGCCCGGCACGGCCTGCTTGATTCCGGCGGCCAGCATGCGCTCAGCCGTCGCGATTAGTTCGCCGTCGCCCCGGCGCGCCTGGCCGACGCAGAAGCTGACAGCGGCGTCGGCATGCCAGCCATCGATGTGGGCTCCGCAGTCGATGCTCAGCAGGTCGCCGTCACGGAGCCGGTAGCCGGTGGGCAGGCCGTGCAGCATGACCTCGTTCACCGACGTGCAGATCACGCCAGGGTAGGGAGTGGCGCCGAATGCCGGGTGGTAGCCGAGAAAGGACGATCCGGCCCCGGCCTCGTGCATGATCTGACGGGCCAGTTCGTCGAGCTCGTGCAGGGACACCCCGACGGCCGCATGCGAACGGACCTGCGCGTGCACCGCCGCGACGACCCGGCCGGCCTCGCGCATCGTCTCGATCTCGCCGGCGGTCTTGAGCTCGATCAACTGCTGCCTCCTTCTAGAGGCCAATAACTATACCGGTATTAGTATTGGGCTCATGGTACGAGAACCGCTGTCGATCGCCGACCGCCTGCGCGGGGAACGGCTGGGCGACTTGCTGCGCGAGGCCAGGGGGTCGCGCAGCATCACCGACGTGGCGCTCCAGGCCGGAATCTCCCCAGAGACGCTGCGCAAGATCGAGAGGGGCCGCATCCCCACACCGGCCTTCTTCACGGTCGTCGCCGTCGCCGGAGTTCTGGAACTGTCACTCGACGCGCTGCTGGCCCAGGTCAGCCTGTCCGAAATGGCCGCGCAAGCCACAGGCGAAGCCATCGCGAACGCTCCGGCTGACGGCGCACGCATAGCCACCGGGTAACGGGTTCCCCCGCCTGAAGGCGGGGCTTTCAGCCCTGGTGGCTGAGGCCTGCCGTTACCAGCACAAGCCAACACGCATTTGGGAGGTGACTTGGTTGGCTACGTTCCGTGCAGGACGGAAGACCCACCCCTCTGTGCTTCCTCAGCAGATGGCTCTGGAATTCGGTTCAGCAGACAACCCCGGGAACAGGGACGAAACGGGGACCGAACACCGCTCTCGGGCGGTATCCGGTGCGGGACATGTGCGAGAGGAGACCACCGTCGTTTCACCTGGCGACGGTGGCGTCACCCCCGCGCCCGTGAGGGCCGGGGAGATGCCGCGTGAGCGGCACCCATCACCATCTGTCGGTCATCCGTCGGTGTTCGTGCTGGACAAGCATGGGACACCGTTGCAGCCCTGCCACCCGGCCCGAGCGCGGGAGTTGCTGCGTAAGGGCCGGGCGGTGGTGCATCGTCACACCCCGTTGGTCATCCGGCTCAAAGACCGGGAGGCCGCCGACTCGGAGGTGGACGGGGTGGAGGCCGGGATCGATCCGGGCTCTCAGCACACCGGCATCGCGGTGTTCACCGCCCAAGGCGGTGAGCGGCGGGGCCGGTATGCGATCCAACTCGACCACCGCGGCGCCACCATCGGCAAGAAAATGGAGCAGCGCGCCGGCTACCGGAGGCGCCGGCGGTCGGCGAACCTGCGGTACCGCGCACCCCGGTTCAACAACCGGAAGCGGCCGCAGGGGTGGCTGGCGCCGTCCCTGCGGCATCGGGTGGACACCGCCGTGTCGTGGGTGGACCGGCTGTCGCGCTGGGCCCCCGTACGGGCGGTGCATGTGGAACGCGTCGCGTTCGACACCCACCTCCTCAGCGCCGGAGGGCCGCTGGAGGGCATGGAGTACCAGCACGGGACCCTGCACGGCTACGAGGTGCGCGAGTACCTGCTGGCCAAGTGGGGCCGGGTCTGCGTCTACTGCGCCGCTACCGACACCCCGCTCAACATCGACCACATCCACCCCCGGTCGCGGGGCGGCTCGGACCGGGTGTCGAACCTGACGCTCGCCTGCGTCCCCTGCAACCAGGCCAAATCCAACCGACCCATCGAAGAGTTCCTCGCCGCCAAACCCAAGATCCTGGCCAGGATCCTGGCGCAAGCCAAGACCCCGCTGCGGGACGCAGCGGCGGTCAACACGACCCGGTGGGCGCTGTGGCGCGCACTGGACGAACGCCTCCCGACCCACACCGCCTCCGGCGGCCGCACCAAGTGGAACCGCACCCGGCAGGGACTGCCCAAGACCCACACCCTCGACGCCCTCGCCGTCGGCAAACTCGACACCATCACCCAAGTGGTGGATCGGGTGCTGGTGGCGGGATGCTCGGGGCGCGGCACGCACTGCCGGACACGGACAGACAAGCACGGGTTCCCACGCCTGGCGCTGCCGCGCACCAAGGTCTTCCACGGGTTCCAGACCGGCGACCTCGTGCGCGCGGTCGTGCCCACCGGAACCAAGGCCGGCACCCACACCGGACGGGTCGCCGTTCGCAAGAGCGGCTCCTTCAACATCACCACCCGCCACGGCACCGTCCAGGGCATCCACCACCGACACGTCCGGCTCCTGCAACGAGCCGACGGATACGCCTACACCACCCGCACCAGCAAGGAACCTTGAAACGTGACCGACCACCACCCGACACCAGGATCCACCCAGACAGCGAATCCTCGGCCCTGGCCTGCCCCGCAGGGGCCTCCGTTTCCTCCCCGCCCCAAGGGACAGGGTCTCCACAGAGAAAGCCGATGAAAAACGGCCCGGCGAGGCGCCTTCCCGTGAAACGGCCCCACCAACTCCCTGTGGCGAGGCGGTGCCGGCGCGGTGTTCACCAGGTGATTCCGGCTGCCACCGGCCGGTGGTCGCTGCCGGTGGTCGGCAGCACCCACGAGCTTTCCGGCTCCACGCCTCTGACCAGGATCTGGTCGATCCGCACCATCGGGAACGTCGCCGGCCAGCTGAAGCCGAATCCGTCCCCGGCCGCGTCCTGGGCCGAGCGCATCTGCGAGGTGATGTCGTCGAACGCGCGGTCGTCCATGGTGCCGTTCAGATCGCCGAGCAGTACCACCCGCTCGTTCTGCTCGGCGGCGATGGCCTTGCCGAGCGCCTGCGCGTTTCTGTCACGGTGGGCTGTCCCGAAGCCCGCCCTGGGATTCACACGTACGGACCCCAGGTGGGCCACATACACCGCCAGCGGCCCCTTGTCGGTGGCCACCGTGGTACGCAGCGCCCGGTTGTAGTCCAGCTTGATGTCGACCGGCTTGGTGTCGCCCAGCGGCCCGGCGTCCATCTTGATGTCGACCGGCTGAGTGTCCGACAGCGGCAGCTTGCTCCACAGCCCGACCGTGCCTTGCACCGTGTGGTGCGGGTACGCCTTCGCCAGCTCCTTCTCGTACGTGGCCCGGGCCTGCTGGCTCAGTTCCTGCAGTGCCAGCACGTCCGCCCCGGAGGCGGCCAGGTCGCGGGCTGTACCGGCCGGGTCGGGGTTGTCGGCGCCGACGTTGTGGCTGGCCAGGGTGAGGTCGCTGCCCGGGTGGGACTTGTCGCTGAGCAGCCCGCCGAAGAGGTTAAGCCACACCATGACCGGCAGCAGCAGCGCGGCCACCGCGGAGGCGGAGCGGCGCCACAGCGCCCCGGCCAGCAGCACCGGGATGAACAGGCCGAACCACGGCAGGAGGGTCTCCACGAGGCTGCCCAGATTCCCGATCTGATTCGGGATCTCCGCGTGCAGCAGCATGAACAGGCCCAGCAGCAGCGCCAGCGCCGCGAGGATCAGGCCGCGCTTCCAGGGCCCAGGCTGCGAGACGATGCGAATCGCCCGGCGGATGTCCAGCGAGCCGGTGCGGATCGCCCTGCGGATGCCCGCGGAGCCGGTGGGGATCGCCCGGCGGATGTCCGCGCGCTGGGTCCCGGCACCGGTATCCCGGCTGCCGGCGTCGTCCTGTTCGGTCTCCGCCGTGTCCACCTGCGCCATCGTCTGTCCTCGCTCACTGCCGGTCACTGCTGCATCCTCGGGTTCTGGGTGGGGTCGGCATACATGCGCGGGCAACCACGATCGATCGCATTGGTGCGCAGTTGGTAGTGCCAGGATTCGTTTCGTAGTGCCAGGGGTTCGTTGCGGATCTGGCACAGCCCGCGCTAGGCACCATGCTCGGACGGCCACGCCGTCGCACTGGAGTGCCCGATGTCGACCGCGTCCCCCGACATATGAGGAGACGTCGCGGCGGTGGCCACCCATCGGGCAGCCGCGGCATTCGATGCCGCGTAGGAGGGCTTCAAGGTGGTGTAGGCGAGGAGGATGAGGAATTCTGCGCCTGGTCGCCGAGGGCTGTGGCGATCGTTGCCATGACGACTGTCAGGCCGACGACAAGGAGCCAGCGAATCCGGCGGGTCTGTGTTCGTGCCGAAGGTGGGGTTCGAGCCATACCGCCAGTCAAGACGGCGCGGTGTTGCCAGCACGTATGTGGTTTTCGATATGCCGACGATATGTGCCGGGGCTCGTAGTACGAGAGCATGCGTTTTGTTGATCGTCGAGGACGAACCCTGTCTGGCATGCTGAAGGCCGACCGGCCCCGGAGCGGTGTCAGCGCCAACTTGTGCTGGCCCGCCCGTGCCAGGCGTCTCAGGCGCACCGGCTGTGCCGGTGGTGCCGGGAGTGTCAGGTGTACCGGGCCGTGCCGGGCGTACAGGGCACGCGCAGGGGATCCCTTCCGCTCCTTTCGTGTCGGTTGGCGGTGGCCGCGCTTCAGCGCTGGTGGCGCTGCGGTGCCCGGGACACCATCTTGTGCGGCACCGGGCGACGGGTAAGGGCTTCTGGTTCGCCCTTACCCCTGCGGTCGTACGAGCCGGCAGCTCCAGGTGGCTTCCATGACACCCATGCAGGCGCGGTGATCAGGTGGCCTTGCCGCGGGCTATGTAGAGGTTCATGTCGGTGAAGTCGAGGGTGACGTTGTAGGGCTTCCAGAAGCAGTGGGCGAAGTAGCCCATCACGTCGAACCCTGACCCATAGGGCCAGGGCACGTTGGTCGGCTTGTTTGGGTTCGTGTAGCAGTAGACCTCCTTGGCGACGGCGTCGCCGAGGCGGATCTCCTTCGGGTAGCAGGGATAGGCGACGGCTGGGTGGCTGTGGGCGAACGTCCCGATCGGGCGGTCGTAGTCGGTGCGGATTCCCAACTGCTCGGCCGTTTCCCCGGACATGCCCGCGGCAATCTCGCCGACTCCGCCGACGTTCACGCCCACCACCCGTGCGTCGGAGCCGGCGAAGCTGCCCCTGCTGGACAGGTAGTGCTGACGGGCCAGCCACAGCGGCAGGGGCTTGGCGCCCGCCCGTGTGGCGTCGGCGCGCACCTTCCTGGCCGCCTCGGGGGTCGGGCGGCGCAGGATCAGCGACCGGCCCGCGTAGTCGAAGGTGGTCAGCAAGTGGTAGAAGACCCACGTGCCGATCATGCCGTCGCTGGGCCCCCCGGGATCAGCCGCGTTCGTGTCCGTCTCCGACCACTCCACGGGGATGTTGCGCAGTTCGATGCCGCCCAGCTTGAAGGAGTCCAGCACCCCGAAGTACATCCATGAGGTGCCGTCCAAGTAATCGATCTTCTGACTGGCGACGGCGCTCAGCCCGGCTTCCTTAGCTACTTCTGCGGACATGCCCAGCCATCCGGCGCCGGTGTAGAACGTGAACCGCTTCGGCGGTCCGCCGTTGACCGAGGCCTCTACCAGCGGTGACGGGTCCATCTGCTTCATTTGCAGCCGCGCGATGTCGCCGTTGATCTGATACGGCTTGCCGTGGACTGCCCCGAACCATTTGGCGTAGACGTCCTCGCCGGCTGCCTGCCAGCGTGGTACGGAGAGGGAGAATTTGTCTTGCCGGATGTAGCAGTCGCCCAGGAGCGCGTTGGTTTCCTTGTCCTTGGGCGCCAGGGTGAGGGCCAACGTGAGGTATTTCTCGGCGTCGGGGAACTTGTTGGCCAGTAGCCCGACATAGCCGCGCCGGCGGGCCGCGTGCACGTTCCTCGGGTCTTTTTTCAGGATCTCCTCGTACGCGCGGCCGGCCTGTTCGAATTTCCCGGCCTTGAACAACGCGTCCGCGTCACCGCTGTCGGCTTGTGCCGTGGCCGCCTTGCCCAGCAGCGGTGTGGTCGCGGCGGCACCGGCCACCACGGCGGCGCCCCGCAACAGCGAACGCCGGTCCCATTCACCGTCATCAGCCACGGCCTTCTCCTTCTCCTGATCACCTTCCGAAGCCGGGTCACCATGCCTCGGCACAGACCGCTGTGGTCCGTGCCTCCACTGAAGACGGAGGACTGTTGCGGTGGCGTATGCGCTTTTCGATACGCCCGCGATACACCCAATCCCCGACATCATGAAGCACGCCGGCAGTGAGATGGTCCGCGCCGCTGGTGATCGCGACAGCCCGGCCACTGCAGGTGCTGGACGACTCGGTGACCATTCGTTCTCGCTCCACATCTCGTCATGGACCTTGCGTCCAGTCCCCCAGGCTCGTACGGCGGCGAGCCGAGCCGGTCACAACTCAGGGTTGTCCCCGAGGTGCCCATTGCGGGCAGGCTCGTCCGGTCCCTCGCCTGTGACGTGTGTGGTTCCGACCCCCGGCAGGGCAGCTGACCTGCACCCATCCACTTCTCAACTTGATTCCAACCGCCCCCCGCCACTCTTGTGACTACCCGATCGGGGAGGCGGGCGGGCGCGGCGACCGCGACCTACCGATTGCCTGATCAGGGCCACCACGCACTGTCAATCGGGGGTCAGACCACCTGCGGTCGGCGTTGGTCCGAAGCGCTGACACGCAACCGGTCGCGGTCACGGACCGGAACACATCAGAAAGGGACACCATGCGCATCAATAGGTTGGTTCAGCGGTCACTTCTCGTCGGCGCGATTGCCGCTGGCAGCGCGGTGGCAGTGCCTGCCGCCGCCGAGGCCTACAGCTGCAAGTGGACGTATGTGAAGAACATCGGCGGGGGCACGGGTGCCTCCGCCAGCATCTTCGCCAAGGACTGCAAAGACGGCCACTACGTGAAGGGCAAGATCTACGACAACAAGGCGGACGGGCGCAACGCCGTAGTCACCATCGGCTACAACGACTGGGGTACGTGGGACGGCAAGGGCGACAGGGCCAGCTACTCCTACAAGGCCAAGACCTCCAAGAAGTCGATCAAGGTCTACGTCAAGGCGTGCAAGTACGAAGCTGCTTATGGGCCGCTCTGCAAAACCACGGGGAGCAGGACCGTTAAGTTCAAGTAGCGAGAGCCGCGCAGACGTGATGGAGGAGCGGGGTCCCGCTCCTCCATCGCCCTTTTCACCCACCGGGCCAAGCAGGAGGCAAGTGCCGCCGGTGAGCCACCTCCATAAGCCCGATCGCAAGATCGCGCGGCTGCGGGAGCTGGGTGCGGCCGAGGAGCCGGAGCGTCGCTACGACATGAGTGGCTACGCCTGCGACGGTCGCCAACCATGCGGGAGATGCTCCGAGAGCAAGTCTCAACCGGCTACCCGCGCGTACTGGCTGTGTCGCACACCGATCGCTAGCCGGGCGTCCCGTCGCGCTCGCTTCTCCGGGCGAGGCTCTGGGCTTGCCCTGCGTGTATGTCGCTTACCCACTCCCAGCCGGGCTTGGCCGATGGGCCGAGCCGCGGGTCATCGGGAGCATGGCCGTCACGCAAGGCATGCACGTAGGCCCGATCCAGGTCGATTCGTGCGCGTAGCTGATCAGCTTCGCCGGAGGACCCGTGACCGGGGACGAGGACATCAGCGTCGCCCGCCACGCCCTCGAGCAGCCGCAGCCCAACGAGGTAGTCCTCAATCGGGTCATTGGTGTCGTTCCAGGTGTCGAGCATCGGAATCAGGACATCAGAAAGCATGTCGCCGGCGACGAGAACCCCGCGTTCCTCGATCAGCAGCGCTGCATGGCCCGGGGCATGAGCCGGATGCTCAATAATCCGGACGTGAGGGCCATCCCAAGGAATCCGCGCAGTTTCGGCAGGCAGACCGGTAATGAGGCCGAACAGGTCCAGCGGCGTCTCCTCGGCGATTTCCGGCGGCAACCCCTCGGCGACGCGGGCCTTCCAGTCCGCCTTCGACCGCAGATCTCGCATATAAGCCGCACAGCGGGCTGTACCGTAACGGGGCGCTTCGCCGAGCTCGGCGTGCCAGAGCACGTGATCCCAATCAGGATGCGTCGCGAAGCCTGCCGCAACGGGCTGGCCCAACTCGCGAAGGTCGTTCGCGAGGCAGGCCATTTCATCGCCTGTTATCCCGGGGTCGACGAGCAACACGCCAGCCCCGCCCTCCACGACGACCGTGTTGTTCTGGAGCAACTCGCTCTGGTGGACCAGCACACCCTCCGCGACCTGCCTCAGCACGAGCTCGCCTCCCTTGCATCCCGGATGTCGTAGCGATGCATCGTGACGCCCCGCTCGAACGATTGCTGCTCGGGCGGGGCGAGCTCGATCGGCACGACGGCGTCGGCTGTGACCTTGCGCTGTGGTTCGGTGTTGTTGTCAGGCATGGTGGGTCCGTTCTCACTGTTGACGGTCCAATAAACAGTGTCCGCTAGACGCTGTGTACGATAGACACAGATTGAGTCGGCAGCAAGCCATTTCTGGAGGAACGCTTGGACAGCACCGTTGAGCTGCTTTGGGGGGTGCGGCCACCGCCGAACCGAGGGCCCAAGCCTGGGTTCACCATCGAAGAGATCGCCGGGGCCGCGATGGGCATCGCCGATGCCGAAGGGCTCGCCGCGCTGTCCATGCAGCGGGTCGCCGGCGAACTCGGCTTCACCAAGATGGCGCTGTACCGCTACGTCAGCGGAAAGGCCGAGCTGATCGCCGTCATGATCGAGGAAGCCGTGGGCGAGCCGTTCGATCTCAGTGCGGTCCCAGGCGGCTGGCGTGGCAAGCTCGAACAGTGGGCCCACCAGCTGTGGGTGACCTGGGACCGCCACCCGTGGCTGCCCGGCGCCACCGTTGGCGAACGGGTCATGGGCCCGAAAGAGGTCGCCTGGACCGAGATCGCGGTTGCCGCCCTGGCCGAGACCGGGTTGAGCGGCAGCGAGCAGATGGACGCGGTCCTCCTGCTCAGCGGCCACGTTCGCAACACCCGATCAGTCACCTCGGCAGGCACTCAGCCCTGGACCACGCAGCGGCAGCTCAGCCCCGCCCTCAGCACCCTGCTCGACCAGGCCGCCGACCGCTTCCCCGCGCTGAGCGCCGCAATTGCATCCGCCGGGGACCCGGCCCCGGACAGAAGCCGTGAGTTCGGCCTCCAACGCCTCCTCGACGGTCTGGAAGTCCTCATCGACCAACGCACCGGCTGACGGAGCAAGCGCATCGTCCAGCACGGTCACCGCGGAAGACCGGAATCGCCGGGGGCGCTTGTCACCCGTCGGCGGAGTTCGCTGTTCAGGCGAGGCTGCGGCATAAGGCCAGTCCAGACGGAACAGCGGCGGTTGCAAACGGGCGCATCAGCCCAGGGCGACTGTGCAGGAGGCCTCGGAAAATGACAGGACGGCCGCGTGTTTCCCAGGCGACCACGCATGCAACGCCGCTCCAGGGCGGATGTGGAAACGTTCTATCGTCAGAGCCGTTGAGCGTCCGTGCTGGTGCCAAGGGGGTCGTGCCCGGCTCGCCGCCCAACCGCTCAACAGGCCGACGACACCGCTTCCCCCTCGCCAGAAGGGACCACGCCATGACTTCCCCGCACGCCTTCCCCTTGGAGCCCACCCCGATCCATGTGTCCGACGAGGTCCTCGATGACCTGCGCGCCCGTCTCACGTTGACCCGTCCGCCGCTGGACGAGGGGAATGGGGACTGGTCGTACGGCGTCCCGGACAGCTATCTGCGTGAGCTGGTCGCCTACTGGCGGGACGGTTACGACTGGCGCAAGGCCGAGGCCGCCATCAATGCCTACGAGCACTACCAGGCGAGCGTCGCCGGTGTCCCCGTGCACTTCATGCGCAAGCCTGGCCGCGGCCCTGGCCCGATCCCGTTGATCCTCACCCACGGCTGGCCGTGGACGTTCTGGCACTGGTCCAAGGTGATCGACCCGCTTGCCGACCCGGCCGCGTTCGGCGGTGACCCCGCTGACGCGTTCGACGTCATCGTGCCGTCCCTGCCCGGCTTCGGTTTCCCCGGCCCGCTCACCGGCTTTCCGGACGTCAACTTCTGGAAGGTCGCCGACCTCTGGCACACCCTGATGACCGAGACCCTGGGATATGACAAGTACGCCGCCGGGGGCTGCGACATAGGCGGGATCGTCTCCAGCCAGCTCGGCCACAAGTACGCCGACGAGCTGTACGGCATCCACATCGGCTCCGGGCTGCCGCTGGACTTCTTCACCGGCCCCCGCGCCTGGGACTTCGCCCGGAACCGGCCCCTCACCGACGACCAGCCCGCCGACGTCCGCGCCCGCATCATCGAGCTGGACCACCGCTGGGCGCCCCACCTCGCCGTGCACATGCTCGACGGCGCCACCCTGGCCCACGGGCTGAGCGACTCACCCGCCGGCCTGCTCGCCTGGCTGCTGGAGCGCTGGAACGCCTGGAGCGACAACGGCGGCGACATCGAATCCGTCTTCACCAAGGACGACCTGCTCACCCACGCCACGATCTACTGGGTGAACAACTCCATCGCCACCTCGATGCGTTACTACGCCAACGCCAACCGCTACCCCTGGACCCCCGCCCACGACCGCACCCCGGTCGTACAGGCCTCGGTCGGCCTCACGTTCGTCACGTACGAGAACCCGCCCGGCATCGACACCGCCGACGAGCGCGTCCAGGCGTTCAAGACCGGCCCGCAGGCAGCTTGGTTCAACCACGTCAACGTCAACGCCCATGACCACGGCGGCCACTTCATCCCCTGGGAGAACCCCGACGCCTGGGTGAACGACCTGCGCCGCACCTTCCACGGCCGCAGACCCTGAACGACCCCGCGGACCCGTCCGGAAACGCGCCAGGCGAACGCTGTCCGGCGAGAGCGCCCCCGTCGGCCGACCGGCCCGCACCGCCCGCCAGAGGGCCTCGTTCATCGTCGGGGGTCCCGGCGCCTCAGACTGCGCCGCCGTTGTCCCAGGCGGTGCCGCATCCCGGGATCGTGAACCTCGCCAGGCCCAGGCCGTAGTCGACCTTCTGCCCGCCGGACTCGACGACCGCGACTGTGTGCTGCATCTGTGTCGACCGGAGTTCGGGTACGCGGTGGACGCGTGCCCGCTGTGGTCGGCCCAGGACTGGGCGGCCGAGCAGATCCACGTCGTGCTGCGCGCCGCGGGCTGCGCGGAGTTCCTCACCCGCGCCGGGTTCTCGGTGGAGAGCCACGACCCGCTCGTGGCGGGATCTGCGATGACTTCACCGACCCGCCCGGCCCCCGGCCGCGCGCGCCCGCGCCGCACGTCGTCCGGGCACACCCGCAGTCACGTTGCGTGGCTTCTATGGGGGTGTTCGGGTTCCTCTGGTGTTCGGTCGATGAGGCCGGTGAGCACTTGACGGATGACTCGTACGAAGAGCGCGTCGGGGTCGGCGAGCAGGTCCTCGGGCGCGCCGCCCGCGAGGGCCGTCGCGAGGCGCGGGTAGTGCCCGCTCGAGGCGGCGCCCGTCAAGTAGACGGCCTGAGCGACTTGGCGTCCGGTCGGGGTACGGTGGCGCTGAAGTTCGGTCTGTGCGAACAGCGTCACCAGCGCCGACATGATGGCGACCGTCTCCACCGCCGCCTGGCCTGAGAGCCCTGACGGTTCCAAGGCCTCCAGGGCTCGGTCCAGGTAGGAGAGTCCGTTAGGTCCGGCTCTGAGCGGCTCGGGTGCCAGCTCGGCGAGCCACGGATGCCGCAGGTATACGGCCTTGGCGCGGACGGCCAGGTTTGCCAGGTCGGTCACCGGGTCGCCGTCCAGTGGGACGCCCAGGTCGATCTCCCCGGCGACCGCGTCGGCCATGAGGTCCAGCAGGTCGTCGCGTCCCGACACGTACCGGTAGAGCGAGGCCGGGCCGGTGCCCAGGCGCTTGGCCAGTGCACGCAGGGAGAGCGCGTTCAACCCCTCCTGGTCGGCCAGCTCGATCGCGGCTTTGGTGATCTGGGCGCGGCTGCGCTCGGGCGCCGGTCCACGTGCGCCCCGCTCGGGACGTTCCCACACGGTCACCGGCCGTTCGGCCTTCGTCTTGTCAGCCACTGGCCCCCTTGTCGGCTCCTTGGGCGTACCGTGCTCTAACATAGTAACCGCGAACACTGATCGCAGTTTTGGAGGGATCATGAACGCGACCGAACTCTGGACGCCGGCTCGCTGGGCCGACAACGGCCCCGTCAAGCTGGCCTACGACAGGCTGACCGAGGGCGTGGACGGGGACCCGCTACTCCTCGTCACCGGACTCGGCGTCTCCCGCCGCTGGTGGCCGGACGGCCTGTGCCGCGCCCTCGCCGCGCGCGGGTTCGCGGTCGCCAGGTACGACCAGCGCGACGCCGGAGAGTCGACGCACCTGCCGCGACAAGCCGCGGGCAACCCGATCGACGCGCTGCTTCGCCGGCGTGGCGCGACCTACACCGCCGAGGACATGACCGACGACGGGACCGCGGTCATGGACGCGCTCGGCTGGTGCACGGCCCACCTGTTCGGGGCGTCACTCGGCGGGGCCGTCGCCCAGCCGACGGCCATCCGCCACGCGGACCGGGTCCGCACGCTGACGTCGGTCTCGGCCGTCCCCGGGGACGCGGCGGGCCTGGCCACCCTGCGCCATGTCCGGCTCGGGACGCTTGCCAAGCTCGCGCGGGTCAAACACCCCGACACCCCACAGGGGGACATCGAGGCCGGCGTGCAGGTCGCGCGCATCCTCGCCTCGCCCGGCCGACCGTTCGACGAGGCCGCCACCCGCGACCTCCTCACCCGCCTCGCCGACTCGGGTGTACGAGACAAGGGAGCGCAGAGCAGTCAGATCGGCGCTCAGTGGCACGGCCCGGCAATCGACACGATCACTGTTCCGACGCTCGTCCTGCACGGCGAGGACGACCCGTTGATCAAGCCGAGCAGCGGGCGGCGCATCGCGGCCCGCATCCCCGGCGCGCGGCTGGTCACGCTGCCCGGCATGGGTCACGATCTTCCCGAAGCGGTCTGGGACGACATCGCCGCCGAGGTCCGGCGGCTGGCGGACCAACGCTCAGTCTCCGCCTGACCAACGCCCGCTCCGACCTCACCGAACCGCCGTGGCGTGCGATCCGGTTCCGTTGCAAGAGGCAACGACCGTCCGGTGGAGCTCAGGTCGGGGGTGACGACCGGGTCTCGAGCGGCGGGGCTACCGGTCCTGCTGGGCCTCTGGCTGCGCTTCGGTCGCGGTTTTGTGGACGACGCAGACGGAGACTTTGACGCTGGCGGCGATGGTGCGGATGGATTCGCCGCGTTGGCGGCGGGCGAGGATGACGGCGCGCCGCTCTCCACATCAGTGCAGGTCAGGGATATCCGTTGCTTTCGGCGCGCACTAACGAGAGTCCAATTGCGGGTGTGTGCGGAAAGCTTCAGGGCCGTCAGACCCGGGTGGTCTGACGGCCCTGTATGGCCGGTTCATGGTCAGGCCTTGTTGAAGGTGTTCTTGGCCCACAGGTAGGAGACCAGGGCAATGCCAGCGCACCAGGCGGTGGCGGTGGTGGCGCTGTTGCCGATCGGGGTGCCGAGCAGGAGGCCGCGGATGGTTTCCATGATGGGGGTGAAGGGCTGGTATTCGGCGAACCAGCGGATGGCGGTGGGCATGGAGTCGGTGGGGACAAAGCCGCTGCCCAGGAAGGGCAGCAGGATCAGGGGCATGGGTGCGTTGCTGGCGGCTTCGGGGGTTTGGGAGGTCAGGCCGAGGGCGACCGCGAGCCAGGTGATGGCGACGGCGAACAGGGTGAGCATTCCGGTGGTGGCCAGCCATTCGATGGGGGTGGCGTTGGGCCGGAAGCCGATGGCGGTGGCGATGGCGATGAGGACGGTCATGCCGAGGAGTTGCTGGATGACGCTGGCGACGACGTGGCCGGTCAGGACCGAGGCGCGGGCGATGCGCATGGTTTTGAAGCGGGCGATGATGCCTTCGGTCATGTCGGTGGCGACCATGACGGCGGTGCCGGTGGCGGCGGTGGCGGCGGCCATGAGCAGGATGCCGGGGACGACGTAGTTGACGTAGGCGTCACGGCCGCCGCCGGCTGCGCCGGCGATGCCGTTGCCGAGGGTGCCGCCGAAGACGTAGACGAATACCAGTAGCAGGATGACGGGTGTGATGATCAGCTGGATGGTCATGGAGGGGTAGCGGATCAGGCGTTTGAGCTGGCGCCGGATCATGGTGGCTGAGTCGCGTGCGGCCAGGGTCGGGGTGCTCATCGCAGGGACTCCTTCTGCTGCTGGTCCTGCTGCTGGTTGGGCTGTGGCTGGTTGGGTTGGTGGCCGGTGAGGGTGAGGAAGACGTCGTCGAGGTCGGGGGTGTGGATGGTGAGGTCGGCGGGTTCGATCCCGGCGGTGTCCAGCCGGGTGAGCAGGTGGCGTAGTGCGGCGACGCCGCCGTCGGAGGGGATCTGCAGGGTGAGCCGGTCGTCATCAGAGGGGTCGATGAAGCCCTGGCCGAGTGCGGTGAGTGCGCCGGTGAGCGTGTCGTCGTCGGTGAACCGCAGCGAGACGTGGCCGCCGGGGATGAGCCGTTTGAGTTCGTCGGCGGTGCCTTGGGCGATCAGCGCTCCGTGGTCGAGCAGGGCGATGTGGTCGGCGAGCTGGTCGGCTTCTTCCAGGTATTGGGTGGTGAGGAAGATGGTGACGCCGTCGGCCACCAGGTCGCGGACGATGCTCCACATGGCGCGGCGGCTGCGGGGGTCCAGGCCGGTGGTGGGTTCGTCCAGGAAGATCAGGGAGGGGTCGCCGACCAGGGTCATCGCCAGGTCCAGGCGGCGTTGCATGCCGCCCGAATAGGTTTGGGCCGGTTTGCTGGCGGCGTCGACCAAATCGAAGCGTTCCAGCAGTTCGGCGGCCTTGCGTTTGCCGTCGCGGCGGGGCAGGTGGTGCAGGTCGGCCATCAGCAGCAGGTTCTCCTGGCCGGTGAGGAGTTTGTCGACCGCCGAGTACTGGCCGGTGACGCCGATCGCGCCGCGCACGTCGTCGGGCTGCCGGCTCAGGTCATATCCCGCGACCTGGACGGTGCCGCCGTCTGCCGGGAGCAGGGTGGACAGGATCTGCACGGTGGTGGTCTTACCGGCGCCGTTCGGGCCAAGCAGGGAGAAGACGCTGCCTTGCGGGACGGCCAGGTCGATGCCGTCGAGAACGACCTTGTCGCCGGTCTTGTCGCGGTAGGACTTGCGCAGCCCGTTCACCGCGATGGCCAGGTTCGTCATGATGCTGCTCCTTCACAAAGACTGCGAAACACGTTGCGGGTCACAAGCCGCGGAGTTACAGGCTGCGGCTCAGGCTGCGGGGTTACAGGCTGCGCGCGGCGATGTCGCCGTAGGCGGTGGTGGCGTGAATGTCCAGGTCGGCCGAGCCATCGTTCTTCAGACCGTTGCTGATCCGGCCGTAACCAGTGCCCGCGTCCAGCGAAGCCGAGACGCCTGCGGCGGCGCTGACCGAGATGTCTCCGGACTGGGTGCGCAGGGTGACCGTGCCGCGTACGGCCTCGGCGATCCGGATGTCGCCCCTTTGGGTGCTGATCTCCGCGGGGCCGCCCAGTCGGCCGACCTCGACGTCGCCGTCGGTCGCGGTGAGGCGGACGCTCGCGGCCTCGTCCAGCTTGATCTGGTGGTACGCGCCTTCGAAGGCGACGTCGCCGAGGCGTCCGACGCCCCGCAACTGGGTGCTGGCCGCCTTGGCCTCGACCCGGGAACCGGCGGGCAGCTTGACCGTCACCTCGATTGATCCTGACGGGCCGAGGTACTGGTTCTTCCCCGCCGGGGCCGCGATCCGCAGGACGCCGTCGGCGTATTCGACGGTGGTCTGCTCGGCCGCCTTCACATCGCGGCCCTTGGAGGCGTTGGCGGGCAGGACCTCGACCGTGGTGTCGGCCCGGTCGGCGGCGATGAACTGCACCCGCCCCGCGGGGACGTGGAGGACGGCGGAGATCGGGGCGGGGGTGTTGAACTTCTGCATCGTGCTCTCCCTTTGCGCTTGCGGCTCGTCGTTTCGAACAACGCAAAAGCTACGTTGCTTTCCAGATTCCCACAACAAGATCTTTGCCTCAAAGCAGTGTTTGTGCAGGTAGAGGCACAGCAATCATTGCAACTGTTCTCGCGTTTAACGCAACGTGCGACGGTCGATCGTTGCAATGTGTTGAAGGTGAACGCTATGGCGGAGGCGTCAAGCGCCATGGAACGAGCTCCACGATCACGCGTGAGGTCATGCGCAACGGCAGGCCCCATCGGCGGCCCCGGAAGCTACGGCGAGCCGCAAGGTGGCGAGATGGATCTCATGTCCGTCGCGCGATGATGTCGGATGGCGTCGAGCCCGTTCGTAGCCAAGGTGAGAGGTCGGCAACGGGCCGGTCGCCACTCACCAGGAGAGCATCATGACCGCTACCTACACCTTCGACGTCTTTTCCAGCCTGGACGGCTTCGGTTCCTACGATGGCGGCGACTGGGGCGGGTACTGGGGGAAGCAGGGCCCCGAGTTTCTCGACCGCCGCCTCGCCTTGTACGGCGAGGAGCAGCGGTTGGTCTTCGGGGCCAACACCTATCGGCAATTCGTGCAGCTGCTGGGCTCGAGCACCGAGCAGTCCGGAGTGGGTGACCCAGTGAACACCCGGATGAGGAGCCTGCCGGCAACGGTGGTGTCGACCACACTCGAAGGCACCCTCGACTGGCCGGGTGGCGCGAACGTCGTGAGCGGCGACGCCGTCGACATCGTCGCCCGGCTCAAGGAGGAGTCGCAGGTGCCGTTGCGCTCGCACGGCAGCCTGTCGCTGAACCGGGCGCTGATGGCCGCCGGCCTGGTCGACCGCATCCAGGTGACGCTCTTCCCAGTGATCACCGGCCAGACCGGAGTGGACCCGATCTTCCAGGACGCGGCCGACTTCGACCTCGAACTGATCGAGCACCGGACACTCGACGGCCACACCCAGGAGCTCATCTACCGGCCCACCCTGCATGCCTGAGCGTCCATGCACCTTCAACCCGCGCAGCGCGAAGGCGAACGCCCACAGGTGTGGCTGCCGCTTCAGGACTTCCAGGCTGGCCACCGTGCTGAACGTTGCTGGACGCTCTCACGACCAGGCACGACGGCGTCCAGAAGCCTCTGTCCAGGAAGTCGGCGTGATGGCGCCCGACGGGGCTACCAGTCTCGGACGGACTCCGCACCGGAGATGAGACTGGTGCGGGCGTCTTCGAGGCCGTGGCCGTGGCCGTGGCCGTGGAGCGCTTCGGCCTCGTTCATGATGTGGTCGAGGGCTGCAAAGAGCTCTCGCGCTCGACAGGCTCGATGAAGCCCGTCCGGTGGTCAAGCTGGATCAGGCGGGCTTGGCATCGATGCGGCCGCGGCCGTCGGGTCCGATGATCCGCCACCCCGCCGACAGGACGTGGCCAGTAAGCACTCGCATCGGCCACTCGGGCGTCATTCAGTTCAACGCCATGTCCGGCGCTCGCCTCGCTGAAGTCGGCAGCTCGCCACCCTTGCCGTTCCCGGCGGCGACGGCGTGCTGCCGGTCGGGGCCGTCGACTCTCGTGGTGCCGGACGTCGCGAACGTGGTGTCGGTGGGATCGGGTGCCCGCTGCTCAACGGCCTGGACCAGGTGACCTCCTCATCACGGCAACGGGGGTGACTACCAGGGTGGAATCTCAACTGCGGTCGAGGGCCAACCCGGCGCCGCCGGCCGGTCAGTTCCGTGGGTCGGGCTCGGCGGCGACGGCGTGCCGCAGGTAGGCGCGCAGGCGGGCTGCAGGCGGGGCGTGCACGCGGGCGCGCAGGGGTGGTGGCGAAGTCATCCACGCGGGGCAGCTGCACCCGCAGCTTGTCCACCTGCTGCGCGTTACCGGCCGCGGGCCTTTCGGAGCGCGTCGCCGAGTGTCTCGGTGCTGGTCACGCCGATGATTAGATCGCCGCTCTCGAAGACGAACCTCGGCACGGTGGTGACGCCTTCCCGCCGCGCTGCGGCCACTTGCTCACGTACCTCTGCGTCCCCCTGCTCGGTGGCGAGAAAGTCCCGCACCCGGCCGCCGTCCAAGCCGACCCGCTCGGCCAGCTCGGTGAGTTGCGTGTGGTCGGCGACGTTCACGCCGTCGCGGAAGTAGGCGTCGAAGAGGGCGGTCGCCAGCGCGGCCTGTACCTCGGCGCCGTGTTCGTGCAGGGCGAGCCACCGCAGTCGGTGTGCGGTCAAGGTGTTGACCGCCATCGCACGGTCGAATCGGTACTCGATCCCTTCGCTGGCACCGCGCCGTGTCATCTCCGTGACCATTGCCTCAGCTTGGTGCGGACCGAACATCTCGACCACCGTGTCCATCAGTGGCCGGGGTTCCTCGGGCGCGTCGGGAAGCAGCAGGTACGGATGATGAACGAGTTCGACGTCCGATTCTGCACCGGACGCGGCCAGCGCGCGGTGGAACTGGTGCGTGCCGAGGCGGCACCACGGGCACGCGATGTCGTCGTACACCTCTACTTTCATCCTGTGTCCTTTCTCGTGCGGGGGCATCGGGGATGCGGGTGGTGTCGCCATGGCGTCGGCGGAGTAGAGCGCATGGATCAGGTCGGCCCGGGCTGGGGATCGGCGCTCGCGATGGGGTCCCGCAGCACTCGGAGGGCTCGGGACCATGCGAGGACTTCGTCCAGCATGGTGGTCAGGGCCGTTTCTTGGCGTTCGCCGGGGGCGCAGACGCCGGCCTTGGAGCCGGTGAAGTCGAAGTCGAAGTACGGGTTGATCGCGACCTGGGCATGGACGTCAGCGATTTTGATCTCGGCCATGGTCTGCCGTAGTTGTTCGGCGGCGCGGGTGCCGCCGTAGACCCCGTAGCTGACGATTCCGGCTGCCTTGTCGTTCCATTCGGCGTACAAGTAGTCGATGGCGTTTTTCAGGGCGGCGGGGATGGCGCTGTTGTACTCCGGGGTGACGAACACGAACCCGTCGAACCTGTCGATCGTGGCCGCCCACCGCTTGGTATGTGCGTTCTGGTACGAACCGATGACTGCGGGCGCGGGCTCATCCAGCAACGGCAGCTCGTAGGCGGCTATGTCGACGAGTTCGAGGCCGGCCTCTCCGGCCTTGACGGCGGGGTGCCGGCCAGCGGCCTCGGCGACCCACTGGGCCACGTCCTCGACGCGGCGTCCGGGGCGGGTGCTGCCCAGAATGATCGCGATCTGGATCATGGGGCTCAATGAGCTCTCACCGTCGGTGAAGATGTTCATGCTTGCGAGCGTCCCGGCAATGGGCATGTACGAGCCAGGCTGCGGTTTTCCTAGCCCTGGCAGGGCCAGGCTCGCCTGAATACCATGCAGTTGATGAGGGAAACAGAGCTGGGCGCGTTCATACGCGCGCACCGGGAGGCGGTCTCGCCGACTGCGGTCGGGCTCCCGAACGGGAACCGGCGCCGCACCCCCGGGCTGCGCCGGGCCGAACTGGCCACGCTCGCCGGCGTCAGCGTGGATTACCTCACCCGGCTGGAGCAGGGGCGCGACCGCAGCCCGTCCGCTCAGGTGCTCGCCGCGCTCTCCGACACGTTGGGTCTGTCCCGTGACGAACGGATCCACCTGTACCGGCTGGCGAAGACCGTCACCGGCGGCGGTGCGTGCGACGGAGCCGCCATGACACGGGTCCAGACGGTGCGCCCGACCGTGCAGGCGCTGCTGGACCGGCTCGAACCCGCGCCCGCTCTGGTTGCCAACCGCCCCGGCGACCTGCTCGCGTGGACGGCCGGGTTCGCGCAGCTCGCCGGCCCGACCGGGCTACTGGAGGCGGAGCCGCCGAACCTGGTCCGGTACGCGTTCACCGACCCACGGGCGCACGATGCCCACCCGGACTGGGACGCGGTCGCCGAAGAGCGGGCCGCCGCGCTGCGGGCCGCGGCGGCGCTCGGTGACCCGCACGCGGCGCTGCTCGCCCAGGAGCTGATGATCACCGCCGGCCCCCCTTTCCGCGACCGGTTCGAGGGCTCGGCCGCACTGCCCACGCGCACCGGCGTCGAGCGGTGGACGCACCCGCAGGTGGGAGAACTGCGGCTGGCGTACGAGAGACTGGAACTGCCCGACCCCGACGAGCAGCGGCTGGTGGTCTACCTCGCCTCCGACGAGGCCACCGCCACCGCCCTCAATCGCCTCACCGACCATCAGCCCGCCGCCTCAAGCACCGTGGCTGGCAAGGGATGAGGCGCCGACCGCGATCCACGAGCCCATCGCTAGCAGGCCGACGCGCGAAGCGGCGGTAGGCGTTGCGGTGGTGACGGACCTGGTGGATCCACCTGGCCAGCTACAACACGGACCTGCAGATCAACCGCCCGAACGTGAGCCCTTCACCGCCTGCGGAGACTCAGCTGGATGCCCTCTCTTGCATGGAACGCGCTAGCTCTGCCGCGCGGCGTCCTTAACGAACACGATCCCGTCGTTGCTCGCCAGGTGTGCCGGGTCCAGCGGAGAGTAGCCGTACCAGGGGGACACGCGGGGGGCGGGCGTCGCGTCGCCGAGGAGTGCGGCCAACCGACCGGTGTCGACGACGTAGCGGTCCTCCGGGAGCGCGTACAGGAGCCCTTCGATGGTGTCCGGAGGCGGGGTGTCCACTCCCTGGTGGCGGATCGTGCCGAGGGCCGTGGCCAGGAAGGCGTACCCCTCCCCCAGTTGGGCGCTGACGATCGCGCCGGCGCTCCACCATTCCACCGGACGGTTGCCCATCCGCATGCTGCTCTTGTTCCGCTGGAGGTGGCCATTGTGGCCGTTCACCAGCGCCGGGCCCCGCTCCGCGATGGCGCGCAGGTTGGCGGCCATCATCGAATCCCGCACGCCGAGCAGCCGCGCCATGCGGCCCGGTGAGGTGTCGGCCATCCAGAAGTGATAGCGCAGCAGGCCGATGGCGGTGCGTCCGTACAGGAGTGCCCGGTCCCAGTCGTCCGGTGAGGACGTTGCGATCAGCTGTGGCGTCTGCGCTTCGAGCAGCGCCATCAGGTCGTCGGCGAGCAGCCGCAGCTCTTTGGCCTCGGGCGTCTGTCCCGCAGAACGGGATGGGTCCATCATCGCGGCGGGCTCGGTCCACTGGTCGTCGGCGCCGAGCAGGCGGTCGAGCGTCTCCGCGTCGCAGGGGAGCAGGTCGGCGTCCACCCAGGCGGTGAGGTAGGCGTGGAGTGCGGTGAGGGCCTGCCGGGGGCTCGCGGCGTGGGTGATCTCCAGCGGGCCGTCGAAACCGGCGAAGCGCAGCCGCTCGGACGCGGGCCGGCCGTTGTTGTACGCGCGCATCCAGCGCACGAGCTCGCGGTTGCCTGCGAAGGCGCCCCACTCGTGGCTGAAGCCGCGCTCCATGACCTCATCGAGGATGCCCGTGCCCGAGGTGACGTAGTCGTCCACGAGCAGGCCCATCATGCAGTCGCTCTCGATGGCGAACGTCCGGTAGCCCTCCTGCTCGACGAGTTGCCGGAAAAGGTCGTTCCGCAGCTCGAGCAGAACGTTCTCGCCATGGGTCGGCTCACCCAAGGCAAGCAGCCGCGGCCTGGCGGTGAGCAATCCCATGACGGCAGCAGCATCGACAACATGGACGGCCTCTTTAAAAGCAGCAGTCATGCCCTCAACGGTATCGTTGAATAAACGATGTAAGCTTTTCGTCGATTTCGGCAGGACAGTGGGGCAAAACCTTAAAAGCGAGGGACAGCTCAGGCCAGTTGACCTGGCGCGAGTCCACGGTCTGTCCACGCAGGCGGTAAGGAACTACGAGGCGGCCGGCATCCTTCCGGCGGCTGAACGCACCCCGCATGGCTACCGCACCTACACGCCGCTGCACGCGCAGGCGCTGCACGCCTTCCTCGCGCTCGCGCCCGGACACGGCCACCAGACGGCCACGTCGATCATGCAGGCGGTCAACCGGGACGCGATCGAGGACGCGCTCCAGCTCATCGACGAGAGTCACGCCCAGCTTCTTGACGACCGCCGCACCCTCCAAGCTGTCGAAGCCGCCGTTCGTGACCTCGAACCCGCGCCGCCGGAACGAGGCGACACGTTCGTCGGGCCACTCTCGAAAAGGCTCGGCATTCGCCCGGCCACGCTGCGCAAGTGGGAACGCGCTGGCTTGGTCCAGCCGCGCCGTGACTCGCAGACGGGCTATCGCGTCTACAGTGCGGCCGACGTGCGCGACGCCCTCCTGACTCACCAGCTCAGACGAGGTGGTTACCTGCTGGAGCAGATCGCCCCGGTGATCGCCCAGGTCCGTTCCGCCGGAGGCATCACGCCGCTCGAGTCCATGCTCCGCGACTGGCATGCCCGCCTGTCGGCCAGGAGCCGCGCCATTCTCAGCGGCGCTGCCGCACTGGACACCTACCTCGACTGCCGACCGGCCCCGCCCGAAGACGGGCTGAGTTCCTGCGCCACCGCTTCGTCGACCACGGAGCCGACTCAGCCGCCCAACAGCTCCGGCTGATCGTCGCCGTCGTCCCTCAAATCGTCATGTGCTGGACCTTTTTGCCCTACCGGCTTGCCTACCGGCTTGCCTACCGGCTTTCGCTGAATGTCCGTCGATAGGTGCCGGGTGTGGTGCCGAAGTGTGCCCGGAAGCGGCGGCGCAGGTTGACCGCCGAGGCGAGTCCGACCCGGGTGGCGATGGCTTCCACCGGAAGGTTGCTCTGTTCCAGCAGTATGCGTGCCGCGTCGAGGCGCTGGCCGAGCAGCCACTGTCCCGGGCTGGTGCCGAGCTGTTCGGTGAACTGGCGGGCGAGAGTGCGGCTCGATAGCCCGGCGCGTTCGGCGAGCCGGCCGACGGTCAGCCGGGTGTCGAGCTGGGAGGTGGCCCACTCCAGCAGTGGCGCCAATGACTCGTCCGCCCTGGCCGGGGCGGGCTGTGTGGCGTACTGGAGTTGGCTGCCCTCTCGGTGTGGCGGCAGCACCATGTTCCGGGCGATCTGGGCGGCGTATGCCGCGCCGTGGTCGGAACGTACAAGGTGCAGGCACAGGTCGATGCCCGCACCTGTTCCGGCGCTGGTCGCCACGTCGCCGTGATCGACGTACAGCACGTCCGGGTCGACCTGCACCTCGGGGAAGGTGGCAGCGAGTTGGGCGGCGTGACGCCAGTGGGTGGCGGCGCGGCGGCCGTCGAGCAGTCCGGCCTGAGCGAGGACGAACGCCCCCGTGCAGATCGCGACGATCCTCGCCCCGCGCTGGTGGGCAGCCCGCAGCGCCCGGGTGATGGTCGGCGGCGCCGGTGCGCCGGCCGGCTGCCAACCGGGGACGACCACGGTGTCTGCCTCCTGCAGGGCAGCCAGCCCTGCATCGACGAGGACCGCGTAGCCGACGGTGGTCTGCACAGGGCCGGGGCGCTCGGCGCAGATCCGGAAGTCGTAGTGGGCCGGCACGTCCGGCCGGACGGTGCCGAAGACCTCGGCGGCACAGGCGAGTTCGAACGGTGACTGAGGTGGGTTGAGCAGGGCCACCACCCGGTGACGGTTCATGGCAGGAATGTACCCATGAATGTCTTTCTGGACTCTCGGCCCGGGAGGCAGGCCACGGTCACAGTGGTCCCATGAGTGGTCCCATGAGTGGTCCCATGAGTGGAACCACTGAAACGGGCGTGCTGAGGAGCACAGTCCAGGTCGACGGCGAAACGGCCAGCTACCTGACCGCAGGGCAGGGCGGCCCAGCCCTAGAGCAGGGTGGCCCGGCTGTAGAGCAGGACAGCCCGGTCGTGTTGCTGCTGCACGGAACGTATTGGAGCCGGGTATGGCTTCCGGTGCTGGGTCGTCTCGCGGAGGCGGGGCTGCGGCCCCTTGCGGTCGATCTCCCCGGGCTGGGGCGCTCGGGAGGCGAGCTCACCTTGGAAACCGCCACGGTCCCGGCACTTGCGGACTGGGTGGCGCGATTCGCATCCGCGCTGGAGCTCTCCGGGCCGATCGCCGTGGCAGGTCATGACATCGGCGGTGCCGTCGCACAGCATCTCCTCGTCCACGATCGGCTGGAGGTGCCACGGTTGGCCTTGGTCAACTCGGTCCTCTACGACTCCTGGCCGGCGCCCCACGTGGCCCGGTTCCGGGACCCGGAGGTCGTCGCGGCGACCACCGCCGATGAACTTCTCGCCGCCCGTCGGCAGGCGGTGACGGCGGCGCTGGCCGGTGCCGCCACCGAGCAGCGGATCGCTGACTATCTGGATACGTGGACCGATCCGCGCGTCCGCCGCTCCTGGCTGGCCATGGCGGGCGCGGCAGAAAGCCGCTACACCCTCGATCTCGTTCCCGCGCTGCAGCGGTCCACGACGCCCAAGCTGCTGATCTGGGGCGAGGACGACGGCTTCGAGAAGGTGGAGTACGCCGAGAAGTTCGCCTTGGAGATCCCGCGAACCACGCTCATACGCATCCCAGAAGCGGACCACATCCCCACCGAGAACGCCCCAGGCCAGATCGCCCGCGCCCTCATCGATTTCTTCATGGCGTAGAGGTCCTACCGTTCAGCAGTGCTGACTTTTGTACGTGACCAGCCCGTCGACCGGGCGGGCGGACCGTCCGGAGCACGCGACATCGAGGACACCGACACCCGGCGAAACCGGAATCGACGATCTCCCGGATGTCCTTCTGCAGGGCGCGCGTGTGCGCGTGCGTCCGGGCGATCCTGCCCAGCCGGCGGGGTGGGCTCGTCCTGGTCACCAACGGTGATGGACTGTTTGTGCTCCTTTCCAGCTGTGCGGATGAGCCGGTAGGCCAGGAGGGCCACCTTCTCCCAGGGGATGAGCCAGGCGATCGCGATGAGCGTGAGGCCCAGGTCGGCGCGGGTCAGGGCCGTGATCAGCTCTCGTGTGGTGACGAGGTTGAGGCCCGTGTTGGCCAGACGGATTGCGAGGCGGACGGGGGTGAGGTTCCAGAGCGTGAGGAGTGTTTCCCGCATCTGTCATCGCCTCCCTTCAGCTTTGCGTAGGCCTTGCGCCTGAGGACGGTGCGGGTCAGAGGTTGCAGGTCCAGAGACTGCGGGTCCGGAGACTGCGGGTCAGGGACTGCGGGTCAGAGGCTGCTGGCGGTGATGTCGCCGTAGGCGGTGGTCGCGTGGATGGTCAAGTCGGCGGCGCCTTCGGTGTTCTTGAGCGCGTTGTGGATCCGGCCGTAGGAGGTGCCGGCGTCCAATGAGGCCGAGACGCCTGCGGCGGCGCCGATCGACACCTGGCCGGCCTGGGTGCGCAGCACGACCGTGCCGCGCACGGCCTCGGTGATGCGGATGTCGCCCTTTTGGGTGCTGATCTGTGCGGGGCCATTGAGGCGGCCGACCTCGACGTCGCCCGCGTCGGCGGTGAGGTGGACGCTGGCGGCCTCGTCGAGCTTGATCGAGCCATGCGCGCCCTCGAAGGCGACGTCGCCGAACCGTCCGACGGCCTGGAACTCGGCGCTGGCAGCCTTGGCCTCGACCCGGGAGCCGGCGGGCAGGTGGACCATCACCTCGATGGATCCGGAGCTGCCGAGGACCTGGTTCTTCGCCGAGGCCTCGATCCGCAGGACGCCGTCGCGGTATTCGACCTTGGTCTGCTCTGCCACCTTCACGTCGCGGTGCTTGGTGACGTCGGCGGGCAGGACCTCGACCGTGGTGTCGGCCCGGTCGGCGGCGATGAACTGCACGCGTCCGGCGGGGATGTCCAGGACGGCGGTGACCGGGGCGGGGGTGTGGAACTTCTGCATTGTGCTCTCCTTGCGGGCTTGTTGTTTCGAACGAGGGAAAAGCTACGTTGCATTCCAAATCCTCGCAACAAGTCTGTTGCTCGATACATGCATTAGTGCAGGTCGAAGCTAGAAGATCGTTGCGGTGGCTTCGAATTTAATGCAACGCCAGCTGTCTGATCTTTGCAATGGGATGAGTGTGAACGCTACGCCGGCGACTGAGATGGCGCGAGCCGGGGCGGTGGTGCGGCCATGACGTCAACTTAACGCAGGATGACGTCAGAATGCCGCTTGACGTGATGTCGTTCTGACGTCATAGTAGGGGCATGGATCTGATGCCGTACGTGGAGAACCTCCGCCGCGAGCTCGCCGTCGCCGCCGAGGCGGGCGGCCCGGACGCTCGCGCGCTGGCCGAGCGCCTCACCGGCGCCCTGGAATCGGCTGCCCGGCTCACCCTGCTGGAGGCGCTCTCGGCGGCAGCGGACGAGATCACCAGCGAACTCGCACCGGGCTCGGTCGAGGTGCGGCTGCGTGGCAGCGACCCTGCGTTCGTGGTGACGCCGCCGCAGTCAGGGCCAACCTTGGCAAGCGCGGCCGGCGGCGGGGCGGAGCCCGCGTGGGAGCCCCTGCCGCCGCCTGGCTTCACGCATGCCGCCCCGCCCGGCGCCACGCATGTCGCGCTGCCGCCCGGTGTCACGCATGCCGCGCCGCCGTCCGGCGCCACGTATGCCACGCCGCCGTCCGGGTCGTCGTCCGGTGCCACGCATGCAGGGCCGCCGTCCGGGCCGCCATCCGCGGAGGAGGGCGGCACCGCGCGGATGACCCTGCGGTTGCCTGAGCACCTCAAGGTGCGCGTGGAGGAGGCGGCCGGGCGGCAGGGGATCTCGGTCAACGCCTGGCTGGTCCGCGCCATCTCCGCCGCGTTCGAGCCCGGCGTCGGAAGTGGTCCCGCCGATCGGCCACCGCAGCCCCAGACCGGGCGCAGCTACACCGGCTGGGTGCGCTAGCCGCACTCGGGCTGGCTGCGCTAGCGGCGCTCGAACTGGGTGCGCTAGCGGCACTCGCCCGGCCCCCGCTAGCGGCACTCGCCCGGCCCCATCGCCCATCACCAGTCATCGCCTCATCGCCCGGCCCGAGGCCGGGATGTTGCACCGGACCCATGAGGAGGGCTCCGCCATGCCTGCTTTCGACACTCCCGAACCGATCAGCGCCGACATCCAGATCTACGTCGGCCGGGTCCGTATCCACGCCGGCGACCGCGCCGACACCGTGGTGGAGGTGCGCCCCAGCGACCCGTCCACCGAGGCGAGCGTGAAGGCCGCCGAGCAGACGATCGTCGAGTTCTCCAACGGACGGCTGCTGGTCAAGGGCCCTAAGCCCAAAGCCCTGGGGCACCTGCGGTCCTGGCGCGGCTCCATCGACGTGACCGTTGAGCTGCCGGCCGCCTCCCGCCTCGAGGCCGAAGGCGCCGCGGACTTCATCGCCACCGGCCCGCTCGGCCAGACCGTCGTGCGCAGCTCGACCGGCGACATCCGCCTGGAGGAGACCGGTCCGCTGGAGGCCAAGGCGTCCATCGGCGAAATCTCCGTCGACCGGGTGACCGGACTCGCCGAGCTGACCGCCTCCACCGGGGCGATCCGGATCGGGACCATCGGCGGCCCCAGCACGGTGAAGAACTCCACCGGCGCCATCGTCCTCGGCGAAGTGACCGGCGACGTGCAACTGAAGACCGGCACCGGTGACGTCACCATCGGCCGCGTGCTGGCCGGCGGCCTCACCGCCAGGGTCGCGCACGGCCGGATCCGCATCGACGCGGCGGTGAGCGGCACCCTCCACATCGAGGGCGGCCACGGCAAGGTCGACGTCGGCATCGCCGAGGGCACGGCCGCCTGGCTGGACCTGCAGTCCAAGAACGGCATGGTGCGCAACACCCTGACCGCCGCCGAAGGCCCCGAGACCGCCGACACGGTCGTCGAGGTGCACGCGCACACCAACTACGGCGACATCGACGTCCACCGGTCCTGACCCCTGACCCGCTGACACCAGCAAGGAGACCCCTCATGAGTGACGCGATCACAGCCGAAGGGCTGGTCAAGAAGTACGGGAACGTGACGGCGCTGGACGGCATGGAGCTGTCGGTTCCGCGCGGGACGGTGCTGGCCCTGCTCGGGCCGAACGGCGCCGGCAAGACGACGACGGTACGGGTGCTGACCACGCTGCTGCAGCCGGACGCGGGACGCGCCGTGGTCGCGGGCTGCGACGTCGTCCGCGAGGCCGCGAAGCTGCGCTCCTACATCGGGGTGTCCGGGCAGTACGCCGCCGTCGACGACCACCTCACCGGCGCCGAAAACCTGGAGATGGTCGGGCGGCTTTACCATCTGGGCTCCAAACGCAGCAAGGCCCGCGCCCGCGAGCTGCTGGAACGCTTCGACCTCACCGGCGCCGCCGACCGTCCGGTCAAGGGCTACTCCGGCGGCATGCGCCGCCGCATCGACCTGGCCGGCGCGCTCGTCGCCGACCCGCCGGTGCTGTTCCTGGACGAACCCACCACCGGTCTCGACCCGCACGCCCGCTCGCAGCTCTGGGATGTGATCTCCGAGCTGGTCAAGGGCGGCACCACGCTGCTGCTCACCACCCAGTACATGGAGGAGGCCGACCGGCTGGCCGACCAGATCATGGTGGTCGACCACGGCCGTGCCATCGCCCGCGGCACCGCCGACGAGCTCAAGGACCGGGTCGGCGGCAACCGCATCGAGCTGTCGGTCGCCGACCGGGAACAGCTGACGACAGCGCGGGAGACGCTGGCCTGGCTCGCCGTGGGCGCCATGGAGACCGACGCCGAGGCGCTCCGGGTCACGGTCCCGGTCACCAACGGCCCCGAGTCGCTGCGCCAGGCCCTCGGCCGGCTGGCCGAGCAGGGCGTCACCGTCCGGGACGCCGGACTGCGGCGGCCCACGATGGACGACGTCTACCTCACCCTCACCGGGCACCGGGCAACCGGCTCCCAGCACACCGACGACACCGCCGCGCAGGCCCAGGAGGTCACCCGATGAGCGCGCTCACCCTCCCGATCACCGACGGGCTCACCATCGCCAAGCGCAACGCCCTCAAGATCAAGAGGTCTCCGGACCTGCTCGGCGCCGCGATCATGTTTCCGATCGTGTTCGTGCTGTTGTTCGCCTACGTCTTCGGCAGCGTCATCGAGATCCCGGGGATGTCGTACAAGGAGTTCCTGCTCCCCGGCATCTTCGTCCAGGCGGTCATCATCGGCGCGCAGACCACCGGGTACACGCTGACGCTGGACCTGCAAAAGGGCATCTACGACCGGTTCCGCTCGCTGCCGATGGCGCGGTCGGCGGTGCTGATCGGCCAGACCGTCAGCGACCTGCTGATGAACGTCAGCAGCCTGGTGGTGATGGCGCTGATGGGCCTTGTGGTCGGCTGGCGGGTGCATAGCTCGCCGCTGGAAGTGGTGCTGGGCTTCGGGCTGCTGCTGCTGTTCGCCTATGCGTTCTCATGGGTGACGGCGGCGGTGGCACTGGCGCTGCGGACGCCGGAGAACTTCAACAACGTCGCCACCATGGTGTCCTTCCCGCTGATGTTCATCTCCAACGCCTACCTCGACAGCGCGAAGCTCCCCACACCGCTCCGCGTCATCGCCGAGTGGAACCCCGTCTCCACGTTCACCCAAGCCGCACGCGAACTCTTCGGCAATACCAGCACCGCGATGAAGACCTCGGACGCCTGGCCCATCCAGCACGCCATTCCGGTCTCACTGCTCTGGATCGCCATCATCCTGATCGTGTTCATTCCGCTGGCGACCCGCCTCTACAAGAAGACGGTCAGCAACTGACCGCCGACACAACGCAAAGGCGCCCCACCCGCACCGGAGGGGTGCCTTTGGTATGGCCACGACGGTCATTCGCTGAGCTCACCGCTGGGTCTCGTCGTGAGATGACCGATGTGGGCGGGGGCGAACGTGCGCACGCATCCCTTGCAGGCCGAACAGGATGAGAAGCTCGACCGCTCCCCCGTCGGCGCTGCCCAGCCAGTGGGGCATGGACGTGTCGAATTCGGCTGCCTCACCGGGCGGCAACGTCAGGTCACGCTCGCCGAGCACAAGCCGCAGGCGGCCGTTGAGCACGTAGAGCCATTCGAAGCCTTCATGAGTCTGCGGTGTCGGTTCGAGTGGTTCCGGCCGAGCGGGGATGATCATCTTGAACGCGTGGATCCCGCCCGGCCGCCGGGACAGGGGCACGAAGGTCATGCCGTACCGCCGGATCGGCTTGAGGTGTATCCGGGGATCGCCGGTGCGCGGGGCGCCGACGAGTTCGTCGAGCGGAACGTCGTAGGTACGGGCCAGCGGAAGCAGCAACTCCAGGGTCGCCCGGCGCTGCCCGCTCTCCAGCCGGGACAGGGTGCTCTCCGACACCCCGGTCGTCGCCGCGAGGTCGGCGAGCGTGATGCCGCGGTCGCGACGCAGCGCACGCAGCCGCGGCCCCACCGCGTCGAGCACTTCGTCGTCCGTTGTGCGGTCCACGAGGCCATCTTGCCAGAACAGCAAGGTTTCGTGCCAAACGTGGGGAGCCTGGCAAGACTGAGCACGTCCCGACACAAGGAGCCCTGATGAGCACCCCCAATGCGGCCACGTTCTGGGACGGCGTCTACGCAGCCCGATCGGCAACCACCGACCCGCAGCCGAACGACCGTCTCACCAACCCGCAGCCGAACGATCGCCTCACCGAGACCGTCACGGGACTGCCGCCCGGCGACGCTTTGGACCTGGGATGCGGCGACGGCGGCGACGCGCTGTGGCTCGCGCGCCGGGGATGGCAGGTCACCGCCGTCGACATCTCAGCCGTGGCGGTCGAGCGGCTCGCCGGCCTCGCCCGCGCACACGGCCTGGGCGACCGGGTCATCACCGAGCGGCATGACCTAGGCGAGTCCTTCCCGCAAGGCGAGTTCGACCTGATCTGCGCTCACTACCTGCATACCCCGTTCGACCTGGACAGGGCAACCGTCCTGCGGTCGGCCGCGCACGCACTGCGCCTGGGCGGGCGGCTGCTGGTCGTCGACCACGGCTCGGCCGCGCCCTGGTCGTGGAACCAAGATCCCGACATCCGATACCCGAGCCCTCAGGAGGTCGCCGCAGGCATCGGTCTGGAGGCGTCGACATGGACGGTCGAGCGCGCCGACGCACCCCGCCGGATCGCAACCGGGCCAGGCGGGCGCACTGCCGAAGTCACCGACCACGTCCTCCTCATCCGCCGCGCCCCCTGACACGGCGGCCACGGCCGCTCCCAACGCAAGAAGGAGACCAAGGTGCCTGGCAGCCCGCGCCGCAACCGCCGCAGCGACACACCGCCACCCCGGACCGGAAGCAGCGAGACCGAGGTCCTGCGCGGATTCCTCGACTACCTGCGGACGTCGATCGCCGCGAAGGTCGACGGTGCCCCCGAACCGCAGGTGCGAACAGCCGCAGTGCCGTCGGGCACGAACCTGCTCGGCCTGCTCAACCACCTGACTTTCGTCGAGAGCTCGATGTTCCTCGGGGACAACGTCACCGACTGGCAGGCGACCTTCCAGGCCGCACCAGCAGACAGCGTGGCCGACGTCGTCGCCCGCTACCGAAAGACGGTCGAGCGCGCGAACGAAGTTCTCGACCGGTGCACCAACCTCGGCGCACCGCTCCCCCGGCCACGGCCGGAAAGTCCCGCTCCCAGCATCCGCTGGGCACTCACCCACATGATCGAGGAAACCGGTCGCCACGCGGGCCACGCGGACATCCTCCGCGAACTCATCGACGGCACGACCGGCCGCTGATCCGGCTCCGGAGCTCGTCGACTGGTCATGAGATGGGGATGATCGTGTAGTCGTCGGGGTCGAAGTGGCGTGTGCGGCGGCGGTATTCAGTCATGGAGCCTGGCCAGTTATTGGTGTTGCGGTGTTCGGTATCGAGGTACCAGCTGTCGCAGCCGCCGGTGTTCCAGACCGTGTCGGCCAGGCGGTGCTGCACTTCGGCATCGAACGTCTCCAGGGTGTCTTCGCGCAGGTCCAGGGCTGCAGGAATGGTGGTGAGGAGTTCGGCGGCCTGGGTGATGTAGGTGATCTGGCTTTCGAGCATGTGGACGATGGAGCCAGAGCCGACATTGGTGTTGGGGCCGTACATCAGGAAGAAGTTAGGGAAGTTCGGCACGGTCATCCCCAGGTAGGCGCGGGCGCCGTCCTTCCAGACAGTCTCCAGGTCGAGGCCGTGTTGGCCGACGACGCGCATGGGGGCGAAGAAGTCCTGGGAGCGGAAGCCGGTGGCCAGGATGATGGTGTCGGCTCGGTGGCTGCGGCCGTCGGAGGTGAGCAGGGCGTCGATGGTCACTTCGGCGACCGGACTGGTCTCCAGGTGTACGTGGGGCAATTGCAGTGCGGTGTAGTAGTCGCTGGAGGTCAGGATGCGTTTGCAGCCGACCTCGTAGTCGGGGGTGAGTCGTTCCCGCAGGCTGCGGTCCTTGACCTGGCGGAGGGCGGCATGGCACAACGCTCGGAGGTGTGGGGACAGGATCGGCCGCCATCGCCGGGAACGGATGAGCGCGGGATTGAGCAGCGCCTCGAACCACACGAACACTCCGAGTCGTGACAGCTTCTGCAGGATGGGTATGCGCTGGTTGAGGCGTTTGCGCCAGGCGGGATAGACCCGGTCGGGTTTGCGGCTGATCCAGTGCGCTTCCAGCTGGAACACCGTGAGCGACGCTGTCTTCGGCGCGATGATCGGGACGAACTGGATGGCACTGGCGCCGTTGCCGATCACCGCGACGTGCCGTCCGGTGAAGTCGAGGTCGTGGTCCCATTCGGCGGAGTGGAAGGCCGGCCCTGGGAAGGTGTCCAGGCCGGAAATCGGTGGCCGGGCGGGGTTGCTGAGCTGCCCGCAGGCGGCCACGAGCATATGGAAGCGGTGCTGGTCGCCGTCGCCGGTGCGCACGCTCCACTGGCCCAGGGAGTATCTGGCTTCCACGATCTCGGTGCCGAAACGGATATGTGGGTTGATCTTGTATTTGGCGGCGCAGTGCCTGAGGTAGGCGAGGATCTCCGGCTGTTCGGCGAAGCGCCGTGACCAGTCGTGCTTGGGCTCGAACGAGTAGGAGTACAGGTGCGAGGGTGCGTCGCAGGCGGCTCCCGGATAGGTGTTGTCGCGCCAGACGCCGCCCAGGTCCTCGGCTTTCTCGAAGATGGTGAGGTCGGTGAATCCGGCTTGTTTGAGCCGGATCGCCAGACCGATGCCGCTGAAGCCGCTGCCGACGATGGCGACCGACACATCCCGGCGTCTCATGCCGTCAACTCCTTCGCATACTGCGTGATGGGTACGTCGTAGGGACCTAGGCGATCTGTGGCCCATTGGGGGCCAGGGCTATAGGAACCGATGGTTGACGGTGTCGTGTTTGATGCCTCTGCCGTTGATGGCAGCGATGTGCAGTGCGTCGTGACGGTGGTGGGTGACGTCGCCGTGTTGTTCGCGGACCATGCGGCGGACCAGGGCGGTGCGGTGGCGCTGGCCCAGGCGTTCGCTCAGCCGGGTGGCTTTGGGGATCACTCCGCGGGCGGTCTCCAGGGCGAGCACGGCGGCGGCTGTCGCGGCGACGGCGATCCGGTAGGACCTGTCATCCGGGGTGCCGAGGAAGTCGGCGTTGCGGCGGCCGAGGATCAGGCGGCTGTAGGACATCAGGTAGGTGGTCAGGGCGCGGCGTGCGGTGCCGGAACGTTTCAACAGGGGTGGGAGCAGAAGCGGGGCGGCGGCGTTCATGAGGGCGCGGGCGAGGCGCTGGGAATCCTGGTCGGGCAGGTATTCGGTGGCCGACTCCAGCCAGAGCAGCCGCCAGGCATCTGCCTCATGTGAGGGCAGCAGATCGGGGTGGACGCCCATGAGGTGGCCGACGTAGCGCCACAGGTGCAGGACAGCCGCACGTTCGGCGGAGGAGAACCGCAGCCCGATGGCCTGCGAGCCCAGCAGCATGACCAGGGAGAACAGCAGAAGGGTCCCGGTGAGCTGGATTTGGTTGATCGGGGCGTCCCAGGCGTCGTGGTCCCAGTCGTCGCGTTCGTTCATGGCGGCCCGGACCTGGGCATGCATGACGCGGACGCGCAGGGTGTTCTTGAAACCGGCGTCGTAGCGGCCCAGGCCTCCTGGCGTGGTGACGTCCACCCACCAGCTCGCGGTCTCGGCGAGCCGCCGGGCGGCCATGGATTCCAGGTCACCGGTGCGGACGAGGGTCTTGTTCGCGCGAGAGGCCAGGTAGCCGCCGTAGAGCGAGGCGCAAGGCATCACCATGGTCAATCCGAGCAGGCCGGTCCTGCACACGACGCGGGAGCCGCGTTCGAGCAGGTCGGGATCCACCCAATAGGGAACGGCGTCCACCTCGGCGAACAGCTCCACCAGTTCCCGCGGCGGACTGTCCAGGGAGTCAATGCCGTTCTGCAGCGCCTTTTCGAACAGGCGACGGCCGGTCGATCCGGGCATTCGGGCGATCATTTCCGCCACTTGCGCGGCGAGCGGGTCACCCGCGTGGGCGAACGTGCGGAACGCGGCGAGTTGCGAGGGCGTTGCGCGGATGTCGCCGGGAGCGAGGAGGCGCAGCGCGATGCTCCACGGAGGCTTGGTCATCCAGTCGGGGTGGGGAAGGCGTCCTTCAATGGGCATGGCGTGCTCCTAGCAGTCGGTTGGCGACCGGGCCTTGTTTTGGTGCCACTGCTGGGCGAGAGTGCCGCGGTTCACTCTGCGTCGGCCTGGCGGAGATCCTTGTTCCAGCGCTGACGACCTCTGGTCGGCCGGGGGAGAACGGGGCGGTGATGTGGGAGTGGGTGCTCGTCCGGTTTGCAGTTGCCAGGCGTGCAGGGCCATGAGGTAGTCCAGCGCGTGTGCCGGGTCGTACAGGTCAGGTCCGAAGAGCTGGTTGAGCTGGCGGACGCGGTTCCGGATCGTTTGCGGGTGGGTGTGCAGGCGGGCCGCTGTGGTGGCCGCGTTGAAGCCACACTCGAAGTAGGCCAGGAGAGTCTCGGCGAGCCGGTCCCGCTGTGTGGGCCGCAACGTGTCCAGTGGGGCCAGCCATTGGTCGGCGAGACACCGGGTGAGGTCTGGGCTGTTCACCAGCAGCATGGCGGGGAGGTGCTCGGCGACGTACACCGGCGAGCCGCGCGTGAGGAGCGTGGCCGGAAGCCGGTCGAGACCACGGCGAGCGAGCCGCATCGAGACCGCCGCGTGGATCGGCGTTACCGTGGGACCTACGACCGCCGGTCGGTCACCCACGATCTGCGCGAGGATGGCTCGTCTGCCAGGTCCGGAGGGATCGGGGAAGAGCAGGTACGGCACGTCCAGGTGCGAGATGGACAGCACGTCCGGGGGCAGGAAACCTGGCGGCGAAACAGAAGGAGGCGCTGGGCTGAGGGCCACTACGGCGATGCTTCGAGGCGGCTCCCAGCCGGCGCGCGCGGCGAGCCGTTCGAGTTCCTCGTGGCGGGCGGGACCGGCAGGCTCATGACGACGGCTCAGGAGCAGGTCGAGTAGCTTGCGCCTGCTCTGGTCCGACCCTGCCGGAATGGTCTCGGTGGCGTACCCGGCCGCGGTGGTACGCCGGAGTCGCTCGATGTAGGCAAGGCCGAGCGAGATCAGACGTCCTGCGTCGTCCCGGGTGATGGTGAAGTCACGTTGTAGTGCATGCTCGGTCAGCTGTCGTGCTGTGACTTGAGCCGCGACTGACAGTGCTCCCTGCAGGCTCTCGACCTCGTGCCCGTCCCGAGCGTGGGCTTCGCCAAGGCGGGTGAAGACCCGCCTGACCTGCGGGGGAATGGTGCCGCCCGCATCCAGGGCCGCCGGGAAGCCGCGCAGCGCCTCATCGACGGCCTGGTACAGGATGCCTGGAGCCCGGTAGTGGATTCCTGGACAGGCGGCCGGGCGCACATCGCCGGCTGAAGGCCCGTCACGGGGAGGCTCTCCCTCATGCAGCAGGTGCGCCAATGCGGCTTCAGTGGCCGCGGTCACGATCTGTTTGGTGGACCCCTCGTGCAGCATCCGTTCGCTCAAACGCTGGATCTGGTCCTGCAGCCGCCTCCCCGGGCCAGGCCCGGTCGTGTCTTCAAGCCCGGTGGCATCTTCCGGGCTGGTCGCGGCTTCAGGCCTGGTCGTGTGTTTGGGGTTTGGCTTCGGCATGGTGGTTCGCGGGCCCGGGACCTGCCGGGCTGAGGGGGCGCCGGTCATGTCCGTCGATGCGGGTGGGTGAACGCGTGCCGATGGTGGACTGCGGGGCTCTCGTGATGTGGAACGGCGGCGATCGCCAGCACCGACGCCATGAGAGCGACCGCGATGTGAACGTCGCGCCCGTCCGGCCATGGTTCCCGGAAGACGACGGTGGCCAGCAGGAGCAGGTAGGTCTTGGCGGTCGCGGTGGCGACGAGGCCGATGATCACGAGGCGGCTGCGCTGCAAGGCGATCTGCAACTGCCCGAGGGCCAGCGGTGTGGTGAGGACGAAGACGTAGAAGTAGGGGGCCGTGAGTAGCGCTCGCGGGTCGGGGAACAGGTCGGCCGCTCCTGTGAGCATGAGTTCGGCGGTGCCGGTCAGCAGCCCCACGTTGATGGCCAACGCGACGCCGGTCAGTGGCCTGGCGTGCCGGCCCTTGCGGGACAGGTCACCGGCCAGGAGCACGATCACCGGCAGCAACAACGATGGCAGTGCGACGGCGATGACCAGCACCGGTGGCGCGGCGGAGCCCACCTCGGCCACGGGCGCCTTGAGGGTGGCCGAGGTGAGTTCGACCGCGCCGCCGTCCACGTTGCCGCCAACGGCGTCGCGGGCGGGGTCGATGAAGCGGGCGGAGTCGGTGAAGAGGGCGGCCGCGACCGCAAGGAGCACCACGCTGCTCCACTCGCGAGGCGTGAGCCTTTCGCCCATGACCACCATGGCGAGGATGAACAGAACGCCGAGCCCTGCCAGGAACATCGGCTCCGCCTCGACCAGCGAGAGCCGGGTGAGCGAAATGGTCTGGACACAGGCTCCCATCGCGATGATCGCGGCTCCAGCGCACCAGGTGCGATGGGAGAGCAGCACGCGGGCGAGTTGCCAGGGGCGGTCGCCTGCGAGCGTGGGCATGTCGGTGGCGGCGATTTTGAAGCAGGCCTGTCCGGTGAAGTAGATGCCGGTGGACAGCACGGCGAGAGACTGGAAGTGCAGGGACATGAGAGAGCCCTCCGGCCGCTCGCGGTCCGGAGCCAGTGCTCCAGTGCTGGCTGCGGACCGCGAGCGGCGGCCTGGGGATTCGTGGCCTTGGAAGCGGGGTGGGCCTGGCCGCTTGCGGCGGCCAACGGGCCTCAGGGCCGGACTGCAGGGTCAGGGTTTGGCGGGGTCCCACAGGTCGAAGGCGTTGGCCTCGCCTCGGTTGAAGCGGCGGTCGTCCTCGTCGTAGAGGCCCTTGAACTCATTGGGCAGGTAGAGCTTCTTGAGGGTGGCGCGGCTGCCGCCGACACCGGCGGCGTCGAGGATGGCGTTGGAGACTTTGCGGCCGGCCTCGTTGGCGGCCTCCATGGTGGCCAGGTTGATGTCGGCGCGGACGTAGTCGGAGGCCAGGAAGAGGTTGGGCAGGGCGGTGGTGGCTTCGGGCCGGTGGTTCCACGAGCTGGGCCTGTTGATCAGCAGCGGCTCGTCGTTGGCGACCTGCGGGGTGCCGTTGCCGGTGATCGCCGGGTCGATGAAGTAGGAGTGGATGTTGAGGTCGTTCAGCACGACCGGCCCCCAGGGGATGGCCTTTCGCAGCTGGGCGACGACCTCCTTGAAGATCTGCTCATTGGTGCAGTCGCGGGCGGGCTTGCCGTACAGGATGCCGGGCACGTCCCATGCAGACAGGTCGATGGACAGGCACTCGTTGACGTCGCCCTTGCCGTAGGTGGTGCCGAACTTGTTCCTCCAGAACTGGGCCTGGCTGATGGAGGTGAGCGCCCAGGGCTGGGCGGCGTAGGCGACGTGCCCGCGGGCCAGGTTGATCGGCTGCCGCAGGTAGATCATGATGCCGTTCATCCAGTCGGTGGTCAGCTCGCGCAGTGACTTCAGCGACGGGTCGGCGGCCAGGATGGCGTCGTTGAGGAGCGGGACGGCGCGTTCGACCGGCACCGCGAGCACGTAGTGGTCGGCTTCGATCGCGCCTGGGCCGCCCGCGCCGGTGACCTGGGCTCCGGTGATGCGCTTGTCGGCAACGGTGAAGCCCGTAAGGGCGGCGTTGGATTGGAACGTGACGCCGAGCGAGCGCAGGTGGTTCATCCACGGGTCGATGAGCGCCTCGTTGGTGGGGGCGTTCAGCAGCCGGTCAGGGGCCTTGTAGCCGCCGAGGCCGAGGGTGCTGTAGACCCACGCCTCGGCCATGAGGCCCATGGTGTGCGCGTTGGCCTTGTCGGGCTTGGCCGCCACCAGGGTGCCGGTGAACATGTCCACCAGCAGCTCGCGGTACGGCTTGGACATCTTCTCGGAGTGGACGAACTGGGAGAAGCTCATATTCTCCCACTGCTTGAGGCGCCGCTGCGGCCCGCTGGTGACGAACGCGATCATCTTCTGCAGGAAGTAGGCGACCTCCAACGCCGGGACCGCGCCGATCACGTTGATCGCGGTGTTGAGGAAGGCCAGCAGCGATTCGGGGCTGAGGGTGCCCTCGATGCTGCCGGCGGCCGGCAGCGTGAACTTGGTGCCGTTGTAGAACGCGGCGACCTCCTTGCCCGACACCAGGTTGCCCGCCGCGTTGCCTCCGCCTGGCAACGGGATGCGCGCCATGGTGTCGGGCAGGTTCTGGTAGAAGCCGGGGAAGAACCGGAACCCGTGCTCGGCGGGCAGATCCTGCCGTCCCCCGGATCCGGTGCCCGGCACCGGCATGCTGCGGCACTTGCCGCCCCAGGCCTTCCGTTCGTACACCGTCACCTGGAAACCACGTTCGGCCAGCTCGTGGGCCACAGTGAAGCCGCCCATACCGCCGCCGAACACCGCCACCCGCCGGCCCGCGGCGAACCTGCGGGTACGCGGCGCCCGCTGCGCGGTGGCGGAGGTGGCGGCGGATGCGGGCTGGTTGCCGCCCAGGGCGGCCGCGGCGGCCACCGCTCCGGCGGCGGCCAGCGTGCCAGTGACGAACTTGCGGCGGTCCAGGCCAGGGCTGCCCTCGGGTGAGGGGGTCTGCGGCGCGGGGGTGGGGTGCGAGGTGGTGCCGTCCGGAGTTGTGTCGTCCACGGTTCACTCCTCAGGGGTGGGGTGGCGCCATAACCGACACATCTGTCGGTTGAGTGATCCCCCACTATGAGGAAGCCGCCGCCGGGCGTCAACCCCGGCGGCGGCTCCGATCCGCAGAAAATTCGGGCGCCGATGAGCGCTATCGAACGCGGCTCATTCGTGCTGCTCTACATTGCCCAGCCCCGTCCACAGCAGCCGCATGGCGCCCTCTACCAGCATTTCTTTCGGCATATGGGGATGGCGCTCCCACCACTGCGCGACGCCGTCCAGCCCATTGATGATCAGCTCCACCATGGCCTCGGCGATCGGCTCACCCGGCTCCACCCCCACCGCCTGCATATCGCCGGCGAGCAGCGCGGTCACCGCCCGCGTGCGTGATTCACGGATCCCTTGCCGCACAGTACGGATCTCCGGATCGTCCTCAGCGGAGTGGTCGAACAGCAGCTTGCGCGCGGCCGGGCTGGAGTGGGCGAAACCGAAATAGGCGTCGATGGTCGACCGCATGCGCTGCTCAGGCGATCCCGACCCGGTGATCCGCGCCCCGACGTACTCCACCAGCGCGGCGTTCTGCTCCTGCATCACCGCCAGCAGCAGCACCCGCTTGGACGGAAAATGGTCATACAGCACCGTCCGCGCCACACCGGCCGCCGCCGCGATATCCCCCAGCGACGTACCGTGATAGCCCTTGTCAGCAAAAACCTTCAACGCCGTCGCAGTGATGACCGCCTTACGCGCCGGCCCCCGCATCCGTGATTTCGGCGGATTCGCCCCCATGCGACTTGACTCCCTTCCTCGTTTACCTCACCATAGCCGACATGAATGTCGGTAAGCGATCCTCATCATCCTCGCCCTCAGGTGGTCAGAGCCATGCTCCTGACGTGGCGGGTGGCCTGCTCGGCCAGTGACACCGCATCCGCGTCCCCGCGGGTTTGAGCGCGGAACCGGGCTGGAGTGAGACCCGCGATCGAGCTGAACTCGCGCGTCAGGTGCGCCTGGTCGCTGAAGCCGCACATCAAGGCCGTTTGCAGTGGCGTATGGCCCGAGGTGAGCAGCTGCGCCGCGTGGCGGAACCGGAAGAGCCGCGCGGTCTGCTTCGGCGACAGCCCGATCTGTTCCCGGAAGCGATACTCCAGCTGGCGCCGCCGCCAGCCAACGCCCTCGGCCAGTTCCCGGATGGAAACGGTCCCGCTGCGCCGGCGGAGTTCGTTCAGTGCCCAGGCGACCCGCGGCGACCACGCATGGCCGTGCCCGATCCAGCCGGCCAGCACATCGTCCAGCAGATCGAACCGCTGCTCCCAGCCGGGCAAGGCCACGAGGCCGTCGATCAGCCGATTCGCACGATCACCCAACAAAAGGCCTGCTTCGATGTACGAGTCGGCCAGCTCGTACATGTCGACACCCAGCAGCGTGAACGCGGCCCAGGGAGCAAGGCGCACCTCGACACCGTAGAGGCTTCCACTGTGCTCACAGACCCTGGCCTTGACGCTCAGCCCGGCGGCGAACGAGGCGAAGTCGTCCACCGCATCATCTGACCGCAGGAACTTCAGTTGTGTCCGATCATCGAAGCTGAACACCAGCGCCGCGCCGCCTCCAGGAATGACGAGCCGACGCCGCGGGGGCCCCGCCGCTCTCAAATACCCCCGGTAACCGTGGACAGCCCCTCTCAACCGAGCGTGAGGGCGAGCGAAGGCAAGCTCCCACGTCCCGGACGGACAGGCGAAGTACCGGACGCGCACACCGCCACCCCCTTGGTGACTTGCCAGCAAATACTGGCGAGGACCCCCATTCTGGATCGGCCCACGACGCCACGTCTGCGGCACACGGCACACGGTCGGTCGATCCTGGCCGCTCGCCCCAGCCATGCGGAACGGCCCTGGATCGAGCACCCGCAGTGGCCTGGTCGGCCTTGGCGGCTTGCAGGATGGGGACGGCTGCGGCCCTGCGTGCGGGCAGCGTCGAGGTACTGCCCAAGACGTAGGCGAGCACGTCTTCGGCCGGCTCACCGAGGCCGAACGTCGGCACCTCGTCGAGCTGCTGCGCCGTATGGCCGAGCACGCGAACACGCCCCACCCGAGTTGATGGCCCGGCGCCGGCTTGTCGCGCGCCCATGCCGCCTGCACCGCGGTCGAAGTTCGAAGCCGACTCTCGTTCACCAGGTCAGGCCTGCTGTGACGCGATGCAAACCTCAGGCTGTTCATGCAAGTGGTGCTGCGGGCTTGCCAGGGTCAAGAGACAGGGCCACGCTTCCGTCGGCCGGATCGGTCATCCCTGTGCTTCGTACGCCAGCCGCTCCCACTGCTTCCAATCCGCGAGCCGCCGCTCGTAGATGCCGGTGACGATCCCCGGTGCGGCGGCCCCGAAGAGCACCCGCAGCGGCGGTTCGGCCGCGTCCACCACTTCCAGCAGGGCCAGGGCCGCGGCGTCGGGGTGGCCTGGTGGTTGTGCGCTGCGGCGCACGGCGGCCGCCTCGCGTACGCCGTCGTACTCCGGCAGTGCCAGGGAACGGTGGGCCGATGCGCCTGCCCAATCGGTGGCGAACCCGCCCGGCTCGACCAGGGTGACCTTGATGCCGAAGGCGGCTACTTCGAGCGCGAGCGATTCGCTGATCCCCTCGAGGGCCCACTTGGAGGCGTGGTACGCGCCCAGGTTCGTGAAGGCCCCCACGCCGCCGATGGAGGAGACCTGCACGATGTGGCCGCTTGCCTGGGCACGCATCAGCGGCACGGCCGCCTGAGTCACCCAGACCGCACCGAACAGGTTGGCCTCCATCTGGTCGCGGAGATCGTCTTCGGAGAGCTCCTCCACCATGCCGAAGTGGCCGTATCCGGCGTTGTTGACGACCACGTCGAGCCGGCCGAACTCCGCGTGGGCGCGCCGGACCGCTTCGGTGACGTCGGCGCGTCCGGTCACGTCGAGCCGGAGCGGCAGCAGGTCCGCCCCGTACTTGGTCGCCAGGTCGTCGAGGGCTGCGAGGTTCCGCGCGGTCGCCGCCACGCGGTCGCCGCGTTCCAGTGCGGCGGCGGTGAACGCGCGCCCAAAGCCGCGGGCAGCGCCGGTGATGAACCAGGTCTTACTCATCATGCCGTCCTTTGAGAGAAGTCCGTCAGCGCTGGGCGGACGGGCGGAGAACGATCTCGTTGACGTCGACGTCGGAGGGCTGGGCGAGGGCGTACGTGATGGCGTTCGCGATGTCCTCCGGGCGAATCGAGGCGGCGCGGTACGTGCGCATCGCCTCGGCGGCGAGCGGGTCGGTGATGTGGTGGGCCAGCTCGGTATCGACCACGCCTGGTGAGATGGTGGTGACCCGGATGCCCGGCTCGGATTCCAGCCGCAGCCCTTCGGTGAGCGCCCACGCGGCGTACTTGGTCGCGGAGTAGATCGCGGAGGTCTCCACGACTTGGTGGGCGCCGATCGAGGCGACCGTGACGAAATGGCCGCTTCCCTGACGGCGGAAGGTCGGCAGGGCAGCGGCGATGCCGTGGAGGAGGCCGCGAATGTTGACGTTCAGCATCCGGTCCCACTCCTCGGCCAGGAGTGCGTCCAGCCGGGACAGGAGCATGACTCCGGCGTTTGCGACCAGCACATCGAGTCGGCCGTACGAGTTCACCACCTCCTCGGTCACCTCGTGGAAGCCGGCACTGTCGGTGACGTCGAGCGGGCGGGCTTCGGCGGAGTGGCCGGCCGCGGTCAGGTCGGCGGCGAGCGCCTTGATCCGGTCGGTGCGGCGGGCGGTGAGGATCACGTGGTGTCCGGCGGTCGCGAGTGTGCGGGCGGTGGCCGCGCCGATGCCGCTGCTCGCGCCGGTCACCAGTACGACCTTCTGCTCTGATGTCTTTGTCATGCTTCGAGACTCGGGCAGCTGCTTGCTCCGCTCCAGGCCGCCGTGTGCATGGGAGTACCGCACCCACCCTTGGCCGCCCGTGCCCGCCTACCCTGAAAGCATGACCGAGCGGCACCTGGGTGACTTCCTGCGCGGTAGACGGGCGCGCGTACGCCCCGAAGACGCGGGCCTGCCCGCGGGACCACGGCGGCGGGTGCCGGGGCTGCGGCGTGAGGAGGTCGCGCTGCTGGCCGGCGTGAGCGCGGACTACTACGTGCGGCTGGAGCAGGGGCGGGAACGAAACCCGTCACCGCAGGTGCTGAACGCGCTGGCGACCGTACTCCACCTCGACGACGACGCCCGGTCGCACCTCTTCCGGCTCGCCGGGCTGACCCCGCGGCCAGCGCGGTCTACCCCCGAGCGCGCGGATCCCGAGTTGCTGCAGCTGCTGGACGGCTGGCCGGACAACCCGGCGCTGGTGCTCGGGCGGGCCTACGACGTGCTCGCCGGCAACCGGCTCGGCTACGCGCTCTTCGAAGAGTTCCGAGGCGGGGCGAACCTGCTGGTCAAGCTGTTCCTCGACCCGGACGCGCGCTGCTTCTACAAGGACTGGGAGGCCGCTGCGGTCAACACCGTTGCCGGCTTCCGGCTGCTGTACGGGCAGGAACCGCACCATCCGCGCGTACGGGAGGTGCTCGGTTCGATGCTGGAGCACAGTCCGGAGTTCGCCGAGCTGTGGCAGGCGAACGAGGCCCGGGGCAAACGGGCCGAGGTGAAGACCTTCCGCCACCGCGACGTCGGCGAACTCACGCTGCGCATGCATGCCTTCGACGTACGGGCCGCACCCGGGCAGCAGCTCGTCGTCTACCACGCCGAGCCCGGCTCCGCGAGCGCGGATGCGCTCGCGCTGCTCGGCACCCTCGCCGCGACCGCCGACCAATAGCGCGGTCGCGACCACCGACTCGACACCGCACCCTTGCAGTGCGGTGCCGAGGACCGTGTTTGCTGCCTTTGCCTGTCAGGGGTGCGGACTCCAGTCCGCACCCCGCCGCAGATGCTCGTCAGGCTCCCTTTTCCAGCTCCACCTTCGGCAGCAGCCGGGCCAGCGGTGCCGGCAGCCACCAGGCGCGGTGACCCATCAGCTCCATCGCCGCCGGAACGATCAGGCAGCGGATGATGACCGCGTCCACGAAGATGGCCACCGCCATGCCGAAGCCGGTCTGCTGGAGCAGCCGTTGCGGGCTGAGCATGAACGCACCGAAGATCACAATCATGATGGCGCCCGCCGCCGTGATCACCGAGCCGGTGTGGGCCAGGCCCTCCCGTACGGCATGGGAGGGGTCATCCTTGGAGCGCGTCCACTCCTCGTGGATCCGGGAGATCAGGAAGATCTCGTAGTCCATGGACAGCCCGAAGACGATGGCGAAGACCATCACCGGCAGATACGCCTCGATCGGGCCGGGCTCCACGCCGAACCAGCCGTCCTGGAACACGAGCTTCATCGCGCCGAGCGCGACACCGATGCTGAGCAGGTTCAGCAGCGCGGCCTTCAGCGGGATGAGCACCGAGCGGAACACCGCCATCAGCAGGAGCACCGAAAGGCCGACGACGATGGCCATGAACAGCGGCAGCCGGTCGGCGACTTTGCCGGAGTAGTCCTCGGACGCGGCCGTGGCTCCGCCGACCAGATACTGCGTACCGTTCTGCGCGGACAGCTTCGGCAATACCTCGTGGCGCAGGGTGCCGACGAGATCGGACGTCTCCTTGTCCTGCGGCGCGGAGGAAGGGAAGACGAGGACGGTCGCGGCCTTGCCGTCCGGCGTGGGCATCGGGTCCGCGGCGGCCCGGACACCCGGCGTTCCGCTCAGCGCCCGGGCAGCCGTGGCGGCGGCCTGCGGGGCACCGCCCGACCCGCCGTCGGTCACCACCAGCAGCGGGCCGTTGAACCCGGGGCCGAATCCCTCGGAGAGCAGGTCATACGCCTGCCGGCTGGTGGTGTCGGGCGCGTCGCTGCCCGCGTCGGAGAAGCCGAGCCGCATCCCGAACGCCGGGAAGACAAGGGCGCCGAGGAGCACCCCCGCCGTCAGCAGGGCGGCCAGGGGGCGCCGCTGCACCACGGCCGCGAGCCGGCGCCAGGCGGTGCCCTCGGCGGCCTTGCCCTTGGCCTGCCGCCGCTCGGCACGCTGGGTGAACTGGCGGGCGAAGCGGCGGCCGAAGATGCCGAGCAACGCGGGCAGCAGGGTCAGCGCGGCGAGCATGGTCACCAGGACGGTCAGCGCGACCGACAGCGCCATGCCCTGCAGCGAGCCGAGGCCGAGGGCGACGAGGCCGAGCAGTGCCAGGATGACCGTGCAGCCGGCGAAGAAGACCGAACGGCCCGCGGCGTCCATCGCGTTCACGGTGGCGCGTTCCGGCTCCGTGCCGCGCACCAGCTCGGCGCGGTAGCGGGCGAAGATCAGCAGCGCGTAGTCGATGCCGACACCGAGGCCGACCAGGATCATCACCGGCGGGGTCCAGTCGGCGATCGTGAAGACGTGCGACGCCACGACGATGATGCCGACCGTGGACCCGACGGCGAACAGGGCGATGATGATGGGCAGTCCGGCGGCGATGACCGTGCCGAACATCAGGACCAGGATGACCAGTGCGGCCAGCAGGCCCGTGCCCTCCGCGGCGCCGGTCCCGCCCTCTCCGAGCAGCCGGGCCGCGTCGCCACCCAGCTCGGCTTGGAGCCCGTCGCCCTCGACCTGCTGGGCGGTGTCGAAGATGCGCTGGGTGTCGGCTTTCGGCATGTCATCCGAGGGAACGTCGAGCATCACGGTGGCGTAGCCGATCGTGCCGTCCTTGGAGATGGCCCCTTCACCGTCGTACGGGCTGTGGACCTGGCCGACCTTGGGCAGCCGGCCGACGTTGCCGAGCATGTTCTTAACGCGCTCCTGCACGCCGGGCTGGCGCAGGCCGCCGTCGTCGTGCAGGACGATCTCGACGGTGTCCCCGGCGCGGGCCGCGCCATGCTCGGCCAGCAGGTCGGCCGCCTGCTGCGACTCTGTGCCGGGGAGAGAGAAGTCGTTGCGGTAGTCGTCGCCCGCGACCGACGCGACGGTCCATGCGCCGCCCATGACTGCCACCCACAGGATCAGGGCGAGCCATTTGCGGCGGTGGGCGAAGCCCGCGATGCGGGCGAACACCCCTTGCTTCACGGGTGGTCTGGTGCTGTCTTCTCGGTTCAGCTCGGTAAGCGTCATGATCTCTTTCCGGAGGTTCGTCAAGCGTCTGCGGCTCGGCTTAGGCGTCCGCGGGATCGGCCTAGGCATCTGTCGGATCGACCAGGCGTCTGCGAGATCGGCCTGGGCGTCCGCAGCCTGTTGACGACGTAGCCCTCCGAGGTGTGACTCGGACATCCGCCGACGGGAGCCGTGTCACACCGGGACCGGCTGTATCGTCAATAGGGCATGGCAAGAACAGAGCGGGACGCCGAGGAGCTGCTGGCGCGGTCCTTCGAGATCAACCGGCCGCGGCTGCTGCGAGTGGCGTACATGACGACGGGCTCGCTGGTCGAGGCTGAAGACTGCGTGCAGGAGGCGTGGCTGCGGCTCCGGGGGCTCGATGATCCGGGCGCGGTCCGTGACCTCACCGCCTGGCTGACGACCACTGTCAGCAGGCTGGCGCTCGACGCGCTGGGCAGCGCGCGCGCACGCCGGGAGCGCTATGTCGGAACATGGCTGCCGGAGCCGCTGGTCGAGGCCCGCTCCCACGACCCGGCCGACCGGGTCACGCTGGACGAGTCGGTGAGCATGGCGTTGCTCGTCGTCCTGGAGCAGCTCTCCCCCGCCGAACGCACCGCGTTCGTGCTGCACGACGTCTTCGGCATCCCCTTCCCTGAGATCGCCGAGGCCGTCGGCCGCTCACCGGCGGCGGTGCGCCAGCTCGCCTCGCGGGCGCGCCGGCAGGTCGAGGGCGGGCGGCCGCGAACCCCGGCCACGGCAGCCGAACAGCGGGAACTGGTCGACGCGTTCACGGCTGCCTGCGAGGGCGGCGATCTGCCGGGACTCGTCGCGCTGCTCGACCCGGACGTCGTGCTGCGCGCCGACGGCGGCGGCAAGATCGCCACGCTGCCCCGCATCGTGCGGGGGGCCAGAAGGGTGGCCGCCGCACTGCTCAGCTATGGCCGGGGCCCAATGAACGCGCGTCTCGTCGATGTCAACGGCGCCCCGGGGCTGGTGGTCCGGCAAGACGACGGCGTCCTGACGGTCGCCGCGTTCACCATGGACGCCGGGCGGATCATCGCGATCGACGTGGTGCGCAACCCAGACAAGCTGGCACGAGTCCCGGACCTGGACTGAGGCCTGACGCCGTCAGTCACGCCGGTGGCGTGCGCAGCGTCGGAGTCCGTGAGGCTCTAGACGCTGGGCCAGCCGCGAGGGTCATGTTCGGTCCGTGATCGCGGCCAGCAGCTGGCGCAACCTTCCGCGCGGCGCCGGGGTCGTGATGCCGAGTTGGCGTGCGGCGGACAGGTATGCCAGGTACAGCTTCAGCCCCCAGTGGAGCCGCGAGTGGCTGGCGCATGCCCCTGGTAGGCAGCCACACAATTCGATGCCCGTCGACGACGTCGCCCTCCCACTGGGGTGTCGTCGTTCCGTGCGTGACGGCCTCGAGAAGACCCACCGACGAACTCAGGCCCGCTCCCACTTGGGGAACGGGCCTGACGTCGGGCGAAAGATCGAGCTCAGCTGACGTTGATGTCGATCCAGGCCGAGTGGTCCACCGGGTTACCGCTGTTGTAGCGTGCGGCTCGGAGGCGAATGGTGTGGCCTTCGGTGAAGTTCTTGCTGCACGTCCCCCTCGACCCCGAACCCAGCTTGCTGACGCAGCTGCCCGACCTGCTCGAGTCCACGTCGTCCCAATCGGCGGCTGCGGCGTAGCCATCGCTCTTATCGTCGTAGACCTTGATGTAGTCGCCGAATCCCGTGAAGCAGACAAGGACTCCGGTCATTCCCTTGCAGGTCCAGTGCTGGTCGACGTCTGCGGGAGCCCAGTTGGCCGCATAGTCCGTCTCTCTGCCGTAATAGGCGGCGAACGCGGCGGTCGGGGTGAGCACGACCAACACTGCGGCGACCGCTGCGGCGAACAGGGCCCGGCTCGAAGAGCGCAAAGTTGAGTCTCCTTGTGAGATTCGCGAATGGGACTCGATCAACAGAACGCCGAATGCCGGGCGGCTCCCCGGCTTCTCACCGGGCCTGGCAGGCCCGGCGCGTTCATGATCCACTACATAAGGCACCTCCCCGTGAGGTGGTGTCAAGATCCAATTCGTCACGGCTCTCACCCTTGGGCCCGGCGCCCCACTGACCTCGCTGGACTGGTCGACGCCAACCCGGCCTGACCGGATGTGGTCACCTACCGGAAATGGTCAGCCGTCAAAGCAGGACCTGGTCCGCACCAGCCTGGAGCAATGGCTACCGGGACTGGGTGACAACTACGCCCTGTGCGTCTGGCTACGCTCCGCCCGCGTCGCCGAGAAGCCGGCCGGACGTCCGTCCTCGCCGAAGCTGAAGAAGCTCAGGCCCTGCTCGTTCTTGGGCAGTGCGTCGGCCGAGTCGGTACCGAGCGACACGTGGATCTTCTGGGTGCTCCACTTGGTGATGTCAAGGAGGAGTTCTGCCAGTTCTTCCCGTGAGAATGCCGCTTGTGCCTGGTCGACGACGCGCTCGGTGAGCGTGTCGGGGCGGGTGATGAACGCGTCGGTGATGCGAAGCGCGGTCTTGGTGCGTTCGTCGAGGTCGCTGTTTTCGTAAAAATCCACCTTCGAGGTCATGACGTCGTCGGCACCGGCGGCCTGGGCATCGGCGAGACGCAGCGTCTTGCAGATGCGGCAGTCATGTGTGCGGGCGCAGCGAAGCCGCACCAGCTCGGTGGTCACCGGATCCAGGGCCGTCCCTCGTACCACCGTGTCCTGGTAGCGCCTGAGGGTTTGGTGAAGTTTCTCGAGAGGATCCGCAGGGCCCTCATGGGGGCGGGTCGTTCTGGTCGCGACCGGCACAAGGTGGCTCTCGTGGGGCCGGGTGGACAGGAGCGCCGGCGACGCCATCTCCAGCCGCTGGGTGCATTCGGTGACGTAGAGCGCGACGACGAAGCCGCGGACCTGGTCGTCGGTGAAGTGCCGCCCAAGCGCGGCGGCATGGGCCCGCGTCGTGCCGCTGACGTCGATCACGAACTGCTCGGTGAAGGTCAGGCAGTCCTTCTCCTGTTCGGAGAACGCGTCGTGGTCGGCGTGGTCGTCCAGTATTGCGATCTTCGCTTCCGTCAGGCCTCGCTCGCGGGCGGTCCGTGAGCGCCGCGCCAGTCCCGCGTGGTTGCCGATGAGAGAAGCGACCCGGAACCGGACCTGTTCGAGGAGCACCGGATCAACGGCCTGCCAGGCGCGTTCGTTGGCGGTGTCGAGCAGGGCGGTCGCGTCTGGCTTCAGCGTGCCCAGCAGCGCGGGGATGCGCCAGACGGGGTCGATGTCGTTGCAGAATTCGCGATGGTGCATGGACCCCGCCCCTTACTGAAGTCTATCTATAGTAAGTAGGAGGCTAGAGGGTGGCCCGGGACTCGGCAAGGGCAGGCGTATGCGAGGGGCCCATCCCCGCGCTCGCGCCCGCCTTGACGCCCTCGACGACGGTCGACGGTTTCCTCCATGCCAACGGCGTCTCCGACGCCCAGGACCATCCTCCAGGTCACCTGGGGGGGCGTCATCCGCTGCGGCAACTTGACCAAACAGAACAAGACCGGGATCTGTGCGTGGGCCGACGCGTCGACCATGGGTGTCCTGATCAGCCCGAACGTGCCATTGGACGATCTAGCGTCCCTGCTGTTGGAGTTGCGCGTCCGTGCGGAGCGTTGACCTGCCAGTTCAACGTCGGTGGTGGTAGATCAAGGCGACGCAGGAGACCTACCGACACGCCACGCAAGCGAGGTGATGACGATGAGCGAGACCAGCACGTCCGAGCCTGAACATCTGGCGTCCGTACCTGGATCTGATCGAGGAGGGCGTCAAGACGGTTGAGGTGCGTGTCGGTTGCTCGAACATGAGGAAGATCCACGCTGGGCAGGACCTGGCGTTCGTCTCCGGCGACAGGCGGCTCATGACCAAGGTCACGCGGGTGACGGAGTATCCCTCGTTCGAGGAGATGCTGGAGAACGAAGACCCGCGTTCGATCGGTAGTGAACTGGGCGAGAGCCGTCAGGAGTTGCGTAGGGCGATCAAACAGCCAGGTGATCGCAAGTGACGCCGGCCCGAGAGCCTGCCGCTTGTCTCAGCGGACGGTTCTCGGGCCGGTGTGTCATTCCTCAGATGTCATCGACGTTCCTCAGATGTCATCGATGTGCATCAGATGTCGTCGATGTTCATCGCCCCTTCGTTGGGGCGACGGGCGAGGTCGATGCCGAGCTCTTCCGCAGCGCGGAAGACGTCCTCGTCGGTGTCTCGCATCTCGATGGACATGCCGTCGCTCGACAGAACCTCGACGTTGAGGCAGAGCGACTGCATTTCCTTGATGAGGACCTTGAAGGACTCGGGAATGCCGGGCTCGGGGATGTTCTCGCCCTTGACGATGGCCTCGTAGACCTTCACGCGGCCGAGCACGTCGTCGGACTTGATCGTCAGCAGCTCCTGCAGCGCGTAGGCGGCGCCGTAGGCCTCCAGGGCCCACACTTCCATCTCACCGAAGCGCTGGCCGCCGAACTGGGCCTTACCGCCGAGCGGCTGCTGGGTGATCATGGAGTACGGACCGGTCGAACGAGCGTGGATCTTGTCGTCGACCAGGTGGTGGAGCTTGAGGATGTAGATGTAGCCGACCGAGATCGGGTGGGGGAAGGGCTCGCCGGTACGGCCGTCGAACAGCCGCGCCTTGCCGCTGGGCATCACCATCCGGTCGCCTTCGCGGTTGACCAGGGTGCTCTCCAGCAGGCCGGTGATCTCCTCTTCGCTGGCACCGTCGAAGACCGGCGTGGCCATGTTGGTGCGCGGCTCGACGTGGTCGAAGCCGTTCGCGCGCAGTTGGTCGGCCCACTCCTCCTCCACCCCGCTGATGTCCCAGCCTTGGGCGGCGATCCAGCCGAGGTGGGTTTCGAGTACCTGGCCGACGTTCATGCGGCCGGGCACACCCAGGGGGTTGAGGACGATGTCGACGGCGGTGCCGTCTTCGAGGAAGGGCATGTCCTCGACCGGCAGCACCTTGGAGATGACGCCCTTGTTGCCGTGCCGGCCCGCGAGCTTGTCGCCGTCGGTGATCTTGCGCTTCTGGGCCACGTAGACGCGGACCAGCTCGTTGACACCGGGCGGCAGCTCATCACCCTCGTCGCGGGAGAACACCCGGACACCGATGATCTTGCCCTGCTGGCCGTGCGGCACCTTCAGCGAGGTGTCGCGCACCTCGCGCGCCTTCTCACCGAAGATCGCGCGCAGCAGCCGCTCTTCGGGGGTCAGCTCGGTCTCCCCCTTCGGGGTGACCTTGCCGACCAGGATGTCACCGGGCGCCACGTCGGCGCCGATGCGGATGATGCCGCGCTCGTCCAGGTCGGCCAGGACCTCTTCGGAGACATTCGGGATGTCCCGGGTGATCTCCTCGGGCCCCAGCTTGGTGTCGCGCGCGTCGACCTCGTGCTCCTCGATGTGAATCGAGGACAGGACGTCGTCCTGCACCAGACGCTGCGACAGGATGATCGCGTCTTCGTAGTTGTGACCCTCCCACGGCATGAACGCCACAAGGAGGTTCTTGCCGAGCGCCATCTCGCCCTGGTCGGTGCAGGGACCGTCGGCGATGACCTGGTTGGCCTCGACTCGGTCGCCTTCAGCGACGATGGGCTTCTGGTTGTACGAGGTGCCCTGGTTGGACCGCTTGAACTTCGTCACGCGGTACGTCATCCGCGTGCCGTCGTCGTTCATGACCGAGATGTAGTCGGCGGAGACCTCCTCGACCACGCCGGCCTTCTCGGTGGTGATCACGTCTCCGGCGTCGACGGCGGCGCGGTATTCCATGCCGGTGCCCACCAGCGGCGCCTCGCTGCGCAGCAGCGGGACCGCCTGGCGCTGCATGTTGGAGCCCATCAACGCACGGTTGGCGTCGTCATGCTCCAAGAACGGAATCATCGCCGTGGCGACCGAGGTCATCTGCCGCGCGGAGACGTCCATGTAGTGGACCTCCGCTGGGGGAACGAGATCGACCTCGCCGCCCTTCTTGCGGACCAGGACCTTCCGCTCGACGAACGCTCCCTGCTCATCCATGAGGGAGTTGGCCTGGGCGACGACGAAGCGGTCTTCCTCATCCGCGGTCAGGTAGTCGATCTGCTCGCTGACCACACCGTTCTCGACCTTGCGGTACGGAGTCTCCACGAACCCGAACGGATTGACCCGCCCGAACGCCGCCAACGACCCGATCAGGCCGATGTTGGGGCCTTCGGGTGTCTCGATGGGACACATGCGGCCGTAGTGCGAGGGGTGAACGTCACGCACCTCCATGCCCGCCCGCTCACGCGACAGACCACCCGGACCCAACGCCGACAGACGACGCTTGTGCGTCAAGCCGTCCAGCGGGTTGCTCTGCTGCATGAATTGCGACAGCTGGCTGGTGCCGAAGAACTCTCTGATGGAGGCCACGACCGGCCGGATGTTGATCAGGGTCTGCGGCGTGATCGCCTCAACGTCCTGCGTGGTCATCCGCTCACGGACGACCCGCTCCATCCTGGCCAGACCCAGACGCACCTGATTCTGGATCAGCTCACCCACCGTCCGCAGACGACGGTTGCCGAAGTGATCGATGTCGTCCACCTCGATCGGCACGGAGGCAACGCCCAGCGTCCCCTCCTGCTCGCCCGCGTGGAGGCGGACCAGATATTCGATCGTGGTGACGATGTCGTCTTCGGTGAGGGTGCCCTGGTTCATGTCCAGGTCAAGCCCGAGCTTCTTGTTGATCTTGTAGCGGCCGACCTTCGCCACGTCATACCGCTTGGGATTGAAATACAGATTCTCCAGCAGCGTCTGCGCCGACTCCTTGGTCGGCGGCTCACCCGGACGCAGCTTGCGGTAGATGTCCAGCAGCGCATCGTCCTGACCGGAGG
>NZ_JBIRAZ010000031.1:0-111293 GCF_044326415.1 Actinomadura sp. 6N118 | reverse complement strand
CCTGGGAACGGCCCTCCACCACCACAGCAGTGATCACCAAACGCCTCATCGACATCGCCAGAGACTGACGGCCCGCTCATTCCGATGTCTTGAGACACCCCATTCCTATGTCCTGAGCGAACACACCACCACCACCGCCACCCAAACGGCCATTTACCTGGCCAAACGCTGTGAGGGCGAGACCAATTGGTCTCGCCCTCAGCGCTTTTAGTCTCAGTTCTAGTCTCAGTTGCCGTTCTTAGGCCGCGCCCTGGCTGCCCTCGGGGTCGTCGTCCTGGTCCTCGGCGGGCTCCCAGAGGAGACCCGCAACACGCTCGGCGACATCGCTCCGGATGACGTCGCTCATGTGCTGGTACCGCTTGGCCATGGAGGCACTCGACCATCCCATGATGGCCATCGCCGTAGGCGTTGGGACGCCGAGGATCAAAAGGACCGTCGCGGCCGTGTGGCGAGCATCGTGTAGACGGGCCTCACGGAGTCCGGCCGTCACGAGTAGATCTTTCCACTCGTGGTAGTCGGTGAAGGGGTTGAGTGGCTCCCCGTCCGGCTTGGTGAAGACGTACCCCTTGTCCGTCCAGAGTTGGCGTGCTTGATCACGCTCGGCTTCCTGCTGGGCCTTGTGTCGTTTGAGGAGTTCCAGGAGCGGCGCGGGGAGTCCGATCATGCGGCGTCCAGCCTTTGACTTGGTCCGTCCGGTCTCCGCCCGAACCTGTCGGCGCTGTGGGCAGTAACCCGCCTTACGGCGACCGCAGGACTCGGCCTCACAGCCATGGAGGTATTGGGGCGTAGGCGGCCACGCCGGATACGGATCATGCTGGTGGTGAGGTCAACGTCTTCCCACTTGAGGCCGAGGGCTTCGCCCTGGCGGAGCCCGAGGGCAAGCGCGAAGACCCAGCGAACACCGTTGCGTGGCTGCTCCCCAGCGACCTTGAGTAGCTTCTTGATCTCGCCGATCTCGTACGGCTCGAACTCCTCCTCATCCAACCTCGGTGCGGTGGCAAGGAGAACGGGGTTGGCGCCAAGGTGGCCACGCCTGACGGCGACGTTGAGGGCGTTGCGAAGGGTGCGGTGTACGTGGTGTGCCGTACCCGCCGAGAGCCCCCTCACCTCCTGCATCTTGGCGTACAGCGCCTCGCAGTGTTCGGGCGTGAGCTTGTCCAGGCGGTGAGCGCCGATGCCGGGGATGAGGTGCTTCTCGACGTCCACGCGGTACCCAGAGTGGGCGTTCTCCGAGATCCTCGGCGGGATCGCGATGTTGTCGATCCAGTGCCGGAGCCACTTCTCGACGGTCCAGCGCTGCCCGGCCTTGGGCATCCTCCCCTTGTCCCGGAGTTCCTCCAGCTTCTTGACCTTCGCGGTGACCTCGGCCTTGGTCTTGGCCATGACGTGACGGCGGTCGGGCTTGCCGTCGTCCTTGGTGCCGACCGTCACGCGGCCGTGCCAGTAACCATCCTTGCCCTGGTAGATGCTGGATCGCCCGTTGGCGTTGCGCCCCATGGTGGCTGTTCCCTCTTAATTAGTTGGACTGGGCAGCGGCCAGGAGGCCAGAATCGAGGCCGGGGTTCTGCGCGACGGCGACACACTTCCCTCGACACGTGAACTCGCTGATCAGTGGGGTGTCAGCGTCTTCACGATCAGCGAGGCGATGAAGCTGCTCGCCCAAGAGGGTCTTGTGGTCAGCAAGTCGCGGTCCAAGCGCGTGGTTCACGCGCCCGACCAGGCTCAGACCAACCGGGTCCGGCTGGAGAGACCGCACGTGATCTTGATCGGGGGGTATGCGGGCAGCGGCAAGACCGAGCTGGGGCGCATCCTCGCCCGCGAAACAGGATGGCCAATGCTCGACAAGGACACGCTCACGCGTCCCGTGGTCGAGGCCGCCCTAGAACTGCTCGGGAAGTCACCCCACGACAGAGAGTCGGAGACCTACGTCAACCAGATTCGGCCGCGTGAGTATGAGGCGCTCGTCGCAGCGGCGAACGAGAACGTGGAGTGTGGGACCAGCACGATCGTCACCGCACCGTTCATCCGGGAGTTCAACGATGGTGCGTGGGTGAACCGGACACAGGCCTACTTCACCTCGATCAACGCGATTACCACGCTGGTGTGGGTGTACTGCGACGCCGAGACGATGCGCACCTACGTCCGCCATCGTGGCGCAGCCCGCGATGCGGCCAAAGTCGCTGACTGGGACGGCTACCTGGCAGCCGTGGATCTCAACTTTCGACCTACAGCGCCGTACGTCCTGATCGACAACAGCGCATCCAGCAGCCCCTTGCAGGATCAGGCGCGGGATCTACTCAAGGCGGTCTTCAGCGGCCAGGCGGAGACATGACGCAAGCCGGAGTCATCCTCTACGGTCCGCCGGCCTCGGGAAAGGACACTGTCACAGAGGCCCTGCACGCCCTGAGCCCGAGGTACACCCTCTTCCGAAGGATCAAGGTAGGCACTGGCCGAACGGGCGGGTACCGGATCGCGAGTGCAGCCTAGGTAGAGAAGCTTCGGCAAGCCGATCAGATCGTGTGGGAGAACCAGCGCTACGGCTACACCTACGTAGTTGACCGTCCGGGCTTGGCTGAGCATCTAGCCCACGGCGTACCCGTCCTGCACCTCGGCCAGGTAGAGGCTGTTCACCGGGTAACGAGCGCACTGCCAGAGGTCCGATGGCTGACGGTCTATCTGTGGTGTCCGCGCAGCGTCGCCGAGAAACGCATCTCGGCCCGTGGCACCGGCGACACGGAAGCCCGCCTGAAGGCATGGGACGAGACCGACCCCCTACAAGACGCAGACATTGTTCTGGACACCTCACTAGTCCAGCCACACGAGGCAGCACGCGAGATCGATCACCTATCGCCGTAGTGACTAGTGCCGTAGCTGCGAACGCGGGATCAGTCACCGATGAACAGCAGATAGTGGTGCGTCCTGCGGGCCACTTCGCACAGAGCCCGGACTTCAACGACCCACGCACCGCCGCGCTCGGCGGGGAGCCGATCCAGCTCCCCAAGCAGCGCCGGGATCTGCCGGTGATTGAAGACCGCATCACCATACGGATCGAGCGCGCCGAGCAAGGGGAACGCTGCTCGGTCCAGGTCGCCGAGGGTGATTCCCCACGGCAGCCCGCACCCCGCCCTCGCCACGACCTCACCGGTCAATTCCCGCCTCACCATCATATTGATCACCACATGATGCTAAGCGGGCGACGCAAACCCCGAACCGGGCAAACGTTCGCTGCCACGGCACTAGTGCGGTGTCCACAAACCTTCACCGGGTCGTCTGCCTCCGTCGACACTCCCGGAGCCGGTGAACGTATGTCACCCACTGGCTTTCCGGGGCGGATTGATGAAGATCACCGTCCTCTCGCTCGGAGGTGGCGTCACGTCCAGTCCATGAGATCTCAGCACTTCGATGATCTCGTCGAAGTGGTCGGGGCTGTGCCACCCGATCGCCAGCGGACGCAGGAGGCTGTGCCAGCGATGGGTGCGTTCCTGCCGCAAGGCCGCAGAGGCGCGGGCGTGGTTGTCGTCGATCTTCTCCCACTGGTCCAACAGGGCGCGGTACTCGTCGTGCAGGTCCTCGGCGTCATAGTCACCGCGTTCCACCCCGGCGACGGTCTCCGCATGGTGGTCGGGGTCGATTCCGGCGGCTGCCAGCAGTTGCGGCTTCATCGCCTCGATCTCGTCCTTGACCCAGTCGGGCATTGGCTGCTCGGCCACCCCCCACCCTTCCTCGGCGAAGAACGCATCGGCGTAAGCCTGTGCATAGCTGTAGAGGAAGCCCTTCGGGCCGCGCGGCGTCTCAGCGGCGGCGTCCTGCTTGGTGAAGGCGCGCCAGGTGAGGTCGAAATCGGCCCCGAAACCCCGTTCGCTCAGTTCGGCGAACGCAGCACGCAACCGCTCAAGGTCTGTGTGCTCTTGCATGCGCGCGAGTATGGCATCGGCCATGCCACACGCCGACGTTTCGAGACGATCAAGTGGGTTGACCGAGCGGGGCGGATCACCGGTCGGCATGTCACCAGACCCGGTGAACATATGTGGTCACCGCACTAGCTGGGTGTGCCACGTTCGGGCACACTCCCCACAGCACAAGCCCCGACCACACGCGGTGATCGGGGCTAGGTCCGTTTGGGTCAAGCCGCGTGCTGGTCCAGGACTGCCCGCACCTCCGGCACGTCCCGGAAGTCCTCCAGCTTCGCGAGCACGACGCGGGACCGTTCGGCCGTCCGGGCGCTGGGGAAGTCCGCCGTGAGGTCGAGCATCCTACGCGCGGCCCTCGCGGCCTCCTCCGGCTCGTTCGCGTCCGCCAGCGCAACCACGAGCCACGACAGGTACAACGCAAGCTCACGCGTCCGCGCGGAGTCGTACCGGTCGAGCACCTCTTGCAGCAGCGGGACCGCGCGAATGGGCTTATGCAACTCGGTGTACACCCGAGCGTCCATGATCTGAAGTTCCTCCGGCGACACCCAGTAAGCCCAGACCGGGCCCTCGCCGTCCGTGAGTGCTTCGTGAGCCTCCCCAAGCTCACGCATGGCGCTCTGAGCGTCTCCCGCCATGGTGTGAGCCCACGCCAGACGATCGGCGTAGAGCGCTCGCGCCTTCCCGGGTGCGTCGGTGCCGGCCTCGTCTCGCGCGGCCCGCGCGAGGCTCACACCCTCGTCTTCGCGGCCGGTGTTGGAGTGCTGATAGGCGAGGCTGCCCGCGAGGTTCCCCACAAGCGAGAGGTCTCCCGCTTCCCGCGCAGCGGACACTCCCAGCAGGTAAGCCCGTTCGGCTTCCGCGTGCTGTCCGGCGTCGCTGGCGATCCATCCCGCGATCTGCGCGAGTTCACCGATGCCCGTCAGCAGGGAACGCCCGGTCTCTTCCGAATGGGACGTCTCCCGGTACAGGCGAACCGCTCCCCGCAACTCGCGGAACGCAGGGCCTAGAAGATCCCCGCTGGCTACCACGTCGTCCGCTAGACGCAACCCATGCGCCCGTGACGCGAGCCCCTCAGCAGCGGACAGACCGACCCTACGGCCCCGCTCGCTGACGAGCGGCCCCAAGCTTTCCTCGTGATCGGGCAGGAGATAGCCGAGCGTCTCCACGGAGCTCAGCGCGCCGTCCGGGAGGGTCTCCCCACGCGCATACGCGGCGGCCCGCTCCAACTCCTCCAGCGAGACCCCCAGCGCGACGGACAACGCCGGAAGCCAATCGTCCGGCACGCGCCCCCCGCGCTCGTACCGGCTGATCTCATTGCGCGTCACAGATGCCGTACCCGTCATCTGGCACAGCGTCTCCGCTAGTTGCCGTTGGCTCTTGTGGGTGGCGAGGCGCAACCGGGCGAGGTACTCGCCGAATCGCTTGCGCCGTTCGCTGGTCACCCTGGCCTCTCCCTTGCGTCCGCTGGCCCCTCTCTGGCCCCCCGCTTGGCCCCTTCCATCGTCGCACCGTGCAGGAACGCTGTCCTTAGAAAGGTGTCTCTCGACACAGAGTAAGCCCCGTAGACATGCCGCCCCCGAGAGGTGATACCGGTCATGAGCGCGTACCGCGAATGGTTCGCCAGGATGGAAGCCGACCACGCCGACCGGATGCGGTACCTCCGGTATCTGCAATACGAGCTTTCGCTTGAGAAGCGGCTAGCCGCCGTGATCGTGGAACGGAACGGTTTCCCGGTCCTCAGCGTCGTTCGCATCGAAGACAACTGGTCGATGATCGTTGAGGTTGCCTACTGCAACGGTTGCTGGTGGTACGCGACAGGCGGGGAGTTGGTTGTCGAGGCCGTTTGCCCTCACACGGCGGCGGATGACGTCTGTGAGGAGTTCTTCAGTGCCCACTGACGACGAGCAGACCACGACCGCCTACGCGTGTGTCCCCACGGTCCTCTCCGCGTTCGTCGAAGCGGGCACCGACAAGGGTTGGCGGAAAGCGTCGCTGGAGCTGGTAGCCGACGCCACGCGGGCCGAAGTCGAGCACAAGCTTGCGGGGGGTCCTCAGGTGGATACCCACGTCGCGATGACGACCGCACTTGCCGCCACCCGTCCCGTGTTCCGTCAGCACATGTGGCAACTCGGGTACCTGCAATCGTCGGCCGACGCGGTACAGCAAGCGGCGGAGGAACGCGTGTACGAGCTCGCGCTTGCGGGCCCAGAGGAAGCCACGGGCGGCCCTCCGTACTCCACGCTTCCGTAGGTCAGTCCGCGCGTTGCAGGTGTGGGGTGGACGCCTCCGCGCGGACGGGTGCCCCCAGTAATTCCCCGCACTGGGGGCACTTCCATGTCCGATCCACTTCTAGGCTTGATCAACTGCTCGGCGCCCACCGCCCGGCTGAGGGCGGTACGGGCGCCTCGCAGCATTCACACACGCACCCTCGGGGAAGAGAGTCCATGCCCCTACCTCCCGCGCCGCCCGCCCCATCTCCGCCTCGCCCGCCCAGCTTGCTCGGCGCGGCGCGGATCGCATGAAGGGACCGGCCCGCGAGACTTGAGAAGTCCTGCCCGGCATGCTTGGAGCGGAGGTGTACTGCACCGCCTTCGGTGTGTCCGCGCCGTTGGTCGGTAGGCAGTGGCAGGTGGTCTTGCAGAACGTCGGCAGGCCCGGCATCGGGGGTGATACCGGGCCTGTCGTGTCCGATCAGCGTCGGGTGGGGAGGCGGTCGACGGCCTTGACCTGGAGAACGGTGGTCTTCACCTCGCCGGCGCCGCTCTCGGGCTCGTCGGTCGGGTCGCCGCCGACGGGACGGGGCGTCAGGTCGAGGTAGCGGCTGCCCAGGAACCGGTAGGTGGAGCGGTCGAAGACCAGCTCCAGGCGGCCGCCGTCGGAGTCCTGGGACAGGCCGATACCGGGACGGCCGAGGGCGTCGGTGGCGTGCTGGTCCACCTTGACGCGTGGGACGTCGGCGAGGAACTCGAAGATCTGGGCGCGCAGTCGGGGGGGCAGGTAGTCCCCGATGAGGTCGCCCGCCGCGTACCAGTTCCAGCTTCCGAGCGGCCTGCCGGGTGCGGGGGTGCCGGTGGGGGCGGGGGCGGTGAGCTGCGGCTTCCAGTGCTTGAGCAGCCCGGGCATCTCACGCACCAGCCACAGATGACTGCCCGGACGAGGAACCGGCGCGCTCTTGTCCTCGATGGGGATCGGGGTATCGCAGACCTTGGCGCGCTGACGGGGGCAGGGGGCGCGCCGAAGGCCCGGCTTGGAGCCGTCGACCGACACCCAACGCTCCCGCGTCTGCTGTCCCTTGGGCTTGTCCGGGGCGACCTTGCCCGGGCCCCACGCGACGACGGAGCGGATGTAGAGGTACTGGTCCGGGCGTGGGCGAAGCTCGGGCTCCAGGCGGGCGACGGCGGCGGCCCGGGTGAGCACCTCGTGGGCACTGACCGTCCGGATCTCGCGGGGACCGTCGTCGGATCCCTGCGCCGCGACCACCACCGCACCGGCGGCCGCCACCGTACCGGCCAGGCCGACCGCCAGCAGGCCGCGGTACCGCTGGGGACGCCGGCTGCGGCGCCCGCCGTCGCGGGCGAGGGTGATCAGCCGCGCCCGGCCCTCGGCCAGGACCTCGGGGCTGGGCGGGGGCACTTGGTCGTACACGCGGTGGAGTTCACCCATTGAGCTGTTCCTCTCCCATGGCAAGGGGGTCGATTCCGCCGAGCGCCTTGCGCATCTTGGCGCGGGCGCGGCTGAGCCGGGAATGGACGGTGCCGGTGGCGATGCCGAGGGCCTCGCCGATCTCGGCCGGGGACAGGTCGCGGGACGCGGTCAGCAGCAGGACGTCCCGCTGCCCGCGGTCCAGGCGGCGCAGCGCGTCCGCCAGGTCCGGCCGGATTCCCTGGGCGGCCACCCGGTCCGCCACTCCCTCGTCGGCCGAGGTCGCGGCAGGGTCGGCTCCCGTGCGGGCCACGGCCCGCCAGAACCGCACCTCGCGGCGTCGATGCAGGCCGATCAGGTTGGTGGCGATCCCGTACAGCCAGGGCAGGGCGTTCAGACGTTCGGGGTCGTAGCGGTCACGCTGCCTGAACGCCTGCAGGAACGTTTCGGCCGTAAGATCGTCGGCCAGATCACGGCCGAGCCGCCGGGCGAGGTAGCGGTGGATCGCCGGGGCGTGCCGGTCGTACAGGGCGGCGAACGCCTCTGGATCCTGGCGGGCTCTCTCGATGATCGCCCTGTCGCTGTACTGATGCACCTCGGCGGTCACCGTGGTTTCGTCCTCGTCATCGCGGACCTTTCGCAGGGTCGGTGTCGGTCACCGGCTTTTAACCGCACCCCCACATCCACTTCCCCCCAGGTCAGAGCCACCGGGCCGAATCTCGACATACGCAACGATCCCCCGTACCCCGTTTCGCCTTCAGAGGTTGGTCGGGTGAATCAAGCCAGATCGTTTGGCCCTGCGGCGTCACGGTGATGCCGTAGCGGTCTTGGCCCGGGCTGCCCCAGGAGACGGGTGAGGAATGGGCCGGCGGGGCCGATCTGTCCCGCCGTGACGGCCTCGGCCAGGTTGGAAAGTTCCCGCCCCAGTCTCACTTCTAGTCTCGATAGGGCCGGGTTCGGGCCCGTTCAGGAGTGTTCATCGGCCACCGTCGCCTCGCAGTAGCGGGGCGGGTAGCTGGGGGTTTGGACGAACGCGATCATGTACGGACGGAGATCCGCAGCAGACCCCCACCCCATCCGTGAACCAAGCGAACTGTCGCGGCCGTGTCATGGAGGCGGGCCTCGCGGAATCCGGCCGTCACGAGTAGATCTTTCCACTCGTGGTAGGTGGTGAAGGTTGAGTGGCTTGAGACGGCAGGCTTCGAGAGATACACCAACGATAGGTCCACGTGTGAGCGACCATCTGATGCCGCTCCCGGCCTGAGTCTGGAGGTCACCGCCATGAGTGAAATGACTCCGGAGACCGTGGCGGCGTTGAAGCGTGCCAGCCAGCAGGTAATCGATCGATACATGACGCGGGACCCCAACATCAACGGCGTCGGGCTTGGGTTCAGGCGCCGGGCCGGGACGCGGACAGATGAGCCGGTGGTCGTTGTTCTGGTGACGAACAAGCAGCCTGAGGCGCTGATTCCGACCGACAGAGTACTCCCGAAGACGGTCGAGGTGGACGGAAGGACATGGGGGGTCGATGTCAAGGAGGGAGGGCCGTTCAGCCAGGGTGCCTCTGTTGCCTCGGGTTCAACGGCGGCTCCGCGTGTACGCGCCGCCATCGACCCTCGATCGGACGTGCGCGTTGGGCCAGCCGAGAAGGACACCAGCCTCTGACCGGTGGGCCATTGGTGCCGGCGTGGGGCCTCCCGCACGTGAGTTGGTGGCCCTACCTGCCCCGCCGCGCGCAACCTAGGCGTCGCCGAACCAGCACAAAGCCCCGACCATCGCGCGATGATCGGGGCTAAGTCCGTTGAGTCATGCGGCGTGCTCGTCCAGGACTGCCCGTACCTCCGGCACGTCCCGGAAGTCCTCCAGCTTCGTGAGCACGACGCGGGACCGTTCGGCCGTCCGGGCGCTGGGGAAGTCCGACGTGAGGTCGAGCATGCGGCGCGCAGCGCTTGCAGCCTCCTCCGGCTCGTTCGCATCCGCCAGTGCGATCACGAGCCACGACAGGTACAGCGCAAGCTCACGGGTCCGCGCGGAGTCGTACCGGTCGAGCACCTCTTGCAACAGCGGGACGGCGCGGAGCGGCCTGTGTAGCTCCGTGTACACGCGGGCGTCCATGATCTGAAGTTCCTCCAGCGACACCCAGTAGGCCCAGATCGGACCCGTGCTGTCCTCCGCGTCCGTCAGCGCCTCGTGGGCCTCCCCGAGTGCGCGCATGGCGTTCTGAGCGTCGCCCGCCATGGTGTGAGCCCACGCGACACGATCGGAGTAGAGCGCACGCGCCGTCCCCGGAGCCTCGTCCCCTGCCTCCTCCCGCGCGGCCCGCGCGAGACTCACACCCTCGTCTTCGCGGCCGGTGTTGGAGTGCTGATAGGCGAGGCTGCCCGCGAGGTTCCCCACAAGCGAGAGGTCTCCCGCTTCCCGCGCGGCGGACACTCCCAGTCGGTACGCCCGTTCGGCTTCCGCGTGCTGTCCGGCGTCGCTGGCGATCCATCCCGCGATCTGCGCGAGTTCACCGATGCCCGTCAGCAGGGTCCGGCCCGTGTCCTCAGAGTGCGACGTCTCGCGGTACAGGCGGACCGCTCCCCGCAACTCGCGGAACGCAGGGCCGAGAAGGTCCCCGCTGGCGACCACGTCATCTGCCAGACGCAACCCATGCGCCCGTGACGCGAGCCCCTCAGCAGCGGACCGGCCTACCCTTCGGCCCTGCTCGCTGACGAGCGGACCCAAGCTCTCCCCGTGATCCGGCAGGAGATAGCCGAGCGTCTCCACGGGGCTCAGGACGCCGTCCGGGAGAGTCTCCCCGCGTGCATACGCGGCGGCCCGCTCCAACTCCTCCAGCGAGACACCCAGCGCCACGGCCAACACCGGAAGCCAGTCGTCCGGCACACGTCCCCCGCGCTCCCACCGACTGACCTCATTGCGCGTCACGGACGACGTACCGGAGATCAGGCATAGGGCCTCCGAGAGCTGCCGCTGACTCTTGCGGGTGGCAAGACGCAACCGGGCAAGGTACTCCCCGAACCGCCTGCGCCGCTCGCTGGTCACCCTGGCCCCTCCCTCGCGTCCGCTGGCCCCTCCCTGGCCCCCCGCCTGGCCCCTTTCATCGTCGCACCGTGCGGAGACGCTGTCTCCAGAAATGTGTCGCTCGACCCAGAGTCAGACCCGCAGACATGCCAACCCCGCGAGGTGATAGCCGCATGGGTTTCCCGCCACCCCCGTCTCTACTCCAGGTCCTGGAAGGCGTGCACACCGAACGCTTGAACTACCTCCGTGGGCTCCTGGAAGCGCTCACGCCCGAGAAGCGTCTAGCGGTCGTGATCGTGGAGCGGGACGGCTTCCCCGTACTGAGCGTCGTGCGCGTGGTGGATTCCTGGTCTCTGATCATCGAATGCAGGTACGACCAGGGCGATTGGTGGTTCGGCGTCCAGGGCCGCGAGTCGTTCGCGCGTGCCGATCACCCCGCCACGGCTGCGCAGAAGGTCAAGGAGGGGATGCGGCTATGACGGAGCGGGAGACCGTCCACGACGTGACCGATGCGTTGGAGCCGAAGCGGAAACCGATCGATGCTCTGCCGCTCGTGCTGGACGCGTTTGAGGAAAGCGCGAGGGAACGCATCCACGAGCGGATCGCGGAGGTGGTACGACTCTTCGTGTACCAAGAGGCGGCCCTCCGGCTACGCGGTGATCACCCAATGGCCGCCACGCTTGCTCTCCGGCACGCGCTAGGAACGGTCCGGCCGCTTCTCGACCGCTACCTCAAGCAGCACGGCATCTTGCCCGCCACGTCGGCCGAATTGATCCGGGGCACTGAGAAGCGCGTGCACTACCTCACCACGTCCGGCCCGGAGGCGGATCTCCCGCCAGACGCTCGCGACTTCCCACCACCGCAGCCACGGGAGGCTAAGCAGTGATCCGCGTCGTACTCAGTCGCGGAGCAGCGAGCATGCGCCAGTGTCACGCTTCAATCCGCTGAGCCGCCATTGGCCGTCACTCCCTCGCTCCAGATCGGCCTTGAAGCCGGTCCTAGAGGTGCCGCGTGTTCCGGGGATCAACTGCTTGGTGGAGGAGTTGGCCAGCCCGGCCTGACTGGCGTCCTGGCAGTCCCGCACGGTGGCCTTGCCAGCCGTGATCTGAACTTTGACGATGCGTACCACTGGGCCTGATCCCCAGGGGATTCGGCCCAGCTCCTTGGATTCCTTAGTGCTCTTGACCTGGAAGACCAGGTATCCGCCAGTCGCGTATCGGGCAAGCGTTGGCTGGATCTCCTCAGTGGGTCCTGTCAGCGCACGCAGGGTGTTGGGCCAGAACGCAGTGTAGGCCGCCCTGACTGCCTTCTCGGGAGTAAGTGAAGGTGAGGTTGTTGGGACCGCACTTGGTGGCGCCGCCTTGCCATCATCAGCACAGCCGGTCAGAGCCAACGTGATCGCCACGGCGGCCACGGTCACGAACCCTCGGCCCAACGAGTCAACGAGAGCCCGCCAATTGTGCGCAGTTGCTCTTGGCGTCACAGAGACTTCAACCCCCTCTTCACTTGTGTGCAGCACCACTCTCACCATTCAGTCCAAGACTGACAACCCCTGTCAGAGGCGGACAGAACCAGCGTCGTATGGTCATCTCCACCGACGTACCGGAGTGTGTTGATGCCTCTGTCCCCCGCCGCCTATCCAACGTCACATCAACCAGGTCTCGTGGCCGCAGTGTTGGACACTCATTTCCACACGCTGGCCATGCCCATGGTTGTCACCTGGATCTACCGGGGGTGTCTGCTCGTCATCGCCGTGACCGTGTGGTGCTTCCTGCTGGCCCTCTGGGTTCTCGCCCCGCAACGGCTGGTTGTGGGGAGTCATGGGCATGATCGCCGCGCCCGTGATCGGCGTCGTGTGGGTGCTCGTCGTGCGGGTCACCTGCGAGTTCGTTCTACTCCGCTTCCGAACGGCGGCCAGCCCGGCCTGTCCAGCCTCGGCTGTGGGCCAGTCTCAATAGGTCATGATCCGGCGTACGTTCACCCGCGTTCACGAGCGTTCGACGACGGACGGAACAAGTTTCCTATGTCTCGAGACATGCGTTTCCTATGTCCCGAGCGAACACACCACCACCGCCTCCGAAAGGCCTCTGAGCTGCGTCGTTAGCTCAGAGGCCTTTGCGATTGATGATCGTGCTGGACGGCTACGAGGGGGAGGGGGTCCATCCGTCCAGCCAGTCGGCGATCTCATGGTCGGAGGCCTGGGCGTCGGTCAACTGAGGCCGGTTGCCGCTCGCCGCCCCGGCGCCGGGGCCGGTGTTGCGGTACTCGGCGAACCGATCGTCCTTCCAGGAGAAGCCACCCATGTCCGACCACGGCGTGGGTTTGATCGCGTCGCTGAGCGCCGTGTTGCGGACGACGGTCTGCGGGTCGAGGGAGGCGTCGCCGCCTGCGTGCCAAGGGCGGCCCAGAGCGAAGCTGCGGGCCGCCACATCGCCGTTCACGACCGAGTTGGTGATCAGGAAGCCCCGGACTCCGGCGGCGGTGGACGGGGCCGTGATGTAGTCGCCCGACGTGCCGTCCCAGCGCTTCTTCAGGGTGAACACCGAGCGGTTGAAGACCGCGGTCGCCCGGCCGAAGACGAAGTCGACATTGCCGATGATGTAGGACTGGTCGATGTAGACGCGCGCGGCCTTGTTCTTGGCTGGGCTCTCCAACTCCAGGGTGTCCTGGTCCCCGGTGATGACGACGCGTTGCAGCATGACCTTGTCGCCTGCTGTGCGTAGGGCGACCGCCTGATGGCCCGGCTGGTTTTTGTGAGCGGCCTCGTCGAAGTCGTTGGAGATGGTCAGGCTGCGTACCTGGAAGTCGTCGGCCTCTGCGGACACCGTGGCGCTGCCTGCAGTGCCGTAGGTGCCGCCGCCGGGCTTGGCTGTCCCGGCCGACAGCCGTTCTACGATCACGACGTCCCCGACGCGTTTGCCGGTGCCCTGGATCGTGACGTGCGGCTTGTTCGCCGGGATTCGCACCGTCCCGCGGTAGATCCCGGGCTTTACGGCGATGACGACCCGCGAGGTGTTCCCGGCCGGGACCGCGTCCACGGCGGCCTGCACAGTGCTGTACTGCCCGCTGCCGTCCTTGGCCACGGTGAGCATGGTGGCCGCGGAGGCCTTGGGCGTCGTTCCGATGGAGGCCCGCGGCCCTGCACCCGCCTTGACGATCGCCCGGACGCCAGCGGTCGGATCAAGCTTGTAGGCGTAGTAGGTCTTCGGGTCGAAGGCGGTCCCGCCGCTCTCGTTGCGTCCCGTGGTACCGGTGAACACGTTGCCGCGCTGCACGAGCGACGCGGTCGCGTCCCGGATCACCGGGTTTCTCAAACCTTCGAAGTGGCTGTTCTCCAGCAGCATCCGGGTCCGCCCACGGGAGTAGACGCCGTACGAACTGGTGATCGCGGTGCCGGGCTCGTCCTGGAGGTAGTTGTTGTACAGGTGCGCGTGCGCGGCGTTGTCGGTCGACGGATTGCGCTGCTCGGTCTCGCGGATCCAGTTGTGGTGGATGGTGATGTCGGTGACGACGTTCTCCGTCCAGCCGATGCCGAACGTCTTGTTGTTGGTGGACAAGCGGTTCCACGACACCGTGACGTAGGTCGTGTCCTTCCGGCTGTCGATCAGGCCGTCCGCCATGTGCCGGAGATCGTTGTGGTCGATCCAGACGTGATGCGCGCCGTCCATCTGGACGGCGTCCCAGTCGTTCTCCTTGTCGTTCCACGTTCCCGCGTACGAGTCGCGGATCGTCAGATTGCGGATGATCACGTTGTGGACGCCCTGGCCTAGGAAGAAGCCGCCTCCCACAATGTGCCCGGCGGTGCCGGCGCCCACGATCGTCTTGTCCGAGGCGACCTTGATCTCCTTGCCTTTCGGCGCCATGTTGATCGTGCCCGCGACGACGATGACATAGGGCGCGGCGGCAGTCGCGTACTTCTCCAGGTCGGCGAGGGTCCGGACCGTCACGGTCGCGCCGTTCCGGCCACCAAAGGTGCCGTTCTGGCCCCGCGCGTTGACCGACGCGAACCCGTCGGCGGCCTCGGCGGCCCATGCTGGTGCCGCCGCGGCAGCCATCCGCGCGTCGCCGCGCCTTCCGGCCTCCCCGACGGCTCCGGCCACGGCGAGACTGCTCGCCGCGGCTACGAGAACGCCGACGGTCAGGCCCAACGCGCGCCGTCGGCGCCGCGCGCGGTTATACATGGTTCCCATTGGCCATCCCGGTTCAGTTGATCTGCAGGTCCTGCCCTGCAGTCGTTCCGAACCGGTCGCGAGGTTGCCGCTACCGCAGATGAAAATGCGGCGTACAGGTCAAGGCCAGCCTGGCGGCCAAGAAGACCCAGGACTGGGGACCGGTATGCGCTCCGGGGAAAGGTGATCCGATGCGCTGTTCTAGATGGTCAAGTCCCACGAGACCGGCCCGTTGCTGGCGTCGAGCCAGACCGTGTGGACGCGGCCGTCGGTGCGGATGCGGAACCGTTCTTGCGACGGACTCCCGGCGTCACGCCACAGACCGACGGCCGTTTCGATGTCGTCCCACAGGCGAACGGGTCCCGCCTGCCGGACAGTCCAGCCGTCGGGCGTGGAGGAGATAGCGGCGATCGAGGGCATAGGTTCAACGCCTGGTGCGATAAGCAGTCAAGAGTGATGCCAGGACGACGGGGAACGCTGGCGACGCGGTCAGACAGTCAGGCGGTAGTGCAGTTCGTATAGGTGGGAGCCCTTGACCAGCACCGACACCTCGACGAGGCGGTCGTCATCGGAGTAGATGACTCGGAACTGTCGGAGCACCGGAACGTTCGGGAGGGACAACAGATCAGCTTCCTCCGTCGTCGGCATTCGAGCCGAAACCGCGTCGATGTGGTAGCGCTGCGGATATCCCGCCTCGGCCAGCACGCGTGGCGCGCCGCCTCGAATCCTTCGCGGATCGGCCAGTGCGGTACCTCGGGCAAGTTCCAGCGGGTAGTACGACCAATCGACTTCTACCGCCCGTCCGCCGTGTCTGAGCAGCCGCTTGCGCATCTGCACCCGATCGGAGCTCTCAAGCCCGAAAGCCTTGGCCACCTCGGCTGGAGGCACGACCTCCGCGACCTCGAGCAGTTCATAGGAATAGCCGCCCGGCTCCGGCGCGAAGTAGGTTCCGACCTCGACCCGGAACGGCTGTCGGTCGCGGACGAACACGCCCTTGCCCTGCCTGCTGGTCAGGTACCCCTCAGCCTTGAGGACCGCCAACGCCTTCTGAACCGTGGTGTTGGCAACGCCGAACTCTTCGACCAGGCGGGCCGTCGATGGAAGTTTCGTCCCCGGTTCAAGGTCACCCGCCATGATGCGGGCTCTCATGTCTGCCGCCATCTGCTCGTATGGCGGACGCTCGTCAGCTCGTCGTGCCACCGATCAACCTGCGATCAATCGGTAGCGCAAGCGACGTCCCTCGGGGACCATCACCATGACCGACGCCTCGAACGGCTTCCCCGCAGTGGTCAGGCACGTTCGTCGTAGAACGATCACAGGCGCGTCTGTAGGCATCATCAGCTCGGCGGCCTCATGCGGCATCGCACCGCGAACCTCGATCTCTTCCCGAGCCTCATGTACGGCGTACCCGAGGTTGGCCAGCAGCGTCACGGCGCCGCCCTTGATCTTTCCGGACTCGGCGAGCGCCGTGCCTGTCGCAATATCGGCGGGATACCACGAATCAGTCAGTTCGACCGGTTGGCCGTCCAGCAGCATCGCCCGGCGCCGAACCACCGCCGGCGCACCTTCTGACAACTCCAAGGCTGACGCGACCTCGGAGGGTGGCGTCTCGGTCACGACCTCTCGGATTTGCTGAGTGCCAGTCCGTCCTTGCTGTGCTGCTTCCTGAGACCAGGGATCGACTTGGCCCTCACTCCGAGGAGACAGGTACGGCAGCGAACTCACGATCCACACAGCGCACTCCTCACTGGTTTGGCATACTTCTCGCGAAAACCATTATGGACGCGCTTGGGACTTCTCATCATGCCGAGGTTTCCTCGGCCCGAGACTGTTGCGCCACCGACCGACGAGCGACTCCCACGCAAGCAAGATCATCGGGGTGGCTGCGCGGTAACGCCGACCTGGAGAAACCAGCGCTGATGCGTCTGGTCGGCGAGCGCGCGTTGCGGTGAGGTAGGTCGGGCGATCGGCGTGGGGTAACCCGGTCCGGCCGAGATCGCGGTGGGGTGGGGCTCCGTGGGCGAGGGGCTGGCCTCGCCCACGGAGACTTGGCGGGTCAGGGGGCGTCGACCAGGACGCCTCCGCTCGTGGCGGGGGCGCTGGTGCCGGCGTAGGTGCGGTTTACGGCGGCTCGTTCGGAGGCGTTCGGGAGGGCGTTGGTGCAGGAGACGCCGCCGGTGGAGCCCGACATCAGGGACGAGCACGGGCCGGGCTTGCGATCGGGGAGGCCGAGGCTGTGGCCCATCTCGTGCGAGGCGATGCGGGTGGTGTTGTAGCCGTCGGTGACGGCCTGGCGGCCGAACCAGATCGTGACGCGGCCGCCGGAGCGGACCGGGCCCAGCTGGGCTCGCGGCCAGCCGTTGTCGGCGATGACCACGATCTCGGCGCGGCGGCCGGCGGGGGCCTTCTGGATGCGGACGTTGGTGACGGTGGAGTTCCACGCCTGGGCGCCGGCGGCGACGGCGCTCTTGAACTCCGCCGCCTGACTGTCGTCGTAGTAGAGGGTGGTGGCCAGCAGCGCGGCGGAGCTGGCCGCCGGGGTGATGGACAGGGTGAGGGTGATGGCGGCGGTGCCGATCAGGGCTCGCGCGCCTTTGCGTCGCAGCATGCGGGGGGCCTCCTCTGGGCCGTAAGGAGCTGCACTGCGGTAGGACCCGGGTCAAGCTGGCCTGAGCGTATTTGTGACGATTTGGCCCAACAAGTGGTGTGATGTGTCACAAAAGACGCGGGATCTCTGTCAGGTTCCCGAGTCAGGCATGGTCAGCGATCAGCCGACGGTGACGAGGGCGACTCCTGCCGCGGCGATGGCGAGGCCGATCTGCTGTACGGCGCGGAGGCGCTCGCTGTAGGCGATCCTCGCCATCAGGACCGTGATCGCCGGGTAGAGCGAGGTGAGAACGGCGGCGAGGCTGAGCATCCCGTCCTGGACCGCGAGGAAGTAGAGCGCGTTGGCCCCGGCGTCGAGGGCGCCCGAGAGCAGGGCCAGGCCGATCATGAGGCGGCCCGAGACCTTGGGGCCGGTGTCGGGGCGCAGCCGGGTGAGGAGCAGGAACGCCGCGAGGATCACGACGAGGTTGCCTGTTCTGGCGGCGACGAGCGGCCAGAGGCCCGAGCCGTCACCTGCTTCTTTGAGGAGGATGAAGAAGACGCCGAAGCAGGCCCCGGACAGCCCCGCCATGACGGGACCGTTGTCCAGCCAGTTGGTGGCTGCTTGGCGGTCCTCGCCGTTCTCCTCCATGCTCACCAGGCCGATCGCGACCAGGCAGAGCAGCACGCCGAGGAGGACGGTGGCGTCGAGCCGTTCGCCGCGCAGCAGGCCGACTCCGACTGGCAGGAGGGACGCGGTCAGCGCGGAGACCGGGGCGACGACGCTCATCGGGCCCTGCGCCAGCGCGCGGTAGAACGTGATCAGGCCCGTTCCGCCGGCCACTCCGGCTCCGAATCCCCACGCCATGGAGGGAAAGGACGGCGTGCCGCCGGTGAGCAGGGTCGCGATCACGACGAATGCCAGGCCGGTGGGCACGCACCAGAGCAGTGCCTTGAGCGCGGTTGAACGCCGGGCGACGGCGCCGCCGAGGAAGTCGGCGACGCCGTAGGAGAGGGCCGCTCCCAGGGCGAGAACGGTCACCATCACTCGGCGCCGATCAGCCGGCTCCGGATCCGGACGTCCGGTGAGATCACGCGCAGCCGGGCCACCAGGTCGTCGCCCGCCTCGCGGAGCCGGTCGAGCGGGTACGGCTCGAGGCGTTCCAGGAGGAAGAGGACGTTCTTGGTGTCCTCGGTGACGCGCGTACGGACGCACTGCCGCCAGTTCCACCGCCTGCAGGTGACGCCTTCGTCGTCGCGCCAGACCACCTCGCCCGGCGCCGGGTGCTCCACGGCCGGCTCGCCGCTGGCGATGACGTCGAACGCCTCGTCGCCGGTCGCACGGACCAGGCGGGCCGCGCCGGAGTAGCCGTCGAGGTCCTCGCCGCCGATCGGCAGGACGTACTCGACGCTGACCGCGTTGTAGGCGTCGACGACCTTGTTGATCGCGGGCAGGGAGTCGGCCCGGCGGATCAGGGCGTCGACGGAGGGCCGGGTCCGCTTCGGCTTGGCACCGAAAGCCTGGTAGGCCTCGCGCCAGGCGAGCACGTGGGGGTGCTCTTGCGCGTCGCGCGACCGTTCGCCGGCGACGGCCAGCCAGTCGAACGCGGTGTCGTCGCTCGGCCCGTTCGCGAGTCCCTCGGCCGTGATGGCGAGCACCGCGAAGTCCGGGCGCAACTCCCGTACGGCCCGGTCAACGACGATCTGATCCAGCACGTGCGTCCCTCCATCGATCGGCAACGCGGTCATTTTAGTGGACTACCGAGGACACTATAACGACCACGCGTCCGCTGCCTCTAATCTGGGCCCGGACAGGAGGCAGCGTGAGCGAGCAGGAACAGATCGGCGAGGCCGTGGCCAGGACCGTGCGGACCCTGCGTGGCCGCCACGGCTGGAGCCTCGACGAACTCGCGGCGCGCGCCGGCGTGAGCAAGGGAGTGCTGGTCGGCCTGGAGCAGGGCCGCGGCAACCCCAATCTCAGCACGCTGATCCGGGTCTCGGACGCGCTCGGGGTGTCCCTGACACATCTCGTCCAAGTGCGGGACGAGCCGCTCGTACGGCTGTTCCCACCGGACAGGCACGTCGTGCTGTGGCGAGGCCCGGACGGCGGCACCGGAACCCTGCTTGCGGGCAGCGACCCGCGTCCATCCCTGGAACTATGGGACTGGCTCCTGAGACCCGGCGAGCTCAGGGAAAGCGAGGCCCATATCCCTGGCACCAAGGAACTCATCCACGTTCAGGAGGGAATACTCACTCTGAACGTAGACGGTCACGCGGACACGCTGGCCGCTGGGACGGCCGCCGTGTTCGTCGGTGACAGACCGCATGCGTACGGCAACGAGACGGCCGCTGACGTGCGCTTCACACTCGCCGTACTGGACCCGTGACCTGAAGTGCCGGTGACGATGGAACACACCATCCCCATCCATTCGTTGCGGAATTGTGCGGACGCTTGTCAACAACCCCTTCGACGGTCGATGATCCCGCTCGAAAGGTGTCGTCTCACCCCAAAGGGGCAATGAACGGTGAACCGACCAGAGACCCATGACCGCGCCCGGGTGCAGAGCGCGGTAATGGTCCTCCCCGGTGGGACCACCTGGCAGACCATCGACCCGGCCGTCGCCGAGGCGCCGCATCTCCTGGCCGCCGTGGCCGCCGCGTCGCCGACCGACATCTGGGTCGCCGGCCACGCGGACCAGCAGCCGTTGCTCGCCCGCTGGGACGGATCTTCATGGGTCGTCCCGCCCGGTCCCGAGCCGGAGGCCGCGCTCGTCGGCGCCGGCATTCAGGGCATCGCGCTGACCTCTGGCCCCGTGCGGGCCATCGCGGTGGGCGGCGGCTACGACCGGCTGGGCGGCACCGAGGTCCCGCTCATCCGGCATTGGAACGGTTCGTCCTGGTCCGCATCGGCCGCCCCCGAGCCCGCCAGCGACTATGTGCTCACGGACGTGACGGCCGCGGGCGTCGGAGCCTGGGCGGTCGGCCACGGCTTCCCCTGGGGCGCGGCGGGGCCGGTCGCCCTGCACTGGTCCGGCACGGACTGGCAGGCCGTGACGATGCCGCAGATCCCAAAGGGCAAGCTGCTCGCGGTGTCCGCAACCGGCCCCGACGACGTATGGGCGGTCGGTGCCGACGACCGGTCCGGGCTGATCACGCACTACGACGGGCGAGCCTGGACGCGCGTGCCCGCGCCATCGACGCGCTTCCCGCTCACCGACGTGATCGCGATCACGCCGGACGAGGCGTGGGCCGTCGGTCGTGATCGCGTTCTGCAGTGGAACGGCCGGAAGTGGAAGCGCGTCAAGGCCCCGATCACGGCGGCCAACACGATCACGGCGACCGCCCCCGACGACGTCTGGGTCGCGGGCGGCCACGGCGAACTCGCCCACTACGACGGCCACCGCTGGACCGTGACCACCTCGCCGCAGCCCATGGGCGACAGCACCGTCTGGCTGGCGTCCGCCTCGGTGCCGGACGGCGTCTGCATGGTCGGCTCCCACCAGGTGGTACGTGCCACCGCCGTGGACACCGACTCCACGATCAGCGCCCAGTCCAGCGACTGACCCCACCAGTGCGAGTCCGTCCAGTACGAGTCCGTACGGCTACGAGTCCGTCGCAGTACGAGTCCGTACCAGCGCAAACTCCAACCACCAGGCGGTCAGCTGATCAGGCGGTCACTGGTGAGCGGCTACCTCGTGTCAGCTGGTGAGACGGACGGGCATGACCAGGTAGCGGAAGCCCGTGTCTTCGTCAGTGTCCAGAGGGGCGGTGTCGGCTTCGTCCCCTTCGGGGTCGGGGATGGCGCTGAGGAGCGCGGCCTTGGTGGGGCCCGTGCACTGGAGGCGAGCGAACTCGGTGTGGACGCCGGCGAGGCCGTCGAGCAGGTATTGGGGGCTGAAGGCGATGTCGATCTCATCGCCGGTCAGGCTGCCCGGCAGGGACTCGTTGGCGCGGGCGGCGTCGCCGGAGGCGGCCCGGATCTGCACCTCGTCCGCGGAGAAGGCAAGGCGGACGGGGGTGTTGCGCTCGGTGACCAGCGCCACCCGCTTGAGGGCCTCGGCGAACGGCGCCGTACGTACGCGAGCCTCGGTGGTCCAGTCGCCCGTGAGGCGGCTGCGGTAGTTGATGTACTGCTCGTCCAGCAGCCGGGTGGTCATGCTCCGGCCGCCGCTCTCGACACCGATCAGGGTGTCGCCGCTGCCCGACAGCCCGATCATGACCTCGTCCCCAGCCCGGATGGACCTGGCCGTGTCGGCGAGCGTGCGGGCGGGGACGACGATCCCGGCGGCGAAATCGGGGCTCGACGGTGACCAGGTCAGCTCGCGGGCGGCGATCCGGTAGCGGTCGGTGCAGGCGAGCCACATCGTGTCGCCCTCGAAGTCGATGCGGACGCCGGTCAGCATGGGGAGCGTGTCGTCCCGGCCCGAGGCGGGCGTGACCTGCATGACGGCCTCGGCGAACAGGTCACCCGGCATGGTGCCCGCCTGCCCTGGCGGGGTCGGCAGCGTCGGGTAGTCCTCGACCGGCATCATCTGCAGCCCGAACTCGACGCTGCCGCAGCGGACCACGACCTCCGCGCCCTTGGTCGAGAAATCCACAGGCTGTGGAGGAAGGTTCCGTACGATCTCGGCGAGCAACCGGCCCGGCACGAGAACGCGGCCCGGCTCGGCGACATTGGCCTCCACCTGGGCGCGGGCCGAGACCTCGTAGTCGAATCCGGCCATGATGAGCCCGCCGTCGGCCGTGGCCTCGATGAGCATCCCGGCCAGGACGGGCAGCGCGGGCCGGGCGGGCAACGTGCGCGCCGCCCAGGCCACCGCCTCGGCGAGCGTCTGCCGTTCGACCCGGAACTCCACCATGTCGCGTCCCCTCAACTCACGCCTGCAACACGAACGTTAGTCGCAGCCAGGGACAAAACGGCCCCGCCCCGGAATCCGCCTGAGAACAGCGCCAGAGGCGGGAGCAGCTCAGCCGGGGAGCAGGACCATGCGACGACCCCGACCACCGCAGGTGCGACCACCGCAAGTGCGAGCACCGCGAGCGCGACCGAAGGTCTGACGACGGAGCAAGCGCCGAAGGCGAAGCTCCGGCGGAAGATCGCGCGGAAGATCGCGAAGCGATGCAGCGTTCGCCCACAAGTCCGGTCAGGCCGAGCCGCCAGGCAAGGCCGTACGCCGGACTCGCGACTAAAGATCAAAACAGCGTCGTCGTGGGATCTTCGACGGTGCGGACGCCGTGCTCGAAGTCGAGCAGGCGGCGCTTGCGCTCCAGACCGCCGCCGTAACCGGTGAGGCTGCCGCTGGAGCCCACGACGCGGTGGCACGGAACGATGATGCTGATCGGGTTCTTGCCGTTCGCCAGCCCGACGGCGCGGGAGGCGGACGGCTTGCCGATCTGCAGGGCGAGTTGCCCGTACGAGATCGTCTCGCCGTACGGGATCTCTTGGAGAGCCTCCCAGACCGTGCGCTGGAACGGCGTGCCGTGCAGAGCCAGCGGCAGCTCGAAGTCCGTGAGTTCACCCGCGAAGTAGGCCTCCAACTGCTCCACGACCTGGCCGAACGGTGGCGTGCGGCAATCAGGCTCCCGGTCGCCGAAGACCTCCTCCGCGGGACGGTGCCGCTGGAGGTTCATGTAGAGCCCGGAGAGCACGCCGTCGGTCGCCACCATGGTCAGCGGGCCGTAGGGACTCTCCATCACCGCGTGCGTACGGTGCCCGGCGTTCGAAATCATCATCTCGGTCCTCTCGTCGGTCAGGCGGCGGGCAGCCGGTTGATGGCGTGATCGCCGGTCGCCCACAGGTACTGCACCGCGTACGCCCGCCAGGGACGCCAGGACGCGGAGTGTTTGGTGAGCGCCGCCGGTGTGGCGGGGAGCCCGAGTTCGCGGGCCGCCACACGGACGCCGAGGTCGCCGGGGATGAAGGCGTCGGGGTCGCCGAGCGCGCGCATGGCGATCGTCTCGATGGTCCAGGGTCCGACCCCGGGCAGGGCGGCGAGCCGGTTCCGGGCTTCGGTCCAGTCACTGCCGACGCCCAAATCGATCTCACCGGCCGCCAACGCTTCCACCAGCGTGGTGAGCGTCGTACGGCGCGTCTGTGGAAAGGCCAGCTGTGCCGGATCAAGCTCCGCCAAGGCAGCAGAGTCGGGGAACAAATGGGTGAGACCGCCGTCCGGATCTACGACCGGCTGGCCGTGTGCGATCACCAGCCGTCCAGCATGCGTGCGCGCGGCCGCCGTCGACACCTGCTGCCCGAGCACCGCCCGTACGGCGAATTCCTCCGCGTCGACCGTACGCGGCACCCGTCGGCCCGGAGCCTTGTCGACGAGCGGCGCGAGCACCGGATCAGTACGCAGCAGGTCGTCGACCGCGACGGGATCGGCGTCCAGGTCGAGCATGCGCCGGCACCGGCTGATCGCGATCGTCAGGTCGCGTACGTCGGTCAACGACAACGTGCAGGCCACATGATCCGGCTGAGGGCGCAGGGTGACGATCCCGTGCCCGTTCGGCAGCCGAAGCGTGCGGCGGTACGCGCCGTCCCGCCACTCCTCCACGCCCGGAACACTGGTCGCCGCGAGGTGGCCGAAAAGATTGTCCGGACACAACGGAGCCCGGAACGGAAGCCGCAGCGACAGAGTCGCCACCGACGCCCCCGCCTTCGCCTCCTCCGGAGCCGTGACGGCCCGGTGGCCCCGAGCCACGCGGTCGCGCAGCTGGGTCGGGGTGAGCGCGAAGACCTCGCGGACGGTGTCGTTGAACGCGCGGATGCTGGCGAATCCGGCGGCGAACGCGACATCCCCCATCGGCAGGGCGCTCGTCTCGATGAGGAGCCGCGCGGTCTGGGCACGCTGGGCCCTGGCCAGAGCCAGTGGCCCTGCGCCCAGCTCGGCCTGGAGTTGCCGTTCGATCTGGCGGGTGCTGTATCCAAGGTGAGAGGCCAAGCCAGGCACACCCTCCCGGTCCACCACACCGTCCGCGATCAGCCGCATGGCACGAGCCACGACGTCGGCACGCTCGTTCCACTGCGGTGAACCGGGGCTGGCATCGGGCCGGCACCGCTTACAAGCCCGGAATCCGGCCTGCTGAGCGGCCGCCGCGCTCGGGTGGAAGCGCATGTTCTCGGGCTTCGGCGGGACGACCGGGCAACTCGGCCGGCAGTAGATCCCCGTGGTCACGACCGCAGTGAAGAACCACCCGTCGAAGCGCGCGTCCTTGGACTGGACCGCCCGTACGCACCGCTCAACATCCTCATGCATGCCTCAAGCATTACCGAGGCCGCCCCCTCCCACTAGCGAAAATCCGACATCATCCTCGGGCCCCAGGCGGGCCTTGAGTGGCGTCTAGGGAGCGGAGGTTGTGGAGGGAAGCCTCGGGGGGCTTAGGGGGCTTCGTGAGCTTCGGAGGCTTAGTGAGCTTTGGTGAGCTTCGGAGGCTTTCGGGGCTTCGGCGGCTTCGGGGTTGGGTGGCTTGCGAAGGCGTAGAGGGCCACGCCCACGGTGATTGCCAGGATGCCGGCCCAGGCGGCTGCGCCTGGGGGCTCGGCGGACAGGATCACTGGCTCCAGCAGCGCCACGAAGACCACTTCGGCTGCTTGGGTCGCCTCCACTGCTGCGAGGCGCAGGGGGTTGTCGCGTACCTGCTGGGTCGCCGCGAAGAACAGCGACGTCGCGATCACTCCGGAGCAGATCGCCACGACCGTCGTGCCGGTGAGTTGGCTGGATGAGGGCAGGCCTGCGCGTAGGCCGCCTGCCAGTCCGAGCACGAGCCAGAACGGGAGGCTTGCGATCGACATCGCGAGCAGCCGCTGGAACGTGTCGAGGCTGTCACCGGCGAGCTCCATCGTTCTGCGGTTGCCCACCGGGTAGGCGACGGCGGCGATCAGCACCGCGAGGACGCCGCCGGCGACGGCCCACGACAGCCGCCCTTCGCCGCCGAGCTGGGTGAGGAAGACGCCGCCCAGGATGAGCCCGGAGAGTGCGACTCCCTTGGCCGGGATGCGGCGCCGATGATCGCCTCGCATGTAGAGGAACGGCGCCAGGAACATCCCGCAGATGATCGTCACCTGCCAGGTCGCCGCCACCATCCAGCCCGGAGCCGTCGTCGCGGCCATGCACAGCGGCGCGTAGAAGAGCCCGAAGCCCACCGTGCTCCACAGCGTCCACCGGCCTGGCTGCGCGCGCAGGGCCCGCAGCACCGGCAGGAGCCCGCCACTGCGAGGCCGGGCCACCACGATGACGAAGAACACCGGCAGGGACAGCAGAAAGCGCAACGATGCGCTCCACTCCCACGCGCCGCCGTCCACGGCCATGAGCCGGTTGGCGATGAACGAGGACGAGAAGAACAGCGCTCCCAGGAGCCCGATGCCGACAGCGGCCGGGGCCGCTCCGCCTGGCGCACGCCGCCGTGCCGCCGCGTGCCTGCCCGACCGGACCCACGAACCCGCGCTCACCATCGCCACGTTCGCCACTGCCCGCCCCCGCCCCTATCCCCGTCCAGGTCCACGTCCCGCTTGGTCTCGGCAGAGACTACTGGGGCAAATCCCATGACCTCGCAGGTAATCGCCTTTATCGCCCGCACTCGGCACCGTAGAGGCCATGAACCACGACGCACAGAAGCAAGCCCAGCGCTACATCGACATCTGGAACGAGAAGGACGCCGCCGTCCGCAGGGCCGCCATCGACGAGGTGTGGACCGAGAACGCCGCGTACACCGACCCGCTCGTGACGGTCGAGGGACGCGACGCCCTCGACGCGACCATCGCCGCCGTGCAGCAGCAGTTCCCGGACTTCGTCTTCCGGCTCGCCGGGGACGTCGACGCCCACCACGACCTTGCCCGCTTCACCTGGGAACTCGGCCCGGCGAACGCGGAGGCCGTGGTGGTCGGCTTCGACGTGGCGGTCTTCGCCGAGGACGGCCGGATCGACACGGTGCACGGCTTCCTCGACAAGATCCCCTCGTGACCACCCGCGCGTGACGGCGGAGACGATCCGGTAGTCCCGCTGCAGCACGCGGTTGTGCAGGTCGGCGGCAGCCGCGTGGCACAGACCAGATCTGGCGCAAGGCGCCGGATCAGATCTGGCGCAAGGCGCCGCCGTCGACCGCCCACTCGGCGCCAGTCACCTGAGTGGCGAGCGGCGACAGCAGGTAGGCGATGACGCGGGCCACGTCCTCCGGCCTGCCGAGCCGCCCGGTGGGCAGCTTCCGCTCGTCCCGGACGAAGCGTTCGATGGCCTGCTCGACAGGCAGGTCATACTGCTCAGCGAGTTGCTCGGCGAAGCCACCCGGTGCGTCCCACAGCCGCGTGCGGGTCGGGCCCGGCGAGACGACGTTGGAACGGATGCCGCAGCGGCCGAACTCCCCCGCCAGCGTCTTGGACACCGACAACAACGCCGTCTTGGTCGCCGCGTAGTCGACCAGCGGCGTGTCAGGGAACCGGCCCGCCTCGCTCGACAGGTGGACGAGGCTTCCGGCGCCCTGGTCGATGAGGGCCGGGAGTGCGGCCCGCGCCATCCGTACGGCGGCGTGGAAGTTCAGCTCGAACGTGGCGTGCCACTGCTCGTCGGTGACATCGAGGAAGCCGATGCGCGAGTTCAGCGCGCCCGCGTTGTTGACGAGCCCGTCGAGACGTCCGTGCCGGTCGAGCGCCGCGTCGACGATCCGCTGAGCCGCCGCGGGGTCGGTGAGGTCGGCGGCGACTCCGGTCACGCGTTCGCCCAGTTCACCGAGGGCAGCGACGTCACGGGCGACGCCGACGACGTGCGCGCCCTCGCCTGCCAGCAGCCGGGCGGTGGCCTCGCCTATGCCCGCCGAGGCGCCGGTGACAAGGTAGACCTTGCCGGTGAGTTCGAGGTCCATGATCAGTCCTCTGCGATCGCGCGGCGGGGAAGGAAGACCGCCATCAGTGCGGCACCCGCGAGGGCGACGGCGGCGTTGACGAGTGTCGCGGTGTGGACACCACCAAGGACCGAGCGGTCGCCCGCGGTGGCGATGGCGCTCATCACCGGGATGCCGAGGGTGATGGCGACCTGCTGGGTCATGGTCGCGAGCCCGGTGGCCAGCCCCTGTTCGCCGTCTGGCAGGCCGGAGGTGGCGGTGCCCATGAAGGCCACGATGGCGACGAGGTTGCCGAAGCCGCCGATCGCGGTCGCGGCCAGCATCAGCGGCAGCCCGCTCCGGGTCTCGCCAAGGCCGAGGAGCGCCGCCGTCGCCAGCGCCTGGAGGACCAGCCCGGCGGCAAGGGTCCACCGGCCGCCCAGCCGGGCCATGATCCGGGGAGCGGCGACGCCGCCCGCGAACGTGCCTGCGCCGAGGACGCCGAGTGCGAGCCCGGTGGCCATCGCCGAGTAGCCCAGCACCTGCTGCAGGTAGAGCGTCATCAGGAAGACCAGCGAGGTCTCGGTGGCGAACGCGATGAAGCCGCCGATGTTGCCCCAGGTCACCGTGCGCTTAGCGAGGACGCGCAGCGGTACCAGCGGGGCAGGTGCGCGCCGTTCGGTGATCCAGAAGGCCGCCAGCAGCACTGTCGAGAGCACGAGGGAGCCCAGCGCGAACGGGTCGGACCAACCCTGCGACCCAGCGGCCGTGATGCCGTACACGAGCGCCAGCAGCCCGCCGGTGACGGTGATCGCGCCTGGCACATCCAGCCGCGTGCCCCGCGCGACACGACTCTCCCCGATCGCAGGACTGGCTTCAGCCATCACAGGGCTGGCTTCAGTAACTGCACGGCTGGCTTCAGTAATCACGCGGCTGGCTTCAGTAATCACGAGAGGCGCCGCCACCAGCACGAACACGGCGATCGGCACGTTGATCAGGAACGCCCAGCGCCAGCTCAGCAGGTCGGTGAGCACGCCGCCCAGCACCGCGCCCGCCGTGAACCCGGCCGACATCAGCGCCCCGCTGAGCCCGAGCGCCCGGTTGCGCAGCGGCCCCTCCGGAAAGGACGTGGTGATCAACGACAGGGCCGCCGGGGTCGCGATGGCCGTGGCCAATCCCTGCATCACCCGTCCAGTCAGCAACAGCGCTGGGGAGGTGGCCAGCCCGCCGATGAGCGAGCCGAGCGCCAGCAGTCCCATTCCGGTGAGCAACATGCGCCGCCGCCCGAAAAGGTCCGCCACGCGGCCGAAGAGGAGCGTGAACCCAGCGGCGGGCAGCGCGAAGGCGGTCGCGATCCACTGGAGCGAGCCGAGCCCGAAGCCCAGCCCCTCACCCACGATCGGCAACGCCACGTTCAAGATCGAGAAGTCGATGGCGAGCATGAACTGCACGCCGAGCAGCAAGACCAGGATCAGCCTGTGCCGCGAGGTCATCCGCGTCGGGGCAGGTGCCGCGACGCCGGTCAGAGTAGCCATGGAGCGCCTCTTCCAAGGGGATCGTCTTGATCGAACGCGTCCACGATCCGCCAGCGCGCCTCGTCCACCCAGGCCTCGCTCGTTCGTACGCCCGCGGTGCCTACCACTGCCAATGGCACCCTCGGCGATCCGTGCCCGCCACCGGCTACGGCACCCTCGGCAATCCGTACCTGGCACCGGCTACGGCACCCTCGGTGATCCGTGCCCGGCACCGGCTACGGCACCCTCGGCAATCCCTGCCCGGCACCGGCCACGGCACCCTCGGCAATCCCTGCCCGGCACCGGCCACGGCACCCTCGGCGGTCCGTGGCGGCTCGGGCTCCGGATACGCTCGGCTGTCATGGCGCAGGGGAACGATCTGGGGGAATTCCTCAAGTCCCGGCGGGCTCGGTTGCAGCCCGACGAGGTGGGGCTGCGCTCGTACGGCGGTCGCCGGCGGGTCCCTGGGCTGCGTCGTGAGGAGCTGGCCCAGCTCGCCGGGGTGAGCGTCGCCTATTACGTCCGGCTGGAGCAGGGGAACGCCGACAACGTCTCCGCCGAGATCATCGATGCGATCTCCCGGGCACTGCGGCTCAACGGTGACGAGCACGCCCACCTGCACCGCCTCGCCCACCCGCCGCGCACCGACCACCGGCAGGATCCGCCGCGGCTGCGCCCGCCGCTCCAGCATCTCCTCGACTCGATCACGCACGCCCCCGCGTACGTCGTCGGGCACCACACCAACGTGGTCGCCTGGAACCGCCTCACCGCCGAGATCTTCGTCGACTTGGCCGAGGTGCCTCCGGACGAACGCACGTGGACGCATCAAATCCATCTCAACGGCGGCTACCGGAGCCGGTTGGCCGACAATTGGCTGCCGGTGGCCTGCCGGAACGTGGCCTACCTCCGCCTGCGAGCCGGACAGGACCCGGACGACGCGCGCCTGCGTGCCCTGATCGACTCTCTTCTTGCGCGCAGCGACGACTTCCGGCGGCTGTGGGACGAGCACCGCGTCATCGAACTGACCCACGGCGAGGCACGGATCGTCCACCCCGAGGTCGGGCTGCTCGTCCTGCCGTTCGAGACCTTGCATCTGCCTGGCGATCCGGATCTGAGCCGCCTCATGATGTACGCGGCGGAGCCCGGCTCGGAGTACGAGCACAAGCTCGATCGGCTCGCCACGACCTCGACCCGGAGTTCGAGCTCGGACCTGGCGAGGTCGGCATGAACGAACCACAGCTCATCGAGTGGGTCGAGGACGGGGTGGCCCGTTCGGCTCGCTGGCGTTCGGAGAACGGGGCGGCACCGCCGCGTCGCGTGGTGATCGCCGACGACACGACCAAGGCCGACGACGCGTACCGCCTGGCCTGCGAGGGCACCGCACTGTTGTGGCGGGGCGACTTCCAGAACGCGCGGCAGCTCCTCCAGGCCATGACGCGCCGCGCCGACCGTACGCCTCGCCGTGCAGACCGCCGCAAGCGCAAAGGCAAGGGCGAGGATGAGGCGTCTTCGCAGGTCCAGGCGTTCCACCTGCATCGCCAGGCGCAGGCACAGCGAGCCCGGACGCTGGGCATGGTGCTGATCCCGGTCGAGGCCGGCCACAAGATCTCCCTGCGCCGGGCCCCGGACGTCGAGCAGGCCTGCCTGGAGGCGTACGGGGAGGCGAACGAGCCGTACGTGACGTCGTTGCGCGAGTTGCAGGGGCTCATCGGCGCGCACGAGTGGCGGAAGAAGGGCGTGCCGATCCCGGCGCTCGGCGGCGATCGGATCCACCCGCACTACGGCGTGTTCTCGCCGGTCAGAGGCGAGTACGTGGATCTGGTCGCGACGGCGCCGCTTCCGCCGGGCTCCGTCGCGTTCGACATCGGTACGGGCACCGGCGTGCTCGCGGCGGTGCTGGCGCGACGCGGTGTCGAACGGGTCGTGGCCACCGACCAGGACCAGCGCGCCCTGACCTGCGCACGCGAGAACATCACACGGCTCGGCCTGGCAGGCCAGGTCGAGGTGATCGAGGCGGACCTCTTCCCGCCGGGCCGTGCGCCGCTGGTGGTGTGCAACCCGCCCTGGCTGCCCGGGCGCCCGAGCTCTCCGCTGGAGTACGCGGTGTACGACCCGGGCAGCCAGATGTTGCGAGGCTTTCTGGACGGCCTGACCCACCATCTCGAACCAGGCGGCGAGGGCTGGTTGATCCTCTCCGACCTGGCCGAGCACCTCGGGCTGCGCACGCGGGCCGAGCTGCTCGACGCGTTCGAGACGGCCGGGCTCCACGTGCTCGACCGGATGGACATCAAACCTCGGCACCCGCGCGCCGCGGACTCTGGCGACCCGTTGCACGAGGCCCGCGCTGCCGAGGTCACGTCCCTCTGGCGCCTCGCGCCCCGCTGAGTCATCGAACGCCCGATTGCCCATGCCTTCCCATGGAAGCTATAGTAAATGAACGGTCATTTATTAATCACGGAGGATGGGTCATGCACCTCAGTGGCAAGGTCGCCCTGGTCGCCGGCGGCACGCGCGGAGCCGGCCGGGCCATCGCCGTCGAACTCGGCGCGGCGGGCGCGACGGTGTACGTCACCGGCCGCAGCACCCGCGCGGGCCGTTCCGACCTCGACCGCCCCGAGACGATCGAGGACTCCGCGGACCTCGTCACCGCGCGCGGCGGCACCGGCATCGCGATCCGCGTCGACCACTCCGAACCCGAGCAGGTACGGGCCCTCGTCGAACGCATCCGAGCCGACCACGGCCGCCTGGACGTGCTCGTCAACGACGTGTGGGGCGGGGAGGCGCTCACCGAGTGGGACAAGAAGCTGTGGGAGCACGACCTCGGCAAAGGGCTGGCGCTCTTCCACCGCGCGGTCGACACGCACATCATCACCAGCCATTTCGCGTTGCCGCTGATGGTCGGCCAGAAGAGCGGCCTGGTCGTCGAGGTCACTGACGGCACGGAGCAGTTCGTCGACGAGCTGCTCGGCGGCTATCGCGGAACGTTCTTCTACGACCTGGCCAAGCAGACCGTCATCCGGCTCGCCAAGAACCAGGCCGCCGAGCTCAAGCCGTACAACGTCGCGGCGCTCTCGCTCACGCCGGGGTTCCTGCGGTCGGAGGCCATGCTTGAGATCTTCGGCGTCACCGAGGAGAACTGGCGGGACGGCATCGCCAAGGATCAGCATTTCGTCGCCTCGGAGACACCGGCCTACGTGGCACGCGCGGTCGTGGCCCTGGCCTCCGACCCCGACATCATGGCCAAGACCGGCGGCTCGTACAGCAGCGGGGAACTCGCCAAGGAGTACGGGTTCACCGACGTCGACGGGTCGCAGCCCGACTTCGCCTCGTACTACCGCGACTTCCTCGCCAAGGCCTAGACCGGCCAGCGGCTGGCGGTGACGTGCGGGAGTTCGGCCTCTGTGAACGCGGCGGTGAACGCGGATTCGCCGAGCGCGTCGCGTACGGCGGCCGTGATGCGCTCGACGTCACCGCGTTCAGCCGGAGGGAGCGGGGTGCCGACGGACCCGCGGAGAGCGTGGGCGGCGCCGAGCAGCCCCGCCGCCCGGAGATGGTCACCGGAGAGGGCATGAGCACCGGCCAGGCCCTCCAAAGCGAGCGCGACCGCCCTGGGATCCCCGGTCGTACGAGCGGTCTCGTACCCCTCCGCCTGGAGTGACATCGCGGCTTCGGCGTCACCGCGCTGTTCGGCGATGAAGCCGAGCTCGGCGAGGATCAACGCCACGCCATGGTCGCCACCCCGCTCCCGGCACCAGTCGAGCCACCGCCGCAGGTGGGCCTCGGCGGCGTCGAGCCTGCCCTGGCGCCTCGCCAAGAGCGCCAGGCCGATCTCCGCGTGTTCCTCGGCCGCCTCGTCGGCATGGTCGGCCGCCAGCCGCCGTCCGCGTTCGAGCAACTCACCGGCAAGCACGTGATCGCCGCTGAGCAGCGCGATGCGGCCGAGCCCGGAGAGCCTGCGCGACACGTCCGGCCACAGCTTGAGCTCCTCGGCCGTGCGCAGCCCCTCCCGATGCAGGCGGGCGGCACGTTCGTAGTCTCCAGTGACCTCCGCCACAGCGCCCAGCACATCCGTGGTCGCGAGCTGCCCCCACCGGTCGCCGAGTTCGTGGAAGAGCGCCGCGCTCTCCGCTCCGCACCGTTCGGCCGCCGGAAAGTCGCCGCGCAACACAGCCTGGTTGGCCTGCGTGCTCAGCGCGGCGGCGGTACCCCAGCGATCGCCGACGGCACGGAAGCCCATCAGCGCACGGCTCACCAGGTCTTCGCTGATCGAGATGTCTCCGTAGCCGAAGAGGGCGAAGCCGAGCAGCCATTCCGCGTGAGCCCGCGCTCCGGCCGGATCGTCGTGCTGCTCGAACAAATCAAGCACGGCGTCCACCCGATCCATCGGGCGTGGCACATTGCCCGCGCGGATGGCCAGGACGATCCGCCAGACCATCGCCTCCGCCCGTACGGAACAGGGCGCTTCGTCACCCTCGACCGCCAACGCCAGGCCGAGCGAACGGCTCGCCTCGCTAAGCCTGCCCCGCAGAAACCAGTACCAGGCGAGGGCATTGACCAACCGCAACGCGAGGTGGGCATCCCCGCGCCGGGCCGCACCTTCGAGCGCAGCGCGGAGGTTGGCGGCTTCGGCGTCGAGGTGTTCCAGCCACTGCCTTTGCTGATGTCCCCGGATGTGGCGCGCCGCTCGTTCGGCGAACGCGGCGTAGTGAACCCCGTGGCGCTCCCGTACGGCGGTCGCCTCGCCCGCGTCCTCAAGTCTCTCGTGGCAGTAGACGGCCACCGACTCCAGCAGCCGGTAACGCGTGCCGTCCGCTCGCTCTGTCACGACCACGAGCGAACGGTCCACCAGCCGGGCCAGGAGATCGAGGACGTCGGCCGCGTCCACGCCGCCCCCGGCGCAGACCTCTTCCGCGGCTTCCAACGTGCAGCCGTCCGCGTGGACCGCGAGGCGCCGCAAGACGGTGCGTTCTGCCCCCGTCAGCAGCTCCCAACTCCAGTCGATCACCGCTCGGAGCGTCTGCTGGCGGGGCGGCGCACCCCGATGCCCAGAGGCCAGCACCCGGAACCGATCGTTCAACCTGTCGCGAAGTGCCCGCACACCGAGAACGCGCAGGCGCGTGGCCGCGAGCTCCAAGGCGAGCGGGATCCCGTCCAGCCGCCGGCAGATCTCCACCACGGCCGCAGCGTTCTCCTGCGTGAGCTGGAAGCCAGGCGAAGCGGCAGCTGCGCGAGCCAAAAACAACCGCACAGCACTCGACTCCCGCAACACGCCGAGGTCGGGGTGATCCGTGGCCGAAACCCTGTCGATTGCGACAGGCAGGCCAGTCGCCGTACGAGGGTCGGTCGCTGCAGGCAGGGCGGGCGCGGCGGGTGGGGCGGTGGGCGTGGGTGGGTCCGTCGTGGCCGGTAGGGCTAGTGGCGGGACGGGCCAGATGGACTCGCCTGACAGGCCTAGGGGCTCTTGGCCGGTCGCGAGGATGTGCAGGTCGGGAGCGGTTTTCAGGAGGTGCTGGGCTAGTGCGGCGGCCGGTTCGATGACGTGCTCGCAGTTGTCCAGGACGAGCAGTGTCCGCCGGGTGCGCAGCGTCGTGGCGATCAGCCCGAGGGGGTCCTCCTCGGGGGCGGTGTCGTCGCGGAGTCCGAGGGTGGTGGTCACGAGGTCGGCGAGGCGATCGAGTCCGGCGGTGCGATCGAGGGTGGCGAGCTCGACCAGCCAGACGCCGTCCGGGAAGTCCGACCGGGCGGCTGTCTCGATCCCGAGGCGGGTCTTCCCGACGCCGCCCGGTCCGGTGAGGGTGACGAGCCTGCTCGTCTTCAGGAGGTCGCGCACGGCTGCGATCGCGTCCGTACGGCCGATCAGCTCGGTGACAGAGGCGGGCAGGTTGGTACGCGGAGGTGCTTCGGCCGGATGTTTCGGGTCGAGGGCCGGGTCCTGGGTGAGGATCGCCCGTTGGAGCTCGGCGAGCTCCGGACCGGGATCGAGGCCGAGCTCCTCCCGGAGGCGAGCGCGGAGATCGTTGTAGGTGGCGAGGGCCTCGCTCTGGCGGCCGGCCCGGTAGAGGGCCCGCAGCTGTACGGCCCGCAGCCGTTCCCTGAGCGGGTGCTGCTCGACCAGGTCCGCGAGCTCGCCGACCAGCAATCCGTGCTCACCCAGTTCGAGGCGCGCGGCGGCGCGTTCCTCCAGCGCGACCAGGCGCTGCTCCTCAAGGCGAGTGATCGCGGGACGGGCGAACTCCTCGTCGGCGAAGTCGGCGTACGCCGGGCCGCGCCAGAGCGCGAGCGCATCGGTCAGCAGCGCGGCACGTTCTCGCGGATCGTCAGCCGCGGTGGCCTGCGCGAGCAGCGCACCGAAACGGCCCGCGTCGATCGCGTCGGCCTCCACGAGCAGTAGGTAACCGGGAGCACGGGAGACCACGAGCTTGCGTGCGCCCGGCTCGGCGTCCTCCAGGGCGCGGCGGAGGTGCCACACCTTCGTCTGCAGCGCACCAGAAGGGTTGCCGGGCAGGTCCTCACCCCAGAGGTCGTCGGCGAGGCGGTCCGCCGACACGACGCGTCCCTCGTTCACCAGAAGGTCGGCAAGGAGTGCGCGGACCTTCGCCTCGGGAACGCGTACGGCGCTGCCGTCCGCCGCCCACACCTCAAGCGGACCCAGCACCCCGAAACGCATGCCGTTCACGTTACCCAGCGGCCCCCGTGAGCGGACCGAGAGGCGATCGAGAGAGGCCCCTCGCAGAGTGGAGCCACACGCCTTGAACTGGAGAGATCATGACCGACAATCCATCTGTGACGATCATCGGCCTGGGTTCCATGGGCCAGGCCCTGGCGAACGCCTACCTGGAGGCCGGCCACCCGACGACCGTCTGGAACCGTACCGCCGCCAAGGCCGACGCCCTGGCGGCGCGCGGCGCCACCCGGGCGGCCACGGTCAGCGACGCGCTCTGGGCGTCCGACCTGGTGGTCCTGTGCGTGCTGGACTACGCCGCCGTGGACGAACTCCTCACCCCCAACGCCGACATTCTGAAGGGCCGCGTCCTGGTGAACCTCACCAACGGACAGCCTGAACAGGCGCGCCGCACGGGCGAATGGGCGACCACCCAGGGCGCCGAATACCTGGACGGCGGCATCATGGCCATCCCGTCAATGATCGGGACACCCGAGGCGTTCATCCTCTACAGCGGATCGCAGGCGGCGTTCGATCGCCATGAAGCCGCGCTGGAGATCCTTGCCGTGCCCAAGTTCGTGGGCGCGGACGCTGGGCTCGCAGCATTGAACGACCTGGCCCTGCTCTCCGGGATGTACGGGACCATCGCGGGCGCCCGCCACGCGACCGCCCTGATCGGCCCCGAACGGGCCGCGGAGTTCACCACGTCGCTGCTGATCCCATGGCTGCAGGCGATGGCGAACATCCTGGCCCCCTCGTCAACGGAACGCGAGGCAGGCGACATCCCCTCCGAGGAGTCGCCGCTCGACATGCAGGCGATCGCCCTCGCGAACATCGTCCAGGCCAGTCGTTCCGAAGGTGTCAGCCTGGATCTGCTCGCCCACCTGCTCACCCCCATGCGCGACATCATCGCGGCCGGCGAGGGCGACGTGCTCACCGATCTGGTCGACACCATCGGCAAGGAAATCCGTTCATGAAGTACGAGGGAAAGAAGGCCGTTGTCACCGGTGGCACGCACGGCATCGGCCTGGCCGTCGTCCGCGCACTGCTCGATGGCGGTGCCGAGGTGCTCCTCACCGGCCGCAACGAGACGAACATCGAGGCCGCACGCACCGAGCTCGCCGGGCTCCCGGCGCACGTGGTTCGTTCGGACGCCGCCAGCATGGCCGACATCGACGCCCTCGGCGCCGTCGCCGAAGAGAAGCTCGGCCGGGTCGACCTGGTGTTCGTGAACGTGGGCTACGCGGAGTTCGCCCCGATCGAGACCGTCACCGAGGAGAGCTTCGACCGGACCTTCGACATCAAGGTCAAGGGCGGCTTCTTCACGACCCAACGGCTCCTGCCGCTGGTGAACGAGGGCGGCTCGTTCGTCTTCACCACCGCCGTCCTCGACGGACTGGGCTACCCGCAGTCGAGCGTCGCCACCGGCTCGGTGACCGCCGTACGAGGGATGGCCAAGGCGTTCGCCGCCGAGTTCCTGCCGCGCGGGATCCGGGTGAACGTGGTCAGCCCCGGTTTCACCCAGACCCCGACCATGGGCATCGCCGGGCTGACCGACGAGGAGAAGGAGGCCAACCAGAAGGCGGGCGCGGATCTGACCCCGATGTCCCGGCACGCCGACCCCGAAGAGATCGCCGCCGCCGTCCTCTACCTGGCCTTCGACGCCACGTTCAGCACCGGCATCGTCCTGGAAGCCGATGGCGGCCTAGGCCACATAGCCGCCTAACCCCACCGCACGTCTTCAAGATGTGCAGGGCCCTCGTTCGGACGTGCTGTGCGAACGAGGGCCTCCGGGTTGATCAGCGTCGGCCGGCGAGGACGTCGCGGGCCAGGGCGTCTCGTTCGGCGGCCTCCTGGTCGGCGGCTTCCTTCTCAGCCTCGACACGGATGTCGTAGGCGGCACGGGCCGTGGCGATCTCGTTCTGATGCTGCTCGGTCCAGCTGACCAGGGAACGGATGGTGTCGTGCAGAGTCGCGCCGAGCGGGGTGAGCTCGTAGTCCACCCGGGGAGGGACGACTGGATGCACGGTGCGGCTGATTAGGCCGTCCCGCTCCAACTGCCGCAGGGTCACGGTGAGCATGCGCTGGCTGATTCCGTCGATCTTGCGGCGCAGCTCGGTGAAGCGGAGGCTGCGGCGGTCGAGCAAGGCGATGACCAGCAGCGACCACTTGTCCGCCACCCGGTCGAGGATCTGCCGGACCTCACAGTCTTCGCGCGTGTCCCACTGAAGAACGTCGTAGTCCCCGTCCGTGCCGGGGCAAAGGGGCGCTCGCTGACTTCCGTCGTCCATGTGACCAAATAGTACCTGTTGATGCCCTCAGTTACAAAAGGGAACCGATCACAGTGAGGAGCGATCGTTCATAAGCATTGGTTCTGGAAGTGAGACGAACTATGTCTTGGACTTCTGAGCGGAGCAGTTGGAGAGTGGTGTTTAACGGATAGTGAAGGGGTTTGATCGCCATGGCTATGAACGGAATGCGGGAGAAGGCCGATCGGCCTGAGGATCTGGCGCGGCTGTTCGTGCAGCGTGTGAACGACGGTGACGCCGAGGGGCTCGCCGAGCTCTATGAGAACGACGCGGTGCTCGCCTTTCCGCCTGGGAGTGAGACGGTCGGCCGTGCGGCGATCCGGGCCGTGTTCGACACGATGCTCGAAGCCAAGCCGCACTTCGCGGTCGAGGAGCCACTGCCGACGATCTTCCACGGCGACCTCGCCTTGACCTCCACCCGTCCCGCCGACGGCACGGGTGGACGGGTGCAGGTCGCTCGGCGGCAGCCCGACGGGACCTGGCTGCGGATCATCGACCGGCCCGAGGTGCCACGCTGAACGCCGTACCTGGCACGCTGAACGCTCTACCTGGCCACGCTGCACGCTTACCTGAGCGACGTCGGCCGGGCCAGGTAGGTCTTCAGTCACCGAAGCCAGTCACGTGACAGATTCCGGGGCCCAGCCGGATCCGTAGCGTCTTCTTCATCAACGAAAACGCGGCATGAGCTGCGATCGGATGAAGGAGAGAGAACGATGAGCCAGACCCCTCTGAAGCTCGCGGTCATCGTCGGGAGCATCCGGGAAGGCCGGTTCGGCCCGACTGTGGCGAACTGGTTCACCGGTCAGGCGACGCGGCGCGAGGACCTCGCCGTCGATGTCATCGATCTCGCGGAGACCCCGCTGCCGACGGTGTTCCCGGAGTTCGGGCAGCCGCCCGCCGAGGCGGTCGAGCGGCAACTCGCGGCCGTGTCGCCACGGCTGGCGGCCGCCGACGCGTTCGTGATCGTCACTCCGGAGTACAACCACAGCTTCCCGGCATCGCTGAAGAACGCCATCGACTGGCACAACAAGGAGTGGCACGCCAAGCCCGTGGGGTTCGTCTCGTACGGCGGCGTCTCCGGCGGCCTGCGCGCGGTCGAGCAGCTGCGGGTCGTCCTGGCCGAACTGCACGCGGTCACCATCCGCGACACCGTCAGCTTCCACAACTCCTGGGGCGAGTTCGAGGAGGACGGGACACATCGGAACGGGGCGGGCTGCGAGGCCGCCGCGAAGACGATGCTCGATCAGCTCACCTGGTGGGCGCACGCGCTTCGTGACGCGAAGGCCACCCGTCCGTACGCCGCCTGAGCCCGCCTTCCCCTTGCACTCGCCGCGCCCGTGGCGCGAGAGACGCCGCCGCGCCCGACTCCAGGACGAGCTGCGCGCTCCACTTAAGGACCTTGAAATGACGACCACCGCCTCCAACTCACGCCGTCCTTCGGCGGCCGAGGCACCCGGCACTGGCACCGACTCCGGCATCGGCTCCGGCTCCGGCTCCGGCTCCGGCACGGTGCCCGACCGCGTGCCCGCGCCGCGCACCACCGCGATCGTGCTGATCCTGGTACTCGGCTCGATCATGACCACGTTCGACATGACCGTGGTGAACGTGGCGATCAGTCGGCTCTCGCAGGACTTCAACGCCCCGCTCGCCACCGTCCAATGGGTGGCCAGCGGCTACTCGCTCGCCCTCGGCGCGATGATCCCCGTCTCGGCATGGGCGACCGGCAGGTTCGGCGCGACACGGCTCTATCTGACGGCCATCGGGCTCTTCACGGCCGGATCGGTGCTCGCCGGCGCGGCCTGGAACATCGAGTCGCTGATCGCGTTCCGTGTGCTGCAAGGTCTCGGCGGCGGCATGATCATGCCGGTCGGGATGACCATCCTGCTGCGGGCGGCCGACCCCGAACGGCTGGGCCGGATGATGAGCACGCTGGGCCTCGCCATCCTCGTCGGGCCGTTGACGGGCCCGGTGCTGGGCGGCTGGCTGGTCGATGAGGTCTCCTGGCGCTGGATGTTCTTCATCAACCTGCCGATCGGGGCCGTGGTGATCGTCCTGGCCGCGCGGCTCTTCCCCCGCGACACCCCGCAGGCCCGCCGCCCGCTCGACCTTCCCGGCCTGCTGATGTTGTCGCCGGGCCTGGCCGCCTTGATCTACGGCGTGACGACGGGCGGGGAACGCCACGACTTCGGCTCCGCCGGGGTCATCGTCCCCATCGTGGTGGGCAGCCTTTTGATCGCCGGCTTCGCAGCCCGCGCGATGACCGCCCGGAATCCGCTGATCGACCTGGCGCTCTTCCGCAACCGTTCGTTCGCGTCGGCCACGGGCACGCTGGTGTTGTTCGCCGCTGGGTACTTCGGCTCGATGATCCTGCTACCGCTCTACTACCAGGTCGTACGCGGCGAATCCGCGACCATGGCAGGCCTGCTGGGCATCACGGGAGCCCTGGCCTCTGGGACCGCGATGCAAATCGGCGGCTGGCTGGTCGACAAGTTCGCGCCAGTAAAGGTCGTGCTGACGGGGATCACTCTGGCCGCCGCCGGGTTCGCCCTCTTCACCGGCGCGCTCGCCGCCGACACCCCGTACTGGGTGCTCATGACCGCGCTGGCGGTGATCGGCGCCGGTGGCGGGACGACGATGATGCCGACGATGACCGCGGCGACCCGGGGCCTGTCCCACGACGAGGCACCGGCGGCCAGCACCACGGTCAACCTCATCAACACCATGTCGGGCGCCGTCGGCACCGCCGTGGTCTCGGTCCTGCTGACGAACGCGATGGCCGACCGGCTCTCCGGCCCCGCCGCCCTGGCCGGCGACCTGGGCACGCACATGTCCGACGAGACCCGTTCATCGGTGGCCCCTGCTCTGGCGGACGCGTTCCAACACACCTACGGCTGGGCGCTCGTCTTGATCGTCCTGTCCCTGATCCCGGCCCTCTTCCTCCCCCGGCACCGTCCCGCACACTCGCGCTAACTCCTGGTCGCTTCTTCTGAACGGAGCGACGGGCCCATGGCACTCGCCCACTGGGGATCCATCGACGCCGCCGACCGCGACATCACCATCGTGGACACGGCCACCTGCCGTACCGTCCTCGTCGGTGGTGGTCGCGGCACGCCTGGTCGCCGAAGGCGCACAGCTCATCGAGCTGTGCGGCGCCTTACGGGCCGCCCTGGACTGCACGCGTCATCGAGGAGATCGGCGACCCAAGGCACCGCCGGCCTGCACCGTGAGCGGGAGGTGTTTCACGTCAAACAACATCAGGATGATCAAGTAAATCTCCCGGCGAGGTCCGAAACCTACAAGACCGGCCGCTCCATCGAGGGACACGATGGGGAACATGACTATCAACATCTCCGCGGCCGCCGACTTCATGGCAGGCCACTCCCGCGTCCTGGACCGGCGGTGCTTCCAGCTGCTGCTTGGTGAGACCGACACCGCCGGCGTACTCGCCGCTGTGGACGGCTACCGAAACCCTGATGGTGGCTATGGCTGGGGCCTCGAACCCGACCTTCGTTCACCCGAAAGCCAGCCCGGCGCCGCGCTGCACGCCTTCGGGGTGTTCCAAGCGATCGCACCGGCCACCGCCCCGCAGGCCGTGGCCCTGTGCGACTGGATGCAGTCCGTTTCGCTGCCCGACGGCGGCGTACCGTTCGCACTGCCGCTCACTACCACCGCCGCGACCGCGCCCTGGTGGCAAGGTGCCGACCCCACAGTGTCGTCCTTGCAGATCACCAGCGTGAGCGCGGCGGCCGCTCATCGCGTCGCGGCGCACGACCCGGCCGTCGCCGCCCACCCGTGGCTCGCCCGCGCGACCCGCTATTGCCTCGACCAGATCGCGGCCCTCAACGAGGCACCGCACGCGTACATCCTCTCGTTCTCGATCTTGTTCCTCGACGCGGTGCACGACACCTACCCCGAGGCTGCCGAGCTTCTTACGCGCCTGGGCAAGTACATTCCCGACGACGGCAAGCTCTACGTCGAGGGAGGAACAGAGGACGAGTACCTGCATCCGCTGGACTTCTCGCCGTACCCCAACAGCGCCTCGCGGGCCCTGTTCACCCCCGAACAGATCTCCGCCGACCTGGACCGCCTGGCCGCACTCCAACAGGACGACGGCGGCTGGACCGTCGAGTACGCCAAGATCTCCCCCGCCGGCTCCCTGGAATGGCGCGGTGCCGTCACCGTCAACGCAATCGACGTACTCCAGCGCAACGGCAGGATCTGACGGCCGTCAGTCGAACGGCGGCCTCGTGTTGGTGATCTCGTGCTTGAGCACCTGACCGTCTGACATCTCGATGGAGACCGACGGTCGTGGGGAGGCCGCACGCCAGCGTTCCAGTGCCTCTTCCGACTCCCAATGCTCGAAGATGTTGACCCTCCCCGGCTCAAGGGAATCAGACGTTATCGCCACATCGAGGCACCCGGGCTGCTTGCGCGACTGCTCCACGATGTTGCGGTGCCCTTCAACGAACCGGTCTCGCTCGGCCGGATCCACAAAGACCTTGCCCGCAACGATGATCTCCATGATCACTCCTCTCGTCCCACCGACGAACGGCAGACCGCCAAACGGACACGGCTAACCTGATGCAATGGCAGTCGTCCGGCGTGGAACGTCAGCCGACGTGATCGCTGCCTCCGAGGTCGTCTTCCTCGCCGATGCCGCCCGGGCCGTTGACCCTCCGATCGAGGAGCATGCCCGCGCCCGTACGACCCACCGCCTCGGCGATCCGCGCACGTTCTTCTTCGTGGCGGAACACCACGGACGCATCATCGGATCGGCCGCCGGCATGAGCGGACGCCTCGACGGAGGTCTCGGCGAGGCCATCCCAGGCCTCTGTCATGTCAGCATGGTCGCCGTGCTGCCCGAGCTCTGGGGTCAGGGCATCGGCAGGCAACTCCTCGCCGCCCTCGTCGACGAGGCCCGCGACCGCGGCTACGAGCGCGTCCAACTCTTCACCCAGGCCGACAACACCCGAGGCCACGCGCTCTACGAACGGCTCGGTTTCTCCCGCACCGGCGAAGTCGCCGTGTCCGGCGACAACGAACCGATCGTCCACTACCTCCGCCCCCTCCGCCCATAGCCCTCACCGCGCCCGGCACGACCCACGCCACCGCACAAACCGCGCCCGACCACCAAGGGCGCCGTCCGTCGGACGCACCGTTTGTCGGGCGCTCAACCCGCACAGCGACTCAACCCTCACGGACGCTCAACCTGCGTGAAGGCTCCCCTTGCACGGATGCTCCGTTCGTATGAGGCGCTCCGCTCGTACGAAGGGCTCCACCGGGGTCGAAGGCGCATTGTTCGCCGACAGGGGGCCGGGCAGATCGGAGGCGTGCGTTCGCGCCGACAGTTGGCGTTTGCGGCAGGGATGCGAACGAGGTCATCGGAGTAGGGGGAAGCGGCCGGTCAGGCGGTCGACGAGCGGGCGGGGGCCGGCGATGCTCACCGCGTTGTAGGTGAGGTCGTCGTCCTGCGCGTGGGCCAGCCCGGCGAGGTAGTCGTCATATACGCGGGCACGACGCGCGATCGCTGCCATGTCGGCGACGAGCAGGTCGGGTTCGGTGAGTGCGGTCGTGCGGATGGTCTTGAGGATGGGGCCGGTGGCCGCGAGGACGGTGCAGCCCGTCCAGGGAAGTCCCGCATGTGGGCTGCCGGAGGCGTCGACACCGCCGGCGCCGACCATGGCCGGTGCGGCCTTGCCCACGGCCGCCGACAAGCAGGCCGCCGCGTTCAACTGCAGACCGGCGGGCAGTTCGCGGTCGATCACGATGACCCACTTGACGGCCTGCTCCTTGGTGGGCAGGTGGGACTCATGAACGAGGGTGTCGAGCCAGGTGGGGGCGAACGTTGTCGAGTGTTCCGAAGTCATGACAGGAGAATCGTCGATCTGCCGACTGATTCTCAATCAGTAGCGCTACATTCCGAAGATAGTTCGGCAATCGAGGATGAGGAGGCGTGATGGACGAACTTGATGCGGCCCTCGTCGAGGAGTTGCAGCGCGATGGACGGCAGACCAACCGGGAACTCGCCGAACGGCTCGGCATCGCTCCTTCGACGTGCCTGGAGCGGGTTCGGGCGTTGCGGAAGCGCGGCGTGATCACTGGATTCCATGCAGAGGTGGACATGGCCCAGCTGGGCCGCCCCTTGCAGGCCCTCATCAACGTGCGGTTGCACCCCAAGGTCCGCGAGGCGGTCGAGGGTTTTCGCGAGTACGTCACCGAACTTCCCGAGACGCTCGCGATCTTCGTGGTGTCGGGTGGCGACGACTTCATCATCCAGGTGGCCGTACGTGACGCCGGACATCTGCGCGACTTCGTCCTCGACCACGTCGCACGGCATCGCAACATCGCCGACGTGCGCACCTCCCTGGTCTATGACCACATCCGCAAGCCCACGTCCGGCACCGCCCCCGAGCGATCTCCGCGGCGCGGCTGAGCCTCCCCTTGACAGGCAACCTATTAGTTGCCTAATCTGACATGCAACCAGATGGTTGCCTGAATTGATGTGACGGTGATGGACGCGATCTTCAAGGCACTCGCCGACCCCAGCCGCCGGCAACTGCTCGACGCCCTCAACCTTCGCAACGGGCAGAGCCTGCGCGAGCTGTGCGCCGAACTGGACATGAGCAGGCAGGCGGTCACCAAGCACCTCGCCGTGCTGGAGTCCGCCGGCCTGGTGACCACGATCCGGCAGGGCAGGGAGAAGCTGCACCACCTCAACGCGGCACCCATCAACGACATCGCGGAGCGCTGGATCGACCGGTACGACCGCGGCCGGGCCCGCGCGCTCGCCGATCTCAAACGAGCGTTGGAGGACACACCGATGAGCGACACACAGTTCGTGTACGTGACGTACATCAAGACGACGCCGGAGAAGCTCTGGCAGGCCCTGACCGATGCGGCCTTCATCAGCCGCTACATGGACGGCACCGGCCCCGACTCGGACTGGAAGGTCGGGTCCCCGATCAAGTGGCGGATGGACCCCAAGAGCGAGTTCAGCGACTGGGACCAGCAGGTCCTGGAGGCTGAGCCCGGCAAGCGGCTCTCGTACACCTGGCACAACTACCAGCCCGAAATGGCCGAGTGGTTCGGCTGGAGCGAGGAGAAGCTCGCCGAACTACAAAAGGAGAAGCGCTCGAAGGTGACCTTCGAGATCGAGCAGGCCGGAGACGACACGGTCAAGCTCACCGTGGTCCACGACGACTTCGAGCCCGACAGCGAGATGCTGAAGGGTGTGAGCGGCGGTTGGCCCGCCATCCTCTCCAACCTCAAGACCCTGCTGGAGTCCGGCGAGACCCTGTCGCTGCCGTCCTAGCCCTTCATGGTCCCCGCCTCGACCAGGGCGGGGACCATTCGCCCCGCGTCATCGGAAACGCAGAAGCAGCACATTAGTTCGCTACACGAAATAGTGTGCTCTGGCAAAACCAATCGGCATGGGATGGCAAACCCCGCCGCCGTTACGGCGTTAACGGCGGCGGCGGGCAGCTCAGGGGTGACCGGGTCGTTCACGGTGGGACGGGTGCGCGCTCGGTGACATAAGTGATCTCGCCGGGCGACGATGGCGGGTACACGGATACAACGCGCCGACGACGTCGGCAGTACCTCAGCGATCAAGTGCCAAGACGAAGAGCTCGCGGTCGTCTGCGATGCCGCTCGTTCTCCTTCCGCCCAGACTGAGCCCGGGACGGCTGCCAGGCGCCGCGCCGACGAGGGCCTGCGCACCTGGCTGGCCGACCGGGCCCAGCACGCCAATCCGCTCACCCTGGCCGATGCGTGCGCGATCGCCGGCGCGCTCTCAGTCACCCCCCTACGTGTAACGGGCAGCCATGGCTGCGATCGCGGCCGACCCCCCGTGTTACCCACCCAATCGGCCCGGCCCCGGGCGATTGTTCGGCGCGGGCGTAGAGACGGCCTTTCCCGGTGGAACGCAATCTGCGTTGAAGGCGTGCCAGCGCTTGGGGCTTCCACCTCGTCACCACAACGATCTTCCGTTTCCCCTGGCTCTGGCCGCGGACCTGGGGTCACAGCCGGGTCACAGCTTTCGGCACCGTGCTGTGACTTCTCGGTCGCTAGAAAGTTGCGTGTGGAAGGCGATCACGAAAAGGAGAAGGCCGTGGCTGATGACGGAGAATGGGACCGGCGTTCGCTGTTGCGGGGTGCCGCCGTGGTGGCCGGTGCCGCCGCGACGGCGCCGATGCTGGGCGAGGCGGCCATGGCGCAAGCCGGCAGTAATGAGGCCGACGCGTTGTTCAGGGCCGGGAAGTTCGAGCAGGCCGGCCGCGCGTACGAGAAGATCCTGAAGAAGGACCCCACGAATCTGCACGCGACCCGCCAGCGCGGCTATGTCGGGCTGGTGGCCAACCAGTTCCCCGACGCCGAAAAATACCTCAAGATGGCTGTCGAGCTGGCACCCGCCGACAAGCAAGCCAACCAGTTCCTGGCCGACTGCTACATCCGGCAAGACAAATTCTCCCTCGCCGTACCACGCGCGCAAGCGGCCGGCAACGAAATCGACGCCAAATGGTTCGCGGCAGTCAGTGGCAAGCCTTATCAGATCCACGGAGACAGCGCGCGGCTGAAATGGAAACAAATGGACCCGTATCCGCTGGTAGAGGCGTCGGTCAATGGCGGACCGTTGAAGCGCTTCACGTTCTACACCGGCACCGGGCCGCTGAGCGTGTCCGCATCGGTGGCCAAGGAAGTCGGGCTGCGCGCCGTGACAAAGCACAAGCTCGACTTCTTGAAGGGCGTCATCTGGCGATACCTCGGGGTGCTGGAGTCGTTCAAGCTGGGCGGCATCGAACTGCGCAACATCCCCGTGAGCTGGTCGGAGTGGGAGTCGGGCGGAGATGTCGACACTGAGCACGACGGCATGATCGGCACGTGGGTCTTGTACCACTTGCTGACCACCTTCGACTACGCGGGCCAGTCGCTGATCCTGCGCCGCCGCACACCCGAAACGGCCAGGAAAGCACGTGCCGATGCCGAACGAGCGGGCGCCAAGCCTCTGCCGCTGTGGCTGGCCCGTGAGCACATGTGCCACAGCAGGGGCAGCTTCGCCGGCTCCGGTCCACGGGTCATGGCCGTGAACTTCGGCGGAACCGGCGAGATCGCCGCTGGCGTGCACGGGGAAACGGCCAAGCAGTTGCGGATCCCCATCGACTACGACCGCCCGGTCGAGACTGCCGCCCACAGCCACCCAGTCGTCATCTACCCCTGCTACCCCAAGGAGGTCCGCCTCGGCAACGCCGTCGCCAAGGACTTCTACTGCTACATGAACCCAAAGCGGTCGCTCACCCCCTACGGGTTCGACGTGCCGGCCCACATCTCCCACAGTTTCTGGAAGCCCTACAACATCACCCTCGACTTCACTGACATGAACCTCTACATCGCCCGCGGCAAGGCCACCTGATCGCCGCGAAACCGCACGGAGCGCAGACCTGAGCCGTCATCGCGGCGAATTCGCGCTGCCGATTGCCGGTAGACGGCCCGGAGGTCTGCCGTAGCGTTACCCGATCCGCCGATGTGTGGTCGGCGGATCGGGGGTTTGTCTTGGTTAGATGCCGCCGAGCACAGAGGGCATGGGCCAGTTCGATCGACTTTACGTGATCGCGGTGGAGGAAGCTGGGTCGCCGGCGGCCGCGACCCGGACCCGTGTGGGCGCCGCGATCGCCAAGCCGTGGTGGCTGAGCCCGGCGAGGTCGGAGAAGGCGTCCGCGGACCCATGTGATCGCAGATCGCAGGACCTCACTTTGCGCCATGCCAGCGTCCGTCTACACGGGCGGATAAACGCTCACGGCCTGGTCAGCACGCTCACCCGCGGGCAGAGCCGTGCCCAACAATTGATTGGCGCCGCAGCAGTTTTCGTGGTTACGGTCCGGCCATGGATGATCCGGGCGGCTACTTCGGGGAAGAGGTCGCGGCGACCTACGACGAGTCGTCGGCGGAGATGTTCGAGACGGATGTCGTGGAGCCGGCGGTCGAGGTCCTGGGTGAGCTTGCTGGTGGTGGCCAGGCCCTGGAACTGGGCATCGGCACGGGACGGATCGCTTTGCCGCCGGCGCACCGGGGTGTCCCGGTGCACGGCGTTGATCTGTCACGGGCGATGGTGGCCCGGCTGCGCGCCAAACCGGGCGGCGACGGGATCGGCGTGACGATCGGTGATTTCGCCACCACACGAGTGGACGGGGCGTTCTCGGTCGCGTACCTGGTCTTCAACACCATCATGAACCTGACGACGCAGGCCGCTCAGGTGGCGTGCTTCCGCAACGCTGCGGGCCCACCTTGCGCCCGGCGGCCACTTCGTGATCGAGGTCGGTCTCCCTGACCTGCGAAGACTCGCGCAACCCCTTCACTAGCGAAAGCCGCAAACACATCTCCATCTGGGAGAAACCCACCTGACCATCAAGCTCACTCCCAGGAGAAGCCGCACACAGTGCGCCACCACCTCGCCGCCATCGTCGGCCGCGTTCAATGGGGGATGACCCCAACCCACCCAATGGCTATCCGGTCATTGCTGATCAGGGAAAGGCGGCTGCTCGAACGTCGCTGTGGGACTCTTCGAAGAAAGCGGCGCTTTCCGCATCCGCTGGGTAGTACGACTCGATCGCGATTTCGTGCAGCGTGATGTCCATCGGGGTGCCGAATGTGGTGATCGTCGAAAACAGGCGCAGTTCTCGTCCGTCGATGCGGATGATCATCGGGATCACGACGTCGGATTCGACCGATTGGCTCGACGTGTCCTCGGAGCTGGGCTCCAGTAGCTCCTCATAGAGCGCGGTGAGTTCGGGGTCGGGGGCGACGGCGAGCTGGCGCCTGATGCGGGAGCGGAACACCGCGCGCACGTCGGCCAGATTGACGACCAGGGGAGCGAACCCGCGCGGGTCCAGTCCCAGCCGCACCAGGTTGATCGGGGGCCGCAGGAGGTCGGGATCGACGTCGGCGAAGAACGGCTCGACCGCGTGGTTGGTCATCACGATGTTCCACCGGCGGTCGAAGGCCAGCGCCGGGTAGGGCTCATGCGCGCGGAGCACTCTTGCGACGGCGTGCCGTGCCGCCGACAACGCGTCGTCATCCAGGGGCCGTTCGGCGTAGCGGGGTGCGAAACCGGCCGCGAGCAGCAGCCGGTTGCGCTCCCGCAGCGGCACATCGAGCTGGTCGGCAAGCCGCAGGATCATGTCGGCGCTGGGGTTGGACTTGCCCGTCTCGACCAGGCTGACGTGACGAGCCGAGACATCGGCCGCGATCGCAAGATCGAGTTGGCTGAGTCGCCGGCGATGCCGCCACTGCCGCAAGAGATTCCCGACCGTGTGCACGGTCATCGAGAGTACTCATCGTGGGGCCCTACGCCATGAAATGCGACTTCATCGACAACCGTTGCGGCCGTGGAAACACTGCGTCCATGACCACAGGCAACAAGAGCATCGTTCAACGAGCACTGGCGGATCTGATCGAGACGGGCAGCACCAACGCGCTTGAACCGTTGCTGAGCGATGACTTCGTCCATCACCGGCCGGACTCGACGTCCTCGACCAAGGCGGAATGGCTCGCCGCCGTACACGCGGCGCTCACCTCGCTGGCCGGGATGCAGGTCCAGGTCCACCACCTGCTGGCCGACGGTGATCACGTCGTGATGCACTCGCGGCGAGAGCTGCCTGACGCCGGGCCGGAGATCGCGGTCGTCGATATCTGGCGCCTCGACAACGGGCTGATCGCCGAGGGCTGGGAGATCATCGAGCCGGTGGCCCAGGCGGCCGCCAATCTGGTGTGGTGGGAGCCCGCTGAGCGCTGACCGGTCGATCACCCTTCCGTCGAACGACAAGGGGTGAGGGTGCGGCTCCTTCTCGAGGAGAACAGGAATTCGCCCCGCTCACGGGATCCTTCTAGAAGAGCCGCACCCAAAGCTGTTCGAGCTAACCGCGATCAGTTCGCGCGCGTGAGCGGAAACGCCGAGGTGCGCTATGACCCTGATGCATCCGACGCGGCTCGGTCGCGATGGCGGCTAGAGAGCCGGTCAATGGGGCCGCCGGATGTCGGTGAACCTGGCGGCGAGGCGGAAGACGTCCGTTCCGGTGAACTCTCCCAATGCCGATCATCGGGCGTCTACTCCAGGACCTCGCCCAGGACCGCGCCAACGCGTCGGCCGGGGCCGAGCCGCCATTAGCCATGAGCACCAGCAGCACCGCGCGAGCGCCGTTGTCCATGACCTGTTCCCTCTGCTGTTCACGGCCTGCCTCGGCCGCCAACTAACCCTGGGCTGCGGGAGCTCGTTCGTCGAGCTCCATGAAGACCGCCGGCACCTCGTTGTCGATGACCACGCGGCCAAGCAGCTCTGCGAGCTTGCCGCTGTCGGCATCGCCGAGTCCCGACGGAAGCAGCTCGATGCGACGGCAGGTCTCGGCGTAGAACTCCTCTGCGATCCTGCCGCCTTCCTCGGTCAGCGCCACCCGTGCCGCACGCCCGTCGCGCGGGTCAGGCTCGCGGCGCACGAGGCCGGTACGAGCCGTCCGGTCGACCAGGCCGGTGAGGCTTGATTTGGCCAAGCCCAGCACGCCGCCGAGCTCAGTCATCCCGTACGGCTGCGACATCAGCACGCACAGCAGCTGCCCCTGCTGCGGAGTCAGCCCGTACTCCCGGGCCGACTCGGCGTACACGGCGTTTACCAGGAATGAGGAACGTACCAGTGCGGTGACGACGCTCATCGGCTCACCCGTGGCTTTTCCCATTCACCCAGAATACGCCAGCCGACGAGGTAGTCCGCCCGCCCAATCACACCGCACGCCGTCGGCATCTAATTCGCAAGACAAACTAGTCACCACTCAAAACCCCTGAGGAGCTGCCGATAAACCCGGCCAATGAGCAGCAGCCGGCTACTGGGCCATGTCGACGAAGCGGCTGTAGTGCCCCTGGAACGCCACGGTCACGGTCGCGGTCGGGCCATTTCGGTGCTTGGCCACGATCAGGTCCGCCTCGCCCGCTCGAGGCGACTCCTTCTCGTACGCGTCCTCCCGATGCAACAGGATCACCATGTCCGCATCTTGCTCGATTGATCCAGATTCACGGAGATCGGACACCATGGGTTTCTTGTCCGTTCTCTGCTCCGGGCCTCGGTTGAGCTGGGAGAGCGCGATGACGGGGACCTGCAACTCCTTGGCGAGGAGCTTCAGCGAACGGGAGAACTCAGAGACCTCGACCTGACGGCTCTCGACTCGCTTGCCGGAGCTCATCAGCTGCAGGTAGTCGATGACGACCAGGCGCAGGTCGTGCTGCTGTTTGAGCCGCCGGCACTTGGCGCGGATCTCCATCATCGACATGTTGGGTGAGTCGTCGATGAACAGCGGCGCCTCGGCGACCTCGCTCATCCGGCGCGCCAGCCTCGTCCAGTCCTCGTCCTGCATCGTGCCTGAACGCATCGCGTGCAGCGCCACGCGGGCCTCGGCGGAGAGCAGCCGCATCGTGATCTCGTTGCGGCCCATTTCCAGGCTGAAGAACGCCGAGGTCAGCCCATGCTTGATGGAAGCCGCCCGGGCAAAGTCGAGCGCGAGCGTCGAGTTGTGCGTCGGGATGCACGAACGCCCGGCGAGATACATGTGGTCGTCATTGTCCACTTGGACACAGCGCACGGGCACGCTCTCGACCCGGCGCACATCGACGATGTAGCGGACGCGCGCCTGGGGGTCGACATGATTGCGCTGGCGGGCCGCCTTGCGCGGCAGCCGGAAAACCGTCTCGGTGGGCGTGAAGTCGATCCGGTAGTACGTGGACGTCTCGGGCGACCCCGACTCGGTCGTCATCGTGGCCCGGTAGCCGAGGCTCAGGATGAGCTCGTGGGTCCCTTCGGCCAGCCGCTTGTTGACGAACGCGAGCTGCACCTGGCCGCTCTCTGATACGTAACCGTCAATGTCGAGCATCCCCGCAAGCAGTGACCGCCGCTGCTCTTCCGAAGCGCGCAGGTAGGTCGCTGGGATGTGCTTGCCCCCAAGGAGTGCCGCCGCCTGGAGCAGTGGCCTGAGGCCGAGAAGCTCATAACGACCTGCAGTGGAACGCGGCGAGACGACACACTGGCCGATCACCCTGAGCTCGTCGAGGATCTCCCCGTCGAAACAGGTCAGGTCCGCCGCTCGGTCGTCTCCGCCACCCAGCCACACACCGAGGAGGTAGGGCTCGATGGGAAGGTCTGCGGCTGGAAGTTGGAACGGAGCCGCAACGGCGACAGCGTGGTTCGGACGGTTGTCGCCCTCGCATCGCAGGGTCGCAGCGATCTCTTCGGTCGTCTTGATCGCAGGGTGCCGCGCAGTAGTAGCGAGATTCGTCGGATGCACCGCACGGACGGGGCTGAGAGCCGCGTGGCCCGGCATGACGTGGCCGGGCATGACGTGGCCGGGCATGACGTGGCCGGGCATGACGTGGCCGGGCATGACGTGGCCGGGCATGACGTGGCCGGGCATGACGTGGCCGGGCATGACGTGGCCGGGTGTCGCGTGGCCGGGCGTCGCGTGACTGGGCGTCGCGTGGCCGGACACCGCGTGACCCAGCTTCGCGTGACCCGGCACCGCATCGCCGGGCATCGTGTCGCGGGGCTTGCGATTCGAGAACTTGCGGCTGTGGGCCGGTTCCCGGGTCACGGTGTGGGGCGCGTTCCTGAGCTGTGCGCCCACCACAGCTACGGCTTCACGATGCGTCACGAGTTGGCCAGTCGTCCGCGGGCCGAGTAGGGAGGTCGCCCCATCGAAGACACCGGTGTGCGGGTCGACCCAGACGAGCTGCTGCGTCCGGTCATGCTGCTCCCTGGCGTCGGCTGCCACTCTGCGGGTCTGACCGATGCCCTCGTTGGACCGGAAACGCTCGGGCTTCGGCCGGCGACTTGTACGGGTCGTCGTCCGCCACTGGTGCTGGGCGTCGGCGATGATGACCTCGCCGTCGGAGAACTCCACCTCGTAGCAAGGACGCCCGTACATCACTTCGGTCGCGGCGACGACTCGCGTGGGCTTCCCGTCCGCGCCGAGCAGGTAGTCGCCGACCTTGACCTCGCCCATCGTGGTCCACCCGGCTGGCGTCGGAAGGGGCGTTTTGACCCAGTTTGCCTTACCCATCGCAGGTCTCGCTGCGACCACCACCATCTGGCCTGCGTGGAGGCCGTTGGTCAGGGCGTCGAGGTCGCTGAAGCCGGTGGGGACGCCGGTCATCTGGCCGCCGCGGCTGCCGATGGCCTCGATCTCGTCGAGGGCGCCGGGCATGATCTCGCTGAGGGGTACGTAGTCTTCGCCGGCGCGCTTTTCGGCGATGGCGAAGACCTCGGCCTGGGCACGGTCGAGGACGTCGTCGGCATCGGCTCCGTCGGCGGCGTAGCCCATCTGGACGATGCGGGTGCCGGTCTCGACGAGCTTGCGGAGCACGGACCGTTCGCGAACGATCTTGGCGTAGTAGCCGGCGTTGGCGGCGGTGGGGACCGAGGAGATCAGCGTGTGCAGGTACGGGGCTCCGCCGACCCGGCCGATCTCGCCGCGTTTGGTGAGCTCTCCGACGATCGTGACGGCGTCGGCAGGGTCGCCGCGGCCATAGAGATCGAGGATGGCGTCGTAGATGATCTGGTGGGCAGGCCGGTAGAAGTCCTGGGTGCGGAGCACCTCGACGACCTCGGCGATGGCGTCCGGGGAGAGCAGCATGCCGCCGAGCACGCCCTGCTCGGCGTTGATGTCGTTCGGGGGCGTGCGTTCGAACTCAGGCGTGGGCTCCGAGCCGCCTATCTCGGCCACGCTCACGTTGGACCCCCTTGTTTCCCAGGTCTCAGCTGCCCCGCCAGCTTCGCTGCCGACCCTGCATCACAGATTTATCGTCTGCGTCGGACATTCTCCTGAGTGCCGCTCCGCTAGAGCAACGTGAACTGTGGACGATGCTGTGGAGCCGCTGTGCAGATGTACCGGGTTCGTTGTGCACGACCTGGGGACAACTCTGGGGATTCGCTGCGGGCGACGGTCGGCGTGACCCAGGTGACCTGCTAAAACGTCGTCCACCGGCTGTGTGGGAAAGAAAGTCGCCGCAGCGACGGCCTCATATCCCGATGTAATAGACATATTTCCTATAAGCCTTACGTCCTGCTAACGTCGAGGCCATGGCCGGCTCACCCCCACGTACACGCAAGAACGCACACGACCGCGAGATCCTGCGGTTGGCGGTGCCGGCCTTCGGCGCGCTCGTTGCCGAGCCCCTCTTCCTGTTGTCGGACACAGCGATCGTCGGCCATCTGGGCACGGCGCAGCTCGGTGGACTCGGCGTGGCCGGTCAGGCGCTCAGCACACTGGTCTACCTGTGCATCTTCCTTGCGTACGGCACCACCGCCGGGGTGGCCCGCCAGGTGGGAGCGGGCGATCTGCGCGCCGCCGTCCGGCAGGGCATCGACGGCATGTGGCTCGCGCTCATCATCGGGGTTGTGCTCATCGTGGCCGGGTGGCCGCTCGCCCCCTGGATCGTCGACATGTTCGGCGCCTCTCCCTCGGTGACCCCGTACGCCGAGACCTATCTGAAGGTCAGCCTCCTCGGCATCCCGGGCATGCTCGTCGTGCTGGCCGGCACCGGCGTGCTGCGGGGCCTCCAGGACACTCGTACTCCGCTCGTCGTGTCGATCGGCGGCTTCGCACTCAACCTGCTGCTGAACGTGATCTTCGTGCTGGGCTTCGGATGGGGGATCGCGGGTTCGGCGTGGGGCACGGTGATCGCGCAGACTGGGAGCGCCGCCGTGTACGTGGCGGTGGTCCTGCGTGCGGCCCGGGAACATGGCGCGCCCGTGCGGCCCGATGCGGCCGGGCTGTGGACCTCCGCCACGGCGGGCCTCGGCCTGGTGGTGCGTACGGCCGCGCTCCGGCTCGTCCTCATCGTCGGAACATCGATCGCGGCGCGGATGGGTGACCCCGAGATCGCCGCATACCAGGTGGGGTTCCAGGTCTGGACGTTGCTCGCGTTCGCCCTGGACGCCATCGCGATCGCAGGCCAGGCGATCACCGGGCGGTCTCTGGGCGCGGGCGACACGGCCGGGACGCGGACCTCCACCCGGCGCATGATCCAGTGGGGCGTGGTGTGCGGGGTCGTGTTCGGTCTGGCGATCATGGCAGTACGGCCGTGGCTGCCGGCACTCTTCACATCGGACGAGCACGTACGAGACCTGATCTTCACGTCCTTGCTGATCGTCGCGCTGTTGCAGCCGATCGCCGGCGTGGTCTTCGTCCTGGACGGCATCCTGATCGGCGCGGGCGACGGCGGCTATCTGGCGGGCACCACACTGATCGCGACGGCGGTCTTCCTGCCCGCAGCCTGGCTGGCGTACGAGGCGGACGCCGGGCTCGTCGGGCTCTGGCTGGCGATCGGCGCGTGGATGCTCACCCGTTTGGCGACGCTGAGCCTGCGCGCACGCGGCGACGCCTGGATGGTCACCGGTGCCACACGTTAACGATGTGATTCCTGGGACGGAATCTGCGGAGTCCGCCCGTACCTCTACCCGTTCTCGCTAGTATTCGAACATGTGTTCCACACACGGAGAGCGGATGGCGCGGCTGACGCAGGCCATCGATGACCTGGCGGCAGAGGGGCTGGCCGGGTTGCCGCCCGAAACACTCGTGGAACGGGTCGCCGGCATCTGGTCGCTGGTCGAGGGCATCGATCCCGAGATCGCTCGACGCCGCACGCGCTACACCATGCCCGAGGGTTAGCCCAGCCCGGCGGTTTGCTCAGCCCGGCGGTTTGCTCAGCCCGGCGGTTTGCTCAGGCCGGCGGTTTGCTCAGGCCGGCGGTTTGCTCAGGCCGAGGGTTAGCTCAGCCGGAGGGTTTACTCAGCCCGAGGCCTAGCTCAGGGACTTGCTCCTCCGGTCAAGATCGGGCTCCGATGTCCCCTCCGGTTGGGGCAGCCGGGCCGAGACGGCCTCTCGCAACTCCGGAAGCAGGGCGTACAGCGCATCACCAGGACACTCGGTGTCGCCGAGGTCGCGGTGGCCGACAATGGCGCGATCGGGGTCGAGCTGGTATTCGGTGCAGAGCCACGTGCAGACCGCGACCAGCGAAGACCACATCAACTCCGGAACGGGGGCCTTCCTGTAGGTCCCCTCGTTCTCGATTCCGATGGTGTGGTCGTTGTGGCGCCGGGCCTGCGCTCCGATCGCATGCCTGCCCGTGATGATCGCCGAGAGGCTGCTGTCCCGGCCCTCCATCACGTGCCCGCCGCGGCTGATCGTGAGGTGCTGGCCCGTGTCGTTCCACCCCCGGTGTCTCATGTGGAAGCGCTGGATGTCGCGCGAAAGCCGGTAGGCGTGTTCCAGCGAATCGTTGGGCGTGTTCGGGGTCGCGGTGTGGTGAATGACGATGTGATCCGGCATGCGCTCAACGACCTTGGTGGGCTTCCGGGCCTTCCTGGCGCCCCACTCCTGGCGTGTGTAGACCCGTGGCCGCGCCGGTACGGGACGTTCGGTGTCGCCAGCCGGGATGATCTCCGCCATGGCCATATTCTCGGCCAAGCCCGCCGCCATGGCGAAACCCCCCGCCACGGCTCCCAGAACCGTGCGCCGAGTCATGAACGGGCCGTCGCTCGTGAACGGGCCGTCGCTCGTGAACGGGCCGTCGCTCATGAACAGGCCGTCGCTCGCCCTCGGCCCCCGGTCGGCCGAACATCCCCCCGAACACCCGAACACGCGCCCCCCCAGCTCGTCATGATCCATTAACGGAACGTAGTCGTGGCCGGGTGGATCACCAAGGAATCGGCGGTTCAGGGACGTTGCACAAGAAGGTGGATACGTGGGGAGATGCGGATAGCACAAAGCCGCCGGGTAGGAGGGGGGGTTAACCACTCCTACCCGGCGGCTTAGTGATCGATATGCGCTTGGGCGCTGAGGCCGGGTCAGGCCTCCGCGCCGAAGGCCGGGTCAGGCCTCGACGACGTTGACCTCGATCGTCGCGTTGACTTCCGGGTGCAGGCGGACGCTGGTCCGGTGCGAACCGACGGTCTTGATCGGGTTGCCGATCTCGATCCGGCGCTTGTCGAGGTCCGGGCCGCCGGCCGACTTGACGGCGTCGGCGATGTCGGCCGCGGTGACCGCGCCGAACAGGCGGCCGTTGCTGCCCGTACGGGTGCGCAGCGTCACCTTGAGGGCCTGCAGCTGACCTGCGACCTCCTTGGCGTGCTCGACGGTCGCGATCTCGCGGGCCGAACGCGCCTTCTTGATCGACTCGATCTGCTTCTCGGCACCCCGGGTCCACTTGATCGCGAACCCGCGCGGCACGAGGTAGTTACGGCCGTAGCCGTCCTTGACCTCGACCACGTCACCGGGCTCACCGATGCCGGAGACCTGCTGAGTCAGGATGAGCTTCATGGTTCAGATCCTCCTGACTCAGCGAGCGGTGCTGGTGTACGGCAGCAGCGCCATCTCGCGGGCGTTCTTGATCGCCGTCGCGACATCGCGCTGGTGCTGGGTGCAGTTGCCGGTCACGCGACGGGCCCGGATCTTGCCGCGGTCGGAGATGAACTTCCGCAGCAGGCCGGTGTCCTTGTAGTCGACGTAAGCGATCTTCTCCTGGCAGAACACGCAAACCTTCTTCTTAGGCTTGCGGGGAGGTGGCTTCGCCATCGTGGTGCTCCTTATGTAGAGCCCCGCTCACGCGGGAATGGACGTTTGTCGGATTGCTTGATCTTGCTTAGAACGGCGGGTCGTCAGAGAAGCCGCCGCCCCCGCCGGAGCCGCCGCCGGTGGCCCAGGGGTCGTCGGCCGGGGCGCCGCCCTGACCGCCCTGACCGCCTTGACCACCTTGGCCGCCGCCCTGGCCGCCGCCGAAGCCGCCGCCCGCAGCGGCACCGCCGCCGTAGCCGCCGCCTCCGCCACCGAAGCCGCCACCGCCGCCCTGCCGCTGGGTCTTGTTGACCTTGGCGGTGGCGTTGCGCAGCGAGGGGCCGACCTCGTCGACCTCGACCTCGAAGACGGTGCGCTTCTCACCCTCGCGGGTTTCGTACGACCGCTGCTTGAGGCGCCCCTGCACGATCACCCGCATGCCGCGCTGCAGGCTCTCGGCGCAGTTCTCCGCCGCCTGCCGCCAGACGTTGCAGGTCAGGAAGAGGGCCTCGCCGTCCTTCCACTCGTTGGCCTGGCGGTCGAAGAACCGCGGGGTCGACGCGATGCGGAACGACGCGACCGCCTGGCCGCTAGGGGTGAAGCGCAGGTTCGGGTCCTCCACGAGGTTCCCGACGATCGTGATTACGGTGTCGCCTGCCATTGGGCTCGCTCCGGCGGATATGAGGGCCTGGGCCTGACGCTGGGCGCCTGGCTCAGTGGACCTCGGGGCGGATGACCTTCGTACGCAGGATCGTCTCGCTCAGGTTCAGCTGCCGGTCGAGCTCCTTGACCGTGGCAGGCTCGGCCGTGAGGTCGACCACCGCGTAGATGCCTTCGGACTTCTTCAGGATGTCGTACGCGAGGCGGCGCCGGCCCCAGATGTCGACCTTCTCGACGCTCCCGCCGCCGTCCTTGACGACCTTCAGGAACGGGTCGAGCGACGTGGTGACGGTGCGCTCGTCGATGGCCGGGTCGAGGATGGCCATGAGTTCGTAACGACGCATGATGTGTCCCTACCTCCTCTGGACTGGTGCGGTCACGGTCTCTCCGTGACAGGAGGGCTGTTGCGTCTCTCGCGGGGCAGTGCCGGCCTTCGTGACCGGGCGCCTACCGCGAGACCGATACAGGCTACCAAGAGTTTGCAGCGTGTCAGGCTATGTGCGCAGCCAACACGCGATCCCCGGCGCCACGGCCCTTTGACCGGGGTCGTGTCTGCCTTCCCCGACCTCCGTGCCGGCGCCCGGACACTCCCGTGCCGATAGCCGGACACTCCCATACCGACGGCCAGGCACTCCCAAGCCGACGGCCGGACACTCCGCCGTCCGGCCTGTGACCCGCGAGTCAGCGTCGGCCTGTGACCCGCCTCGGCGTCGGCCCGTGACCCGCGTCAGCGTCTGGCGGCGCGTGTGGCGGGGGTCCTCGCGCAGCGCCGGCGTTCCAGCTCGGCCATGATGTCGGCCATCCTGGCCCGCATCCTGGCTGTCTGGGTGGTCAGCACCGACAGCTCCTCGACAAGCTCGGCGTCGCCGATGACCGTGAAATCACTCGCCTTCACCGTGCACCTCCTTGCGTTCCCTGCTTCCCCTCAGGGGGACGGCTCGCCGCGGCGGCGGCCATCTTCGAATCCATGTTCGACCGTACCGGGTCCGGACGACATTTTCCGCCCCCACCTCGCGGGTTGATCATCAGGTGTCCAGGGAATCTCTTTACGGATGCGATACGTCCGTCCCACCCGGGGCGCGACGCCCCACACGCAACGACGAGCACACTCGTACCTGGAGGGGGTGTGGCCCCATGCCACAGGAGGCAGCCGGTCAAAAGCGTTCGGTGATCAGCCTCAACACCGACGGAGAACGGCACCCGATGGAAAATTCCCTCGCGGTCGCCGCCATCGTCATCGGACTGCTCGCGCTCGTCCTGGGATTCATCCCCGACACCCATTTCTTCGGCGCCATCGCCGGTGTGATCGGGCTTCCGCTCGCTCTCTACTCCCAGATGGTCTCGGCCACCACCGGCGAACGCTGGCTCAACGTGGTCGGGATGGTCGCCTCGTTCGTCGGCACGGCCTTCGCCCTGCGCCACGGCGGCTTCACTCCATAGCGCGCCCTGCAAGACGCGCCCCACCTAGCGTGCACTCCATAGCGCGCACCCCATAGCGCGTTCTCCACAGTGCGTCCTGCGTCGGCCGCCCTGTGGCCGCGACTCGGTCATGTGCTTGCTCGCTGAGCAAGACGTGGCTCGGCCGGGTGCGCCCGAACTGTCGGAGGGCGCGGCTAGGCTCGGGTGCATGCGCATCGGAGCCCACGTCGACCAGACCAACCCGCTCGACAACGCTCGCGCCATCGAGGCCGAGGTCGTGCAGTTCTTCCTCGGCGACCCGCAGGGCTGGAAGAAGCCCGTCCTGCCCGAGGGCGTCGAGGCGGTCAAGGATTCCGATGTCGATGTCTACGTGCACGCCCCCTACACGATCAACGTGGCGACCTCCAACAACCGGATCCGCATCCCCAGCAGGAAAAACCTCACCCAGCAGCTGGAGGCGGCCGCCTCGATCGGCGCCAAGGCCCTGATCGTCCACGGTGGGCATGTGCTGAAGGACGACGACCCCGAGACCGGCTTCGAAAACTGGCGCAAGGTCTTCGAACGCATCGAGTGCCCCATCCCCGTCTACATCGAGAACACAGCCGGCGGCGGCAACGCCATGGCGCGCAAGTTCGAGCGCATCGCGCGGCTGTGGGAGGTGCTGTCCGGGGTCCCCGGGCTCGACGGGAAGATCGGCTTCTGCCTCGACACGTGTCATGCGCACGCGGCCGGCGAGGAGCTCATCGACGCGGTCGACCGGATCAAGGCCATCACCGGCCGGATCGACCTGGTCCACTGCAATGACAGCCGCGACGCGTTCGACTCCGGGGCAGACCGTCACGCCAATCTCGGCACGGGCACCATCGACCCGGAGTTGATCCTCAGCGTCGTCCGGGCAGCGGGTGCGCCGGTCGTGGTGGAGACCCCCGCCGAGGGCCAGGCCGACGACATCGCGTGGCTTCGTACCAACCTGGGTTCCAACCTGGCCTGAACCGGCCTTTCCCTTCATCCCGTCAACGACGCAAAGGGTGCCTTCCAGCGGGAACTTCAGTGCCCTGGACTGCATCTAACCCCGCGAAGTCCCCTGAATCCCCACACGCATACCAAGTCGTCACACTGGCATAATCCGCACAGTCCACACCTCAGCGCACGCGCGTGACATTGCGGCGGCGGGCGCGCGAACGATCGGGAAGTCGATGTCCCAGCCCCCTTACGACCCGTACGGCTACGGTTCGCAGGACCCCTACGCACAGCAGCAGTACCCGCCGGCCCAGGTCCAGCACCACTACTACGGCGGCGGCACACCACCTGTGGCCGTCCGCACCAACGGCATGGCGACCGCCTCGATGATCCTTGGCATCATCGGCATCTTCACCTGCGGCTTCGGCTCGATCCTCGCGGTCATCTTCGGACACGTCGCGCAGGGCCAGATCCGCCGTACGGGCGAGGGCGGCAGCGGCATGGCCGCCGCGGGCCTGATCATGGGCTACATCATGCTGGCGCTCGGCTTGCTCTACTGGATCGTCGTGGTCGGAATCTACGGCGCGGCGCTGTGGAGCCTCAACGAATCCAACCCGAACACCTACTAAGCCCGGATCACCATCTCCGGGCCGAGGCGCTCGGCCCATGCACAGCCGGGCGGCTCGATCTTTGCGGTCAGACGCCGGAGGTCCAGAGGCCGGAGGCCGTGAGTCTCCGGCCTCATTCCAGCTTGGGGACGCCTGACAACTCGGTCCCGCCCTCTCCGACGAGCAGGACGGTCATCGGGGTGTCGCTGTCCCGCCACGACTCCACGGCTTCGGCAAACACGTCGACGGCCGTGCGGAACGATCCGTGGTCGGCTTCGGCCAGTTCCGACCACGCCTCGTACCCGATCAGGTAGCCCTTCCGGCTAGGAACCCACGACAAGTCGGTCAGGCAGTCCTCGAACGCGTCCCAGTTGTCGCCGAACCAGTCGGGGAACTCGAAGACCACGGAGCACATCCGCAGGAACGACCCCTTGTCCCGGACGGCATGACCGTCCAGCCGGAAGACCCGCAGGCCAGCCTGTTCTGCCCGTTCGACCCAGTTGAACGAGGCGGGCGGCGACCATTGGAAGACGCCAGGCTCCAGCCGCCCCGCAAGCAAGTCGTCCAGTGCCCTCTTCGCGTCCACGTCATCTCCCGGCGGTGTCCCTCAGGCCGCCCTGGCGACGCGCTGCCGGATCATCGGTCTGCCAGCTGCACCAAACTGCGGTCGTGAGCGGTGTCCTCATGCTCGCGATCGTTCCACAGCCCGGCGTGGACGGCCTGGCGACGCGCTGACCTGGCCTGATCGCTCCAGGGATGCTCCCACTGGAGCCATTTCAACGTCTGTGCTTGACAAGGGCCGGCTCGATTTCTAATATCTCTAATATCGAGAGACTCTGATTAAGAGCTACTCGATACGAGAGTCGGTACCCGTTTCCCGGGAGGAGACCCACCATGAACATCACCAAGACCCCCGACACCGCGACCCCTGACACCGCGACCCCCGCCTCCGTCGAGCGCGTCCAGGCGGACTATCGCACCGTGAAGCGCCTCGGCCACTGGACGACCGCACGGCACATCGAGGTGCGTGCTCACCGCGGCGGCGTCGTGCTGGACCTGCGTTCGCCGCAGATCACCGAAGGCGACATCGAGATCCGCCTCGACCTCGACCACGCGTGGGTGAAGGTGCTCGTCGACGACGACACCGACATCGACAGTTGGGACCTGAGGTTCATCCGGCGTGGCCGCGTCAAGGACTGGACCGGTGAGAACGGCTCCGGCAGGCGCGTGCGGCTCGTAGGCGAGATCCGCAGTGCGGAGGTCCGGGTACACCGCGGTGGAGTCGCGACCCTGTCGGCGCTGTTCTCCCTCGAGTTCATCGACGAGGCGCGCAAGGCCCGCAAGGAAGGCGGCACGCCCTCCATCCCCGACCCCGGCTACAAGGGCTGAGGCCCGCCCGACCGGCCACCTCAAAGATCGCGCACGGCCTGAGGCCGTGCGCGATCTCTGCGTTTCTGGAATGCACGCCGTCGCTCAGGTGAACGACGACACAACGCCAGGACGGTACCCCTCCGAGTTGGTCGTTGAATCCGGTGGACGTCGGCGGTCACCGTGCCCGCTTGTTCGAGGTTGCCGTCCCCAGGTCATCCGTGCGTTCAGCCCAGGCGGTAGACCGTGGCGTCGTAGTCGTCGGGCGTCTGGACACGGCCCGCGGCCCACAGTGATCGGTTCCTGGGATCAGGGCGAGACCGTAGACCTGGGCGGACCGTCTCGCGGCACCGATCTGGGTCGTGCTCCATGCGCCGCTCGCCGTGCGGTGCAGCAGATGGGTGCTGGACCTCTCGGGATCCCTGGCGGTCTCGTCGCCGATGAACCACAGGCCGCCGCGACCATCGGGCACCACCCGCAGCGGGATCCGGTCGTTCGGCATGCTCACGCGCTGCCAGTGCCGGCCGTTCCAATGAAGGAGGAGGGCCTCACAGCTCTCGTTGCCCTCTCCGTCCGAACGAGCCACCTCGCCGGTCACCCACACACTCTTCTTGGAGACCGCTGCGACATCACGCAGGTAGACGCACTGGGAGGGGCCGCCTGTCTCAGGCTCTGGAATGTCGGGCGGCAAGGCGCTTCCGGCCTGAACGTCCTTCCACGTCTTGCCGTTGAAGCGCGCGATCGTGCGATCACCGCAGGGGTGTTCCGCTTGGCGCCGACGGCCCAGATGTCCTTGGCCGAAGTGGCGCTGAGACGGTGCGGCAGCAGTTTGCCGGTACTGACCCGCCTCCAGGCGCGGCCGTTGAAGTGCCACGTGTCGATGCCTGCGCCCGCTCGGGAGTAGCCCAGCACCCACACGTTGCGAGGCCCGAACGTCACTATGTCGCTGGCCAGGGCGTTGGCCCACTTCTTGGAGACGTTCCACTTACGGCCGTTCCAACGCAGGGCGTATGTCGGACCGCCGTCGCCTGTGCCCGCCAATGCCCACGCATTGGACGGCGACGTGGTGCTGCCGGCGTAGGCGGACAGCTTGACTGCCGCCGGCAATGGAACGTTCCGCCAAGTCCGGCCCGTCCAGTGCCGAGCGATGGAACGCTCATGGCCCTCGGGCGTACTGGCTCCTCCGAAGACCCAGGCATTGTTTCTTTCCGCTCGCCGCCACCGCGTTGTACGCGCTGAAGTCGCGGTTTCTACGCGGTGGCGGTGTCGGTCGCGGTGGCCGTGGCGATTGCGGTGGCCGTGGCAGTTGCGGTGGCCGTGGCAGTTGCGGTGGCCGCGGACGTGGCGCTCGCGGCGGCGGTGGGCCTGGCGGCGAGGCGGGCACGCAGGGTACGGAGGCTGATGACATCGGCGGCGCCGTCGAGCACTCCTCCTGCCGGGTCGTCCACATCGTCCTCTCGTACGGCATCACCCGACGGGCGTAGCACGTCGCGTACGACCAGAAGCGCCAGCAACAACACAGTCAGGAACCTGGCGAAGAGCGCAACGTAGTAGGTGCCGTCGTCGATTCCACCTGGCGGGACGTCAAAGTGCAGTAGCGACGAGAGAGTGGTCGACAGGTCGGCCCCCGGCCGACGGTAGGACACGGCCAGCAGATACCACCAGATGCCGAAGAAGTAGATGACCTCGCCCACCTGCCAGACGATGAACGCGGGCAGGCGCGGCCGGGCCAAAACGACGAGCGGCAGAAGCCAGAGCACGTACTGCGGCGACCACACTTTGTTGGGCAGCATGAACGCCACCAGGACCAGGAACATCAACTGCGGGAGCCGCGGCCGTGTAGGTGCGGTGAGGGCGAGGACCGCAATGCAGACAGCAAGCACGAGGAAGATGCCTGTGCCGAAGAAGTTGAGGTCATCGGTGTTGTTGGCCGACTCTACGCCGTGGTCACGGAGGTAGAAGAAGATCGAGCCCCAGTCGATGCCACGGCTGCGGCTGAAGCTGTAGAACTCCAGCCAGCCCTCCCACGCGAACACCATCACGGGCAGATTGACGACGAGCCAACCGACCGCAGTCCCCGCCAACACGCGGCCCATGGCCCGCCACTGCCCAGCGCGAACGCAGAGTAGAACGAGAGGTCCCAGGAAGAGCAGCGGATAGAACTTCGCTGCGATCGCCAGCCCGAGCAGCAGTCCTGCCAACAGCGGCCTCTTGGACGCCCAAGCGGCAAGCGCCAGCGCCGACAACCCCACCGCAAGCAGGTCCCAGTTGATGTACGCGGTGAGCAGCAACGCGGGTGAGCACGCCACCATCAGGCCGACCCTCAGCGTCTTGCGCCCGGCAACGTACGCCGTGGCGAGAACGGTGACGATGGCCAGCAGCGCCAGGAGCAACACGGTCACGTTGAAGAACGCCATGCCCCGCGTCTCGACACCGAACGGCCGTACAAGCCTGGCGACCAACTGCATGAAGAAGCCGCTCAGCGCCGGATACTCGACGTACGTGATGTCGTCGCCGTCGAAGGAGTCGAAGTAGGGCACCTTGCCGTCGTTCAGCCCGCGTACGTAATAGAGCGGGTAGATGTCGGTGTAGCAGCCACGCGTCGTCGTCTTGACGAAGTCGAAGCCCGCCGTGGCGCATGGTTGTTTTTGCAGCCAGCCCAACAAACACACCAGCGCGGTCACTCCGGTCAGCACCGGCAAGAGACGCATCAGGCGCCCGTGACCGCCTGGCTGGTCGTCAAGGGCAGGGGCGGCGGGGGTAGACGACGGCATGGACGAACCCTATTGCCGCCGCCCTCCCCGCGTCAGATCACGGACCCCAGCCGCTCTGGTTGCTCTGCCTCTGAGGTTGGTTCGAACGCTGCTGGTCTGGGTTCTGGCACTGCGGGTTGTCCGGGCGCCGCTCGCACCACCACGACGGCGGCGGGTTGGACGGCGGGACGTCCGGGTTGCAGCCCAGCGGCATGCCCCACTGGTCACACGGCTGGCCACCGGAGTCGGGCGGGGGCGTCGGCACGCTCGGACCGGGCGTCGGCGAACCCGAAGGACACGGCTCCGCGTCCGGCGGGGTCGGTGCACCGGGCACACCCGGCTGGCACGAAGGACTCGTGGAGGGCGTCGGCGTCGGGACCGGTGGGGGCGTGTCCCAGGCCTTCGGTGTGCTGTCGCTGTACGTCGGCGGATCGAAGGACTCCGGCGGCAGGTTCTCGCCGGCGATCACCTTCTCCATGAAGTTCTTCCAGATCTGCGCCGGGATGGTGCCACCGTAGATGCTGCTGCCCTGGAAGCCGGGAATCCCGGTGATCGGCTTGACCTTCTCGTTGTACATCGTCACGGCAGTCGACAGTTGCGGCACGTACCCGACGAACCAGGCCGCCGCGTTCCTCTCCGTCGTACCGGTCTTGCCCGCGACGTCACGGCCGTCGCTCAGCCGCGCCCTGGTCGCCGTACCGCTCTGGACGACCGACTTCATCGCGAGCGTCGCCTGCGCCGCCTGGTCCTTGGTCAGGACCCGTTCCTTCTCCTCGTCCCACGGCAGCGCGATCTTGCGGTACTTTCCGTCGTCCTTCTTGACCTCGACCTTGGTGACGAGGTGCGGGGTGACGGGACGGCCTCCGTTGGCGAACGCGGCGTAGCTGGACGCCTGGTAGACGGCGGGGATGTTGGCGATGCCCAGCGACAGACCACCCTGGTTCTCGTGCTTGGCCAGGTACTTCTTGGGGACGCCCAGCTCCGTCGTGGTCTCGACCACGTCGTCGAGACCGAGCTTCAGGCCGAGCTTGACGTACGCGGTGTTGACCGACTTCTCGGTGGCCTTGACGAGATTGATGACGCCCATCGGCGGGTCGCCCTCATCGTTGTTGACCTTGTAGCAGTCGGTGCCGACCGGCATGTTGTTGCCCGCGCCGTCGAAGCACTGCGGCGACCTGCCCATGATGGTCGACTTGACGCTCTGGCCCTTCTTGAGGGCGGTGGCGAGCACGTAGGGCTTGAACGAGGAGCCCACCTGGGCACCCGCGTTGAAGACCGTGTCGACCTGGCTGCGTTCGGGATTACCGCCGTAGAACGCCTTGATCTCCCCGTTCTTCGGATCGACCGCGATCAGCCCGGCGCCGATCCTCTTCGGCCACCGGCCGACGCCGGCCTCCACCATGGCGCCCTTGGCGTACTCCATCCAGTCGGGATCGAGACTGGTCGTGACGCGCAGACCGGCGTTCTGGATGTCCCGCGGCAGACCCTTGATCTGGTTGAGCTCGTCCATGACCCGCTCCCTGATGAAGCCGGTCTGACTGGTCTCCTTGGTGTCACTCCACGTGTACGTCGTCCTCGGGAACTGCATGCTCTGCCGCTCTGCCTGGCTCAGCTGGCCCATCTTGACCATGCCGTCGAGGACGTAGTTCCAGCGGAAGCGCAATGCCTGGTTGGCCTCGTCGTTGCCCCGGGTCTTGAAGTAGCTCGGCTGCTGGATCATCGCGGCGAGCATCGCGCCCTGTGCGACGTTCAGCTTGCTCACGTCCTGGCGGAAGTAGGCCCGTGACGCCGCCTGGATCCCGTTCGCCTCACGGCCGAAGAAGACCGTGTTCAGGTACATCTCGAGGATCTTGTCGTGCGTGAGCGTGTTGCCCACCTTCATGGAGATGAAGATCTCCTTGAACTTCCGGCTCATGGTGCGGTCCTGGCTGAGCCCCTTGTAGTAGTTCCGGGCCAGCTGCTGAGTGATCGTCGAACCACCCTGGGTGTCACCGCCGGTGGCGGACTTGAAGACCGCGCGGGCGAGTCCCTTGGGGGAGATGCCCCGCTCGTTGTAGAAGTTACGGTCCTCCGCGGCCAGCACAGCCTGCTGGACGTGCTTGGGCACCTTGCTCAGCGGGACGGACTCGCGAGTCGCTCCCAGCCGCACGATCGGCTTCCCGTCGTCGTAGAGGATCGCTGAGCCCTGGTCTCTGACGCCGTCCTGCGGCTCGTCCGGCATCGGCGTGAACGCATAGCCGATCCCCACGAGCGTGACGGCCGCGAGGAACAGCAGGGCCGTGACACCGGAGACGACCTTCCACGACGGCACGTACCGCCTCCAACCTTCCCGGCGAGGCCCCTTGGGCCGCCGTCGGCCCCCACCCCGCGGACCACCGGGGCCACCCGGGCCGCCAGGCCCCCCTGGACCGCCAAGCCCACCCGGACCATCGGGCCCACCGAGGCCACCCGGGCCGCCAGGCCTACCGGGGCTCCCAGGCCTGCCGGGGATCCCAGGCCTGCCGGGGCCGCCGGGGTTGCCAGACCTGCCGGGACCAGCCGGACGTCCAGAGCCGCGAGGGCCTCCGGGCCCGGCAGGAATGCCAGACCTGGCCGCAACGCGAGGTATTTCGCGGCGTCCAGGGGCGCCTCCTGGTCCAGGGGTGCCTCCTGAACGCCCTCCGCTGAGCCGGCCGGATCCCCCTCCAGCCGACGGTCCCGGGGACCCGCCGGGCATCGGTGAGCCGGTGGGCATGCCACCCGGTTCCCTGCCTGGCGTGCCGGCCCCTCCGGGGCGGTATGAACCCTTCCTGCCCGGGTTCTCTCCGTTTTCCGGTCCGTACGGGCTTGGGTAACTCACACGCTTCCTCGTTCGACTGGGGTACGGCTCTGCGTCGTCCGAGACTACTGCTCACGTCGGTAGCGGTGTGACCGCCGTGCTCGGCCGGCCCGGCAAAGGGCCACTTGAACAGGCAAAATGCCCGCCTTGTCCTAATGTCTACCCCTCGGAGCCAGCACAGCCAGCTCCTCAGGCGATCCTTAGCCTCCGGTACGCAAGCCACCCCATATTGGGTTCATCCACCAAAAGAGAGAGCGTGGCGGGCCCCCACAAGGGAGGCCCGCCACGCTCACGTTCAGCCCGTCAACCACTACGAATGGCGACCGGCGTCACTCCTCTGATCGATAGCCGGAAGGAAGGAAGAAGGCCCGCTGTGTTTGTTGCTGATTCGGGAACGGCGGGTCCTCATTGTCGCCAGGACCGTCGCCGCCTCGGCGGCAGGCCGGGTACTGCTGCGCCTTGTCCGGGTGCGCGTCGCACCACCAATCCGGCGGGGGCACGTCCGGCGGCTTGTTCGGGTCGCAGTTGCCGTCCGGTATGGGCGACTGGCATGCCGGCTTGTCGCGCGGATCCTCCGGATCGCGGGGGTCGTTGGGGTCGTCCTTGCACCGCGGGTCGTCCTTGAAGATCGGGTACTTGCAGAAGTCGGGCTTTTCGTCCTCGCCCTCGTCCTTTTCCTTCTTCTTCGGCAGCTGGGCGTACTTGTGGACGGTGCCATCCATCGACGCCGGCGGGAACGGCTGGACCTCAAGGCCCTTGGTCGCATTGGCCATGTAGGCCTGCCAGATGCGGGCCGGCACCGTGCCACCCTGGACGTTGACGCCCGGAATCTCGAGGGACTTCTTGCGCTTCAAGCGCTTGTCGTACTTGTCGTTGAACACGGTGACCGAGGTGGAGATCTGCGGCACGTACCCCACGAACCAGGTCGCGACGTTGTTCTCCGTCGTACCCGTCTTGCCGGCAGCAGGACGGTCGGGAAGCTTCGCCAGGGTCCCGGTGCCGCCCGTGACAACCTTCTGCATGGCGTAGGTGGCCTTTGCCGCGACGTCCTCGTCGAAGATCTTCCGCTTCTCTTCCCACTTCAAAGTCTTGCCGGACTTGGTGCGGTACTGCGATTTGTTGTCCTTGTTCAAAACCTTCTTGATGACGTGCGGCTTGTGGTAAAAACCGCCATTGGCGAACGGGGCGTATCCCGCTGCCTGCTCGATCGCCCGGATGTCGTTGATCCCGAGGAAGAGACCACCGGCCCCCTTATAGGGCGTCATCAAATTGTCCGCGACACCGGCGTCGCTCGCCATCTGGACCACCTTGTCGCTGCCGACCTTGAAGCCCAGTTGCACGAAGGCGGTGTTGTTGGACCACTGGGTCGCCTCGATGAGGTCGACGGCTGGCTTCTGGTGGCTTGTGCGAACGGCATATCCACCCGTCCCCTTGGGCACGACGTCGCCGTTAGTGTTGAGGGGCACCATCGACCTGCCGTCGACAAGGCTCTTCAGGCTGTACCCGTTATCCAAGGCGGCGGCGAGAACGTACGGCTTCATCGCCGAACCCGCCTGCGCCTGCCCCTGCCACACGTTGTCGAACGCCTGGGTCAGGTAGTCCGGCCCGCCGTAGAAGGCCTCCACCTCGCCGTTCCTGGTATTGACGGAGACAAGCCCGACGCGCACGTTCTCCTTGGCGAGCTTCTTCGGGCTCAACCCAGTGATGGTCTTCTCGGCCGCGACCTTCGCCATCTTCATCTTGTCCGGGTCGAAGGTGGTATAGACCCGCAGGCCCTGGGTGGTCAGCGTTTTGCTATCGATGCCCTGGCGCTCCAGCTCCAGCTTCGCGCGCATGAGCATGTAGCCCTTCTGCCCGCCGAAGGTGTTTCCGGTCGCACCCGCAGCCTTGGGGGTGGGCATTTCCGCCTTGTAGGCGGCAGCCTGCGCAGCCGACAGCTTGTTCATGGTGACCAGGCCGTTGAGCGTGTATTCGTACCGCTCCTTGATCCAGTTCTTGTTCTTCGCCGCGGCCGGGTCCCGGTTGGGGTTCTGGATCAGGCCGGCGAGGAAGGCTGCCTGCTCACGCGTGAGGTCCCACACGTTCACCTTCGGGCCGAAGTACTCGCGGGAGGCGGCCTGGACGCCGTAGGTGTCACGGCCGAAGTAGATGGTGTTGAGGTAGTCCGCGAGGATTTCGTCCTTCTGGTACCTCTGCTCGAGCTTGATCGAGATGAAGAGCTCTTTGAACTTCCGGCTCATCGTCCGGTTTTCGATGTCGGAGTAGTAGTTCTTGGCCAGCTGCTGGGTGATCGTGGAGCCACCGCCCTGGCCTCCGTTGAGGTTGACCCACACGGCCCGCCCGGTGCCCTTGATCGAGATGCCGCCCTTGTCACTGCGGAAGCTGCGGTTCTCCGCCGCGAGCACGGAATCCTGGACGAAGTCCGGCACCTTGCCCCTCGTGGGCTTCTCGCCCGGTGCGCCCAGCTGGACGATCTCCCGCTTCTTGCCGATCCGGCCGAGCTCCGCCTTCCCGCCGGCGTAGTAGAAGATCGAAGCCTGGTCGGCGACACCCTCGTTCGTCGGCTTGGCGGGCAGCGGGGTCTTGGCGTAGGCGACCGCGACCAGCGTGCAGACGGCGGCGAAGCCGAGGAGCATGACTCCCAGGACCGCTCGCCACGGAGGCAGATAACGACGCCAGCCTTTCCGCTTGAGCCCCGGACCGAGCAGGATCCGCTTCCAGCCGGTGCGTCCGACGGGGTCGTTCGGGCCGCCAGGGCCACCGGGACCGCCTGGGCCGCCGGGCCCACGGCCACCGGGACCGCCAGGGCCTCGACCGGGGCGGCCGTTGCCGTTAGGACCGCGACCATTGGGACCGGGGCCGCGACCGTTAGGGGCGCCGCCCAGCCTGCCGGGACCTCCGGTGCGTGGAGCGCCAGGGCGCGGCGGGGCCTCGGCACGTGACGCCGCGCCAACACCGGCGCCGGCTCCGGCACCCACGCGAGCCGGAGCTCCAGGGGCGCCCGGGGCGCCGGGGCGACCGGGGGCACTAGGGCCGCCGGTGGCACCGGGACGGCCATTGCCGCCAGGGGCACCGGGACGGCCGTTGCCATTGGGGCCAGAACGTGGTGCGCCACCGGGGCGGCCTATGCCGTTCGGCTGCCCGGAACCGTTGGGGCCGCCGGGACGACCCGCTGGGGCGCCTGGTCGACCGGGCGCACTGGGGGCACCGGGTCGGCCGGGGCCATCGGGACCTGCGGCCGCGCCGCGGGCACCGGGGCGTCCGGGCGTGGCGGAGGGCTGGGGGGCTCCCGGCCGAGCGGGGACGCCTGGCTGGCCGGGGCGGGGATTCTGCTGCCCGCCCGGCCGCGGCGACCCGGGTTCTGGTCGGGGCTGGCTTGGATTACTCACGCGACCTCATCAACGGGGGTAACGGCTGGTGCGTCGTCCGAAGAGTACTGTGCAGGCTGGTGAGCGGGTGACGGCCGTGCACGGATATGACGCCCTGACATGGGCCGTCCTCGCTGGTTGCGAGGCCGCCTGGGGGCTATCCCCGCTGGCTGCGGGGTTCCTGCCCATGGCCGAGGACGTATGACACCGACAGGTGATTCCAGGCGCAACCTTGGCACACTTCGACCACATAGACCCTGAATTCTCCGTATTCACGGTCCATGTCGGCAAGATCGGCTGTCGCCTTGACCCTGCCTTCGTAACGGCCCAGTTCGTCTCCGTATACATACGTGACGTGGGTAAGGCGCTCGCGCGCGCAGACGGGACAGGGCTGATCGGTGGGTTCGCCGTGATACCTGGCCGCGCGGAGGAGATAGGGGTGGGCGTCACAGGCGTCATCCCTGGTCAGCGCACCGGAGCGTAGCTCGGCCAGGGCTGCTCGCTTCGCGAGGCCGTAGTCCACGACCAGCCTCGGTCTCATGGGAGGTAGCTCCGACCCCACATGCCAGCAGGGTACGGCCCGGATCCCGCCTTTGGAAGATCACGTAGAGGCCGCGGCGCCCTCGCGACTTGCCAGGACCGGCGCCGGTACGTATCGTTCAGATGTATCGAGTCGATACATTCGCTCGATACATCTAGTTGAGACATCGGCTCTGCGGGAGTGGGACATGAGCAGTAGGAAGGGACAAGGCGTGCTCGAGCTCGCCGTGCTCGGCCTGCTGCACGAGTCCCCGATGCACGGGTACGAGCTGCGCAAGCGGCTCAACACCCTGCTGGGCATGTTCCGCGCCTTCTCGTACGGCTCGCTCTACCCGTGCCTCAAGCAGCTCCTCGCCAACGGGCTGATCATTGAGGACCGGCCAGAGCATGACGTGCCCCTGGCGCTCCAGAGCCGCCGCTCGAAGATCGTCTACAAGCTCACCGCCGAGGGCAAGGAGCGTCTGCAACAGCTCCTCACCGAGGCCGGTCCGGCGTCGTGGGAGGACGAGGGGTTCGGCGTGCACTTCGCCTTCTTCTCGCACACCCGCGCCGACGTCCGGCTGCGGATCCTGGAAGGCCGGCGCAGTCGGCTGGAGGAACGCCTGGAGGGTGTGCGCGCCGCGTTGGCGCGGACCCGTGAGCGGGTGGACAGCTACACCCTCGAGCTCCAAAACCACGGGCTCGAGTCCGTCGAACGCGAGGTCAGGTGGCTCAACGAGCTCATCGGGCGCGAGCGGGCGGAGCAACAACAGCAAGCGCAGCAAGAGCAAACTCAGACTTCGAATACGACTCAGGACATGCCTCGGGAGACGGACCGCTGATCGCGGTTCCCTGCTTCCCTCGGGGTCGGGTGAAGAACACCACATGTTCCGCAAGAGAGAATGGAGCAACCGGATGGGTTCGGTGCGCGTAGCCATCGTGGGTGTGGGCAACTGCGCCTCTTCGCTCGTCCAGGGTGTCGAGTTCTACAAGGACGCGGCGCCCGAGACGCGAGTCCCCGGCCTGATGCATGTTCAGTTCGGCGACTACCACGTCGGTGACGTGGATTTCGTCGCGGCCTTCGACGTGGACGCGAAGAAGGTGGGCATGGACCTCTCCGAGGCCATCCACGCCAGCGAGAACAACACCATCAAGTTCGCCGACGTCCCGCCGACCGGCATCACCGTTCAGCGCGGCCACACCTTCGACGGCCTCGGCGAGTACTACCTCGACATGGTCGAGGAGTCCGACGCCCAGCCGGTCGATGTCGTGCAGGCGCTCAAGGACGCGCAGGTCGACGTGCTGGTGTCCTACCTGCCGGTGGGCTCGGAAGAGGCCGACCGCTTCTACGCCCAGTGCGCCATCGACGCCAAGGTCGCCTTCGTGAACGCCCTGCCGGTGTTCATCGCCAGCGACCCCGAGTGGGCCCAGAAGTTCACCGACGCCGGTGTCCCGATCGTCGGCGACGACATCAAGTCCCAGGTCGGCGCGACCATCACGCACCGCGTGATGGCCAAGCTGTTCGAAGACCGCGGCGTGGAGCTGCTGCGCACGTACCAGCTCAACTTCGGCGGCAACATGGACTTCATGAACATGCTGGAGCGCAAGCGCCTCCAGTCCAAGAAGATCTCCAAGACCCAGTCGGTCACGTCCCAGATCCCGCACGAGATGGCCAAGGCCGACGTGCACATCGGCCCGTCCGACCACGTGCCGTGGCTGGACGACCGCAAGTGGGCCTATGTCCGCCTGGAGGGCAAGTCCTTCGGCGACACCCCGCTCAACCTGGAGTACAAGCTCGAGGTCTGGGACTCGCCCAACTCGGCCGGCGTCATCATCGACGCGGTCCGCGCCGCCAAGATCGCCAAGGACCGCGGCATCGGCGGCCCGATCCTGTCGGCCAGCTCCTACTTCATGAAGTCACCGCCCGAGCAGTACAACGACGACCAGGCCCGCGACGCCGTCGAGGCCTTCATCCGCGGCGACATCGAACGCTGACGTCGAACGCTGAGACGTTGAGCACGGACGTCGAACGCTGACGCCGAGCGCCGGCTGAGAGCCTGATCACAAAGCTCCTCAAGGACGCCCTGACAGTGGACATCACTGTCAGGGCGTCCTTACTTCTATAGGGAAATGGTGATGTAGCGGCCGTTGTCACGCTCTGGCCCTACTCTGGCACCGCTAGTGATGGCCGTTGCCGGTCGGTCGGTGGAGGAACGGGATGGCGCGCGAGGCACTGAGGGCGACTGCGAGGCTGGCGAGGGCGACTGCGAGGCTGGTGGGGCTCGCAGTGGGGCTGACCGCATGCGGGGGCGGCGGCGACTCCGGTGGCCCGACCACCGGCCCGCCGGCGAACGGCGGCACGCTCCGGGTCATCGGGTCGTCCGACGTCGACCACCTCGACACTGCCAGCGCCAACAGCACCGGCTCGCACGGCCTCAACCGCACCTACGCGCGGACCCTCTTCGGGACCCGGGCCTCCAACGACTTCAAGGAGTCCGTGCCGGTGCAGGCCGACGTCGCGGCCAAGGTACCGAGCAAGGAGAACGGCGGCATCAGCAAGGACGGCCGCACGTACACGGTCAAGCTCCGCAAGGGCGTCCAGTGGAACACCAGCCCGCCGCGCCCGGTCGTCGCCGCTGACTTCGTCCGCGGATTCGAGCGGCTATGCAATCCTGCCTCCCCGGCGGGCGGCATCGGCTACTACGTCTCCACGATCCGCGGGATGAAGGACTACTGCCGCGGCTTCGCGAAGGTGAACGCGAACGACCCCGCCGCCATCGCCGCGTACCAGAACAGGCACACGATCCCCGGCATCCAGGCGAAGGGCGACGACACGCTCGTCTTCAAGTTGCGGCAACCGGCGAGCGACTTCCTCAACCTGCTGACGTTGCAGTTCACCGCCGCCGCACCCAAGGAGTACGACGAATACGTGCCGGACAGCCCGCAGTTCCGGCAGCACACCATCTCCAACGGCCCGTACCAGATCACCTCCTACAAGCCCGGCCTCTCCTACGTGCTGAGCCACAACCCGGCCTGGCGGCAGGAGACCGACCCGCTGCGCGAACGCCACGTTGAGAAGATCCAGCTCACCCTCGGGCAGGAGTCGCCTGACGCCGTCCAGCTACAGCTCGAACAGGGCACCGCCGACCTTTCCTGGGACCAGCCGGTGCCGGTCACCGCGATCGCCCGGCTGCGCCGGGCCCGGGACGAACGCTTCGCCATTCGCGACACTCCCAGCAGCAGCCCGTACCTGGTCTTCAACACGCGCGGCCGGACAGGCGGCGGCGCGCTGGCCCGGCGTGAGGTGCGCCAGGCACTGCAGTACGCGGTCGACCGGACGGCGCTGATCAAGATTGTCGGTGGCCCGGAGGTGGCCGAGCCACTGCACACGATCATCCCGCCGGGGAACGCAGGTCACTTCGCCTCCAACCGTTACGCCACCGCAGGCGAAAGCGGCGACCCGGCCAGATGCCGCCTGCTGCTCGCCAAGGCGAAAGCGCCGAAGGACCTGACCCTCAACTTCCCGTACCGCGTGCAAGGCACCCACAAGCGGATCGCCGAAGCCATCAAGGAGAACCTCGGCGCCTGCGGGGTGAAGGCCAAGCTCATCCCCGACACTGGCGGCAACTACTACGGCGAGACGCTCGCCGACCCGGCCAAAGCCCGGGAGGGTGTCTGGGACATCGCTGCCCCCGGCTGGACGCCTGACTGGTACGGCAACAACGGTCGTTCGCTCATCCAGCCCTTGTTCGACGGCCGCGCCTACGGGCCGAACTCCACCAACTTCGGTGGCTACGACAACCCGCAGGTCAACGCCCTCATCGACAGTGCCCTCACGGCACCGGACCAGGGCCGCGCCGCCGGTTACTGGCAGCTCGCCGACCAAAAGATCATGGAGGACGCGGCCATCATCCCCCTGCTCAACCGATCCCTCCCGATCTTCCACTCCGCCCGCGTCCGCGGTGCCCGGTACCTCCCGACCGCCACCGGCTACGACTACACCCGCCTCTGGCTGTCCCGCTGACGTAACCCAGATCACCACCGCCACACGTTGCGATGACGCCGCCCGTCCCTGACCACCTCGCAGTCCGCACCTGACCACCTCGCAGTCCGCCCCTGACCACCTCGCCGGGAGCATGGAGGGAGTGCGCGTAGGGTGATCCGATGAGGGCGAGCGAGCTGCGGATGATCCTGCGTGGGCGGGATTTCCGGCGGCTGTACGCGACGCGCCTGATCTCACAGCTCACCGACGGCGTCTTCCAAGTCGCGCTGGCCGGGTGGGTGTTCTTCTCGCCCGAACGGCAGACCTCGGCGGGCAAGGCGGCCGCCGCGTTCGCCGTGACGCTGCTGCCCTACTCGGCGCTCGGCCCGTTCGCCGGGGTGTTCATCGACCGGTGGCAGCGGCGCCAGATCCTGGTGTGGGCGCCGATACTGCGGGCACTGATGGTGATCGCGGTCGCCGCCCTGGTGGCGTTCGGCGACGACGGCATCCCCTTCTTCTTGGGGGTGCTGCTCGTCCTGGGGGTCAATCGGTTCTTCCTGGCGGCACTGTCCGCGGCGCTTCCGCACGTCGTACGCCGCGAGCATCTGGTGACCGCCAACGCGTTCGCGGTCACCTCGGGGACGATCGTGGCGTTCATCGGCGCCGGCGTCGGATATCTGCTGCGGCAGGTGTTCGGCGCGGATCACAACGGCGCCGCGCTGATCCTGCTCTGCGCGGCCGGGCTCTTCATGCTGGCCGGAGTCGTCGCCACGAGCCTGCCGCGCCAGTTGCTCGGGCCTCATTTGGAGGAGGCTGCGGCGCAGACGCGGGACGCATTGGGGAACGTGCTGCACGGCCTCGTGGACGGAGCCAGGCATCTCCGGGAACGGCCGTCGGCCGCCCTGGCGCTCGGCGCGATCTCGTTCCACCGGTTCATGTACGGCGTCATCCTGATCATGACGCTGCTGCTCTGCCGCAACCACTTCACCACGGACGCCGACGCCGGCCTCGACAAGTTCGCGGTGATGCTCGGGGTCTCCGGGGCCGGCTACTTCGCGGCCGCGGTGATCACCCCGCTGGTCGTACGGCGGATCAGCAAGCAGTCCTGGATCGCCTGGTTGCTGGGCGGGGGCGCGGGAGCCCTGCTGGCATTCGCCACGCCGTTCGCCGAGCCTGCCTGGGCGGCCGGAGCCTTCGCCCTGGGTGTGGTGTCGCAGGGGGTCAAGCTCTGCGTCGACACGATCCTCCAGGAGACGATCGACGATGCCTACCGTGGCCGGGTCTTCGCCGTCTACGACATGCTCTTCAACGCCACGTTCGCGGCGGCGGCAGCGGCAGCGGCCACCTGGCTCCCCTCCGACGGCGTCTCGTACCCGACCCTGGGCTTGGTCATCGTCACGTACGCCCTGGGCGCCGTCGCCTACCGGGCCGCGACCTCCCGCATCACCCGCCACCCGCTGGGCTCGTCGGCTGCCTGAGGTGCGGTCGCAGGCTCAGAGAGATTCGGCGCTCAGAGAGATTCCGTCCTCATAGAGATTCGGCGGCGGCGTACATGGCCTCGGTGATGTGGCCGACCTCGTCCTCGGAGCAGACATACGGCGGCATCGCGTAGATCAGCTTGCCGAACGGGCGGAGCCAGACGCCGTGCTCCATCACGGTCTTCTGGATGGCGGGAACATCGACCGGCTCACGTGCCTCGATGACCCCGATCGCGCCCAGCACCCGGACATCGGCGACGCCCGGAAGATCTCTGGCGTCCTCAAGTCCCGCCGTGAGCAGGGCCTCGATCGTGTCGACCTCCTCGCGCCAGTCGCGGGAGAGCAGGAGGTCGATGGAGGCGTTCGCGGCGGCGGCCGCCAGGGGGTTGGCCATGTAGGTCGGACCATGCATGAGCACCCCGGCTTCGCCCGTGGCGATCCCCTCGGCCACCCGGTCCGTGCAGAGCGTCGCGGCCATGGTCATGTAGCCGCCGGTCATGGCCTTGCCGATGCACATGATGTCCGGGGCGACCTCCGCGTGGTCACAGCCCCAGAACTCGCCCGTACGGCCGAACCCGGTGGCGATCTCGTCGAGGATGAGCAGCAGGCCGTGCTCGTCGGCCAGGTCGCGCAGCGCTCGCAGGTATTCGGGCGCGTAGAAGCGCATGCCACCCGCCCCCTGGGCGATGGGCTCGGCGATGATCGCAGCCAGCTCGCCCTCGTGGGCGGCCACCAGGTCGGCCAGGCCGCTCAGGTACGACTCGTCCGGCTCGGCCTGGTAACCGATCGGGGGCTCCGGGGCGAACACGTGCTGCGGCAGGACGTCGGCGAAGAGATGGTGCATGCCGTTCACCGGGTCGCAGACGGCCATGTCCCCGAACGTGTCGCCGTGGTAGCCGCCGCGCACCGTCAGCAGGCGGTGCCGCTCGGGGCGGCCCTGCGAGCGCCAGTACTGCAGCGCCATCTTGATCGCTACCTCGACGGCGACCGAGCCGGAGTCGGCGAAGAACACCTTGGTGAGGGGCCCCGGGCTGAGGTCGACGAGCTTCTCGGCCAGCCGGATCGCCGTCGGGTGCGTCAGCCCGCCGAACATCACGTGCGCCATCTTGCCCAGCTGGCGCGTGACGGCCGCGTTCATCTCCGGGTGGTTGTGACCGTGGATGGCAGCCCACCAGGACGACATGCCGTCGATCAGCTCGCTGCCGTCCGCCAAGGTCAGATGCACACCCGACGTCGAGACCACGAGCTCGGCCGGGTAGGCGGCGGGCATCGGCGCGTACGGATGCCACACGTGCTCGCGGTCGTACGCCAGCAGGCGCTCGGTCTCCTGCGGGCTCATCCGGCCGAGCCTGAGCTGGATCATGACTCCTCGCCCTCAGCGCTACGGCCCTCGCCCTCAGCGGAACGGCCCTCGCCCTCAACGGTCCGGTCCTTGCCCTCGGCGCCGCTCGTCGGGGTGCCGGTCGCGTCGAGGATGCCCTGGTCGACGGCCCAGCGGCGGAGCTGCTCGATGGCGGCGTCCTTCCCGATGGGACCACGATCAAGGCGGAGTTCGAGCATGTAGCGGTAGGCCTTGCCGACCAGGGGGCTCGGCTTGATGCCGAGGACCTCCTGGATCTCGTTCCCGTCGACTTCGGGACGGATCGCGGCGAGCTCCTCCTCCTCGGAGAGCCGCGCGATCCGTGCCTCGAGATCGTCGTACGTGCGGCGCAGGCGGTCGGCCTTGCGCTTGTTGCGGGTCGTGCAGTCGGCCCGGGTCAGTTTGTGCAACCGCGACAGCAGCGGCCCGGCGTCGCGCACGTACCGGCGTACGGCCGAGTCGGTCCACTCACCCGTGCCGTAGCCGTGGAAGCGGAGGTGCAGCTCGACCAGCCGGGACACGTCTCCGACGACGTCCTTGGGATACCGGAGCTCGGTGAGCCGCTTGCGGGTCATCTTGGCGCCAACGACCTCGTGGTGGTGGAACGACACCCGCCCGCCGGCTTCGAACTTCCGGGTCCTGGGCTTGCCGATGTCGTGCAGCAGCGCCGCCAGCCGCAGGACGAGATCCGGTCCGTCTTCCTCCTGCGCGATCGCCTGCTCCAGAACGATCAGCGAGTGCTCGTACACGTCCTTGTGCCGGTGATGCTCGTCGATCTCCAGCCGCAGCTTGGGCAGCTCGGGCAGCACCATGGCGGCCAGTCCGCTGTCCACCAGCAGGGCCAGGCCTTCCCGGGGATACGTCCCGCAGACCAACTTCGAGAACTCGTCACGTACGCGTTCAGCGGAGACGATCTCGATCCGTCCCGCCATGTCGTTCATGGCCTGGACGACGTCGGGCGCCACGGCGAAGCCAAGCTGGGAGGCGAAGCGCGCCGCCCGCATCATCCGCAGCGGGTCGTCGCTGAACGAGTCCTCGGGGCGGCCGGGTGTCCTCAGGACCTTGCGTCGCAGATCGGTCAGCCCGCCGAACGGGTCGACGAACTCGTGCCCCGGCAGCCGCGCCGCCATGGCGTTGGCCGCGAAGTCGCGGCGGCGCAGGTCCTCGACGAGCGAGGTGCCGTACGAGACCTCGGGCTTGCGGGACTTGGGGTCGTACGACTCGCTGCGGTAGGTCGTGATCTCCAGCTCGTAACCGTTCTTGCGGAGCCCCACCGTGCCGAACTCGATGCCGATCGTCCACACCGTGTCCGCCCAGCCACCGATGATCTCCAGGATCCGGTCCGGCGGCGCGTCGGTGGTCAGGTCGACGTCCTTGCCGGGTCGGCGCAGCAACGCGTCCCGCACCGGCCCGCCGACGAGGGCCAGTTCGTGCCCGGCCGCCGCGAACCGCTCGCCGAGTTCGTCGGCGACCGGCGCGACCTTGCGGAGCAGCTCGGCGATCGCGACGCGCTGCGGCTGCGAAGTCTGCGACTCCGGCGGCTCGGGAACCGGTCGCGACAACGGCGACTGCTGCGGCAGCTGTGGCTGACGCGGCTTAGGCGAAGCAGGCGGCTTGGGCGAAGGCGGCGGCTTAGGCGAAGCCGGCGGCTCCGGTGACGGCCGCGTCGGCTGGGAGCGCTCCGACAGCTCATGCGGTTCCGGGGTGGCGTTCTCTTCAGGCACGACCATCGAGCGTATTTCCTTGCTGGGCGGCTGACAAAAGACTTTGGGACGTTCCGGACCGCGAAGAAAGGTAAGACGCCTCTTCACACGTCGCGATCCCCGAGTTACGTTCTGGACACCCCGAAGAGGACGCTCGCGTGGCCGCCGGTCCGTCGGACCAACGGTAGCGGGGGCGGGCGGGGCGATCGTCACTGCACGGCGCCGGAGCGTGGTTCGCGGGCGCACCGGTGTGTAGTTCGCGGGTGCACAGGCCACACAGGCCACACGGAACGCAAGGAGAGGGTAAAACCCACCACCGTGGGTATGTGGGGAGATCCGACAGCGGAGCGGGAGACGGGGGCGAAGAGAGTCACATCGGGGGTGTGCGGGGACTACCCCGCAGGACGGAGCTGAAGAGATGAAGGACGCTCTCACCATTCACCGCGCGCTTCTCGAACGGGAGACGCTGCACGAGATCGTGCGGCTCCCCGCGGCGATCGCGCACGCCGACGAACTGCCCAGATCACTGGGACTTCCAGCTGGCCGGTGCCTGGTGACGCGCGTCTACGCCTGTAACGACGTCCACCGGGGTTCACGTTTCCTGGTGGGAGTGATCGTCCCGGCGGGCGTGCGTCCGCCGGCTGAGCGGGTCCGCCTCGCCGTCGGCGCGCGGCTGATCCGCCCGGCCCGGCCCGACCTTGTCAACACCGTCACCGAGTACGCGGCGGGCCTGGTCTGCCCGCTGCTCCTACCGGAGTCGATGCCGCTGCTGATCGATGAGGAGACCGTCGGCGAGCTTCCGGTGGACGACGTCGTCTACACGGCGACCGGCGAGGCCTCCACCGCACTCGGGATCCGTGCCCTGGACCTGTTCGCGCTCAGCGGCGCGAAACCAGTCGATCTGAGCAACGGCCAGATGGCCGGCGAGAATGCCGCCGAGTCCAAGGCAGGCGGGCAGGCCGCAGAGCCCAGAGCACGCGGGCAGATCGCCGAGCCCAGGGCACGCGGTCAAGCCGCCGAGGCTAAGGCGCGCGGGCAGGCCGCAGAGTCCAAGGCGCGCAAGCAGGCCGGCGGGCAGGCCACCGGACCTGTGACGGGCGGCCGTGTTCCGCTGGCCTTTCTGGGCACTTGGCACGGCCACATTCGCTGATCCAGCAGATCGGACGTATCGGATCCCCGATTTGGATCTGCATTGGATCCCGGATTGGATCTACGGAGGTGGCCAGGAAGGTCTGACGGCACCCCTGTCACGGCTAACATCGAGGCCGTGATGCGGGAATGCGACGCCCGCTGCCCTCGGGTGGCCCGCCCGGCGGCCGGCAGCCTCCGGGTGGACGGCACCCGGGCGGACGGCTCTCAGGTGGACGGCCCTCGGGTGGATATGGCGTGAGAACGTTCGAACGCGCGGCCGCGCTGGCCGCCGCCCTCTCCTGCGTCATGGTGTCGGCGACGCCGGTCCTCGCCGACCCCCGCGACGGCGACCGGCAACGCGCCTCCGGGCAAACCTCCCGCCAGACCCAGACCCAGGCCCGCGACCAGGTGTCCATCGCCCTGACGAGCGTGTTGCCCAAGTCCGCCAAGCCGACAGGCGCCGACTCCAGAGTCCAGATCTCCGGGACCGTGCAAAACCGTTCCGGCGCGGCGATCAACGGCCTGTCAGTGCGGTTCCGTTACAGCGCCGAACGTGTCGCCAGCCGGGGGCAGCTGGCCCAGTACGCCGGGAGCCAGCCGTCCCTCCTGCGAGGCGTAGGCGTCCCCAGCGTGCCTTTCAGTGTCAAGGCCCTGCCGCAGGCGGCCGTGGCCAACGGCAAACAGGACTTCACGGTCGGTCTCACCACCCGCCAGATGGGGCTGGACGAGTTCGGGGCGTATCCCGTCGGTGTCGAGGTCTACGACGCCACCGGCCGGGTCCTCGGCGGCCAGACGACCTTCATCACGTACGTTCCGGCCGGCCGGCCGACCTTCAGGCCGGTGAAGGTGGCGTGGATCTGGCCGATCGTCAGCGGGATCCACCGTGCCAACGACGAGACTTTTATCGACGACCAGTTGGCGAAGGAGGTCGGCCCGGGCGGACGGCTGACCAATCTGGTCAACGAGGCCGCGCGGAGCAGGACGCCGCTGACCTGGGCGATCGACCCGGCGGTGCTGGACGACGCGCAGGCCATGAACGCCAAGGGCGGCTATTCGCTGAAGCTGAGCGGCCGCAAGAAGGCGACCAAGCGCCCCCAGAACGCGGCCGGCGTCGACTGGACGAAGTCCTTGAAGGAAGCCTCGAAGTCGGAGCCCCTTCTCAACTTGCCGTACGCCGACCCTGACGCCGTGGCGTTGGTCCGCCACAAGCTCGGAGCGCACATCAACACCGCGTACAAGAACGCCAAGCAGGTCACCGCCGCAACCCTGCAGCGGCAACCGGACGTCCAGATGGCCTGGCCACCGTCTGGTGCGGCCGGGCGTGGCACGCTCGACCAGCTCGCCAAGTCAGCAGGCCTCTCTCCCAAGTCCGGCGCGTTCGTGATGAGCAGCCGCGACTTCCCCGTGCAGAAGGCGACACCGAGCGCTACCACGACCGTGCCGACCGGCCAGGGCGCGAGGCGTGCCGTCGTCTACGACGAGGGGCTCAGCGACATCATCAGCGGCGATAGCCGTTCACCGCACGCGGCCTCGCTGATCGAGCAGCGGTTCCTGGCTGAGACCGCCACGATCACAGCGGAGGCGCCAGAGGTGCCCCGCACGCTCGTCGTCGCCCCCAACCGGCGCTGGGACCCGAACCCCAAGCTGGCCCGCAAGCTGCTGGAGTACACGGCGACCGCCAAATGGCTCAACGAGCGGACGAGTCTGCGTGAGATCGCTCAGACACGACCGGTCGACCGGACTTACGCGGGCTATTCCGACGCGTACGAGCGGTATGAGCTCGGCAAGAACTACCTGGCCGAGGTGCAGGGCATCGCCAGGCGCGCCGTGACCTTCCGCTCGATCCTGGACCCGCCGGTCAACACCTACGAACGCGGCGTCCTGCGCATGGAGTCGTCGTACTGGCGCAGCCGCTACTCGCGGTCGGTGCGCGCCCGGGACGAACTGAAGCTGGGGCTCAAGGACGACATGGACGGGCTGCACGTCGTCTTGGGGACCAACAAGCGGATCTCACTCGCCGGAACATCAGGCCGGAACATCGTCACCATCGCCAACGATCTGCGCGGCCGGAAAGTCAGGTTCCGGGTCGTCTTCACCTCCCAGAGTCCCGGTCTGCGGATTGGCAAGCTCCAGCCCGCGAACGAGCGCGTGATCGCGCTGAAATCGGGCGAGAAGCGCCAGATCTTTGTCCCCCTTCAGGCGTCGGGCAACGGCAACTTCAAGATGGTCGTGCAGCTGATGACCCCCACGGGCGAGCGGGGCAGGGTGTACGGCACGCCCACCGAGATCACGGTCCGGAGCACGGAGTACGGCAGGGAGGCCTTGCTCATCACGGGCGGCGCACTTGCCGTACTCTTCGTGGGCGTCGGAGTGCGGGCCATGCGAGCAAGGCGCCGCCGGAAAGCGGAGGCAGCCGGTGACGGGTCGACCGGAGTGGGACCAGCAGGGACGACCGGACCCCAGGGGTCAGGGTTCCCCGGCGACGGGTCCGGGTACCCCGCCGAGCCAGCATTCCCCAGCGGGCCCGAATTCCCCGGCGGGACCGGGTTCGACCGGGAGGCCCGAGCCGGGACCGGGTTCGAGACCGGGACCGGGGCGGAGTTCGGCCGAGAGGCCGGGTTCGACGGGCCGGCCGGGCCCGATGGAGACTCCGGGTCCGGGCACGGGTCACGCGGGGACTCCAGGTCCCCCGGGGACTTCGGGGCAAGCGGGGACTCCGGGTCACGCGGGTCCGGGCCGTCCGAGGACCGGGCCGGGCTCACCGGCGGATCCCCGGGGGACGGGCCGTCCACCTTCGGCCGCTGGGATGGAAACCAGAGTTGATCTTCCGGCTGCCGTTGCGGGTGCCGGGGCCCAGCAGACGCGCGTAGACCTTCCCGTCGGCGCACCGGGCGCTCCTGGCGGACCTGGCGCTCCTGGACCAGGCGAGGCGGGAGGGCCTGGCGGCGAGCCGCCGCCTGGCAATGGCACCTCGGGGCTGCTGCGGTCTGGGGCGATCATGGCCGTGGGGACGCTGGCGTCCCGGGTCACCGGATTCCTGCGTACCGCCATGCTGGTGGCCGCCCTCGGCACCGGCGCGGTCGCGGACGCCTACAACACCGCCAACACCGTCCCGTTCATCGTCTACGACCTGCTGCTGGGCGGGATCCTGACCGCGGTGGTCGTCCCGCTGATCATTCGCGCGCGGGAACGTGACAGCGCGTACGGCGAGCAGTACGAGCAGCGGCTGTTCACGCTGGCGGTGCTCGGACTGTCGGTGATCACGGCGATCGCGGTGCTCCTCGGGCCGGTGTTCATCAGCATCTACGGCGGCAAGATGGAGGGCGACCAGCGCGATCTCGCGGTGCTCTTCGCCCGGCTGTTCGCGGTGCAGATCTTCTTCCTCGGCGTGAGCGCGTTCTCCGGCGCGATCCTCAACACCCGCAAACGGTTCGCGGCGCCGATGTGGGCGCCGGTCCTCAACAACATCGTCATCTGCTGCACGGCGGCCGCGTTCCTGCTGGTCAGCACCGGCAAGGTGACACCCGAGTCGATCTCCTCCCGGCAGATCACGCTGCTGGCGGCGGGCACGATCGGCGGCATGGCGTTGCAGACACTGGCGCTGTGGCCGTCGTTGCGCGGCTCGGGGTTCCGCTGGCGCCCCCGGCTCGACTTCCGCAAGGGCGAGCTGGGGCAGATGGGCCGGATGGCGATCTGGACCCTCGCGTACGTGACGATCACGCAGATCGGCTTCGCGGTGACCACCCGGCTGGCGAACGCGGCGGGCGTGGAAGGGCGCCAGGAAGGCATCGGGGACGTCGGCTACACCCCGTACTTCAACGCCTACCAGCTCTTCCAGCTCCCGTACGCGATCATCGGCGTGTCGGTGATCACGGCGCTGCTGCCGCGGATGAGCGAGCACGCGGCCGCCGGGCGCATGGCCGAGGTCCGCGACGACTTCTCCAATGGCCTGCGGCTCTGTTCCGCGGTGATCCTCCCCGCCGCCGCGCTGATGGGCGTCCTCGCTTCCGAGATCACCACCGTGCTCTTCGCCCACGGCAACACCAGTGCGAGCGACGCCATGGTCATCGCCAACGTCCTGCGCGCCTTCGCCATCGCGCTCGTTCCGTTCGCCGCGTACCAGCTCATGCTGCGGGTCTTCTACTCGATGCAGGACACCCGCACCCCCACGTTCATCAGCGTCGCCGTCGTCGCCACCAACATCGCGTCGTCGATCACGATGTACAGCGTGCTGCCCACCGACAAGATCATCGTCGGTATCGCCAGCGGCTTCGCGGTCGCCCAGACGGCCGGGGCGATCGTGGGCTGGGTGATCCTGCGCCGACGCCTCGGCGGCATGGACGGACGCCGCGTCTTCACGACGTACCTGAAGCTGGCGGTGGCGATCTGGCCGCTCATCGGCTTCGCGTACGCGACACACGCGGTCATCGACGCCACCCTGGGCCTGGGGCTGCCGGCCGGCCTGCTCGCCCTGGCCGTCGGCAGCGCCGGCGGCGGGGTGCTCTACTTGTTCTTCGCGAAACTGCTGCGCGTCGGCGAAGTTCAGTCGATGATCTCAATGGTCGCCGGCCGCCTGCCTGGTCGCGGCTGAGTGGGGTTCCGTGACGGCTGCGTCCAGTGTGACGTGAGGGTAAATCGTGGCAAAGTGCACACGACGCGCGTCGATAAGGCATCCAGCCATCGGTGTAAGCACTACCATGTGGGGGACTACGGCTTGCGGGGCGACACCCTGGGGAACGCAAAGAGGAGGGTCGGAGGCGTAAGCTGCCACGCCACGAACATGACACTTTTGCGCAGGACGTTGCCGTGAGCACGTCAGTCATAGAGCCCGGCACTCGTCTCGCCGGCCGCTACCGCCTTGAGGAGCGCATCAGCGACTCCGGCGGCTCCACGCTCTGGAAGGCCATCGACGAGATCCTGGCTCGCGCCGTGGCCGTCCGGACCTTCGAACCCGACTTCCCCCGCATCACCGAGGTCGTCACCTCCGCCCGCGCCGCCAGCCGGCTCACCGACCCCCGCCTCACCCAGGTCTTCGACGCCGACGACAGCGGCGAGAACGCCTATGTCGTCAGCGAATGGGTCGTCGGCGAGACCCTTGAGCAAATGCTCACCAAGGCGCCACTGGAGCCTGGCCGCGCCGCGACGCTCCTGTTCGAGGCGGCCGAGGCGATGGCCACCGCGCACGCCGCGGGCCTGGCTCATCTCTGCCTCACCCCCCGTGACCTGGTCTGGACGACCGGCGGCACCGTCAAGGTCCTCGGCATCGCCACCGACGCCGTCCTGGCCGACTGCTACTCCGAAGACCCCGCCGCCGAAGACGTCCGCAGCCTGGGCGGCATGCTCTACGCCGCCCTCACCGCCCACTGGCCCGGCGCCGCCGACCGTTCCGGCCTGCCCGCCGCCCCTGAGACCGACGGAGTGCCCCATGCTCCGCGCCAGGTCCAGGCGGGCATCTCCCACCCCCTGAACGCCATCGCCTGCCGCGCCCTCGGCCTCGACGTACCGGGCCAGAGCACGATCGCGACCCCCGCCGAGCTGGCCCAGGCCCTCCGCGGCGTCCCCCGCACACCCCTCCCGCTCTTCGCCGGCCTGGCCGCCTCCCAGCCGCCACAGCCTCCCCCGCCCCGTCAGGCCCGTCCGGCCCGCACACCCACCCCGCCGCCCGCGCAGCCTCCAGCGCCCCGCCCCAGGCCACCTCAGCCGCGCCAGCCCGCATCCCACCGGGCTCAGCCGCAGCCAACCCAGCACCAAGGCGTCCCCTCCGCGCCGACGGCCCCGCACACTGCCCGCAAGCCCATCAGCCGAGGCCTCATGGGCATCGGCGCCGCCGCCCTCACCGTCATCCTCGGCCTGGGCATCTGGGCGATCTCCAACCTCGGCGACGACAACACGGGCAAGAACAACAAAGCCAGCATCAACAATGGCAAAAAGCAAACCGAGCGCACCCGCCCCGCCGCCACCAAACTCGACGTCGTCGGCGCCGAAGGCATGGAGGAGCCCATCGGGGCCCGGCACGACAGCGCAATCGGCAGGAATGCCGATGCCGTCCTCGACGGTCGGTCAAGCACGGAATGGGCCTCGCAGACCTACAGGTCCTCCGACTTCGGCAGGTATTCGAAGGGCTTCGGCGTCCTGCTCGACATGGGGAAGCCCGTCAACGTCTCAGCAGTCAGGATCGAGACTCCCGTCAGCGGAGCACCGATGCAGCTGAGGGTCGGTGACAGCAAGGAGCTCGGCTCCCTCAAAGTCATCGGTAGGAGCCGGTCCGTCGCCGGTGGTTTCAAGATCGACGTAGCGCAGCCGACGAAGGCTCAGTACGTGCTCGTCTGGTTCACCACACCGGTGCCAGCAGGGTTCAAGGCCAAGCTCAGCGACGTCACCGTCTTCGGCTCTGCCACCTGACCTCAGCTCGTACGACGAAAGGGGCCCTCCGCAAGGAGGGCCCCTTTCGTTCAGCAGGTCCGCTCGCTCAGGATTCGCATACGTGGCCATGACCACGAGGCTCACCGGCGACAGTGGTCGTGTCCGCGGTGCTCGCCCGGATCAGTACCCCTTGCTGCACCGTTTGCCGTGGTAGCCGGCACCGCTCCAGTGCTGGATGCACGCGCGAACTTGGTAGCCCTTGCCGTCCCACGCCCAGCCCGTGGTGTACCTCCGTTGGCCGTTCTCAAGCAAGCCAGCCGAGCCGACCTTCCTCCAGGCGCCCTTCTTCCCCTTCTTCCGCTCGAGCATGACCTTGAAGAACGCGTTGTACTCCTCGCTGTTGTAGAAGCGAGCGCGTGCGTACCACTTGCCCTTCCCTCGGTGGTCGATGTCGAGTTTGCCGGTGATGCCCCAAGCTTTAACGACGCGCTTGTTGTAGTAGACCTTCGCCGAGGCGGGGCCGGCGGGAACGACGACGAGCCCTCCGGCCAGGGCTGCGACGGTTAGTGCCGTGATGCCTCGCCTGAGGTGCGATGCCATTGAGTGTGGTCTCCTTCGTCAGGACATCAAGATCAAAAGCACGCTATGGGGCGTCCTGGGAGGGGTCCAGACTCCTCGGGTCGTGTCGCCTTGCCACTTGTGGACGGTAGTTTGGAGGGCGTGATCGACGTAACATCTCCGCCGCGAATGGTGAGGCGGTCATACGAGCTGTGACGTGGGGTCGCACCAGTCGGTATCGTGCCTGTGAGCAGAATGTCCCCTCCCCTCAGGAATCTGTGGTGTCGACCCCAGCAGGCCAGACCGCATCCACGAGCAGGTGCCCATGGCGTCGGTGAGTATGCGGCGTGTGGACGAGGTCCCCGACAAGGAGCTGCTTGCCAGGCACGCTCAGGGAGACCCGCATGCCTTCGCCGAGCTGGTCAACCGGCATCGCGACCGCATGTGGGCGGTGGCGATCCGTACCCTCGGCGACCCCGAGGAGGCGGCGGACGCCCTCCAGGACGCTTGCCTGTCGGCGTTCCGGGCCGCCGGGCGGTTCCGGGGCGACGCGGCGGTCACCACATGGCTGCACCGGATCGTGGTCAACGCCTGCCTTGACCGGCTGCGGCGCAAGTCCGTACGGCCGGCGACACCGATGGGCGACGACGCCACGTTCGACGCCGTGGCGCCGAAGATGCCAGACCCCACGGACGCCCACGGCGTATCGCTTGACGTTCAGTCGGCCCTGTCCCAGCTGCCGTTCGAGCAGCGAGCGGCGTTGATACTGGTCGACATGATGGGCTACTCCGTCGACGACGCGGCCAAGGTGCTGGAGGTGCCGCCCGGGACGATCAAGAGCCGCTGCGCCCGGGGACGCGCGCGACTAGCGCCACTTCTCGTACAACATCGGAACCGACGGGACCGCAAGAACGTCGGAGGTGTGGAAGGAGGTGGCATGCCCTGATGAACCCCGCTCACTATGACTACGACACCCTCGCCGATCTGGCCGAGGGCCTGCTCGAAGACGATCAAGCCGCCTCCGTCAACGCGCACCTCGACACCTGCGCCGAGTGCCGGGACCGATCCGCCGATCTTGCGGACGTCTCCCGGATCCTGGCGGAGGCACCCGTTCCGTCCATGCCCGCCGAGTTGGCCGCACGCATCGACACCGCCATCGCGGCGGAGTCGATGAGCAACGCCACGGTGGTGAGCCTGGAGCAACGGCGCGGAAGGCGGCACTGGCGGATCCTCTCCGCCGCTGCCGCGACGGTGGTAGTGCTCGGCGGCGGAGCTATGGTCGGCAAGGCGGCCCTGAACGGGTCGGGCGATAATGATCATTCGGCGACGGCGCACTCACCCGTCACTGACCGTAAGGATTCCAGTGGCGGTGCCGCAAAGGGTGCGGCCCCGTCGGAACGTACGCAGACGCTCGGTGAGAATGGCCAGCCCAAGGTGACCGGCTCGTACACCGTCTCCCGCAGCGGTACGGATTACCGGCAGGGACAGCTGAACCAGCAGGTGGGGCGCTTGTTCGGCAAGGGTCCCGAGCTGAAGGTCGGCGATGGACAGGCCCCTGATTCACAACTGGCCCAATGTGTCTCGACGATCACCGGGGGGAAGACCCCGGCCCTTGTTGACGTCGCCAAGTACGAAGGCTCGGACGCCACAGTGATCGCATTGGCCGGAGCCAAGCCCGGGACCTGGAACGTCTGGGCCGTAGGCCCGAACTGCTCAGTCCTGAAGCGCGAGTCCGCCTGATCGAAAGCCCTCCTGCCCGCCTCCCCACCCGGAAGCGGCCGGAGGGCTTTCGCATACCCACGGGCCCCGGTACCCCCATGACCACTGACGACCTCGGGGTTTGGGGTGGCGCGTTCGGGTCGTGGCTTGATGGCGGGATTAGAGGTCGGCTAGGAAGGCTTGGGCTGTGGCCCAGGCTTGTTCGGCGGCTTCGGCGTCGTAGTCGGGCAGGTCGGGGTCGGTGAAGAGGTGGCCGGCGCCTCGGTAGCGGTAGACCTCGGCGTCGGCTCCGGCCCTGCGCATCCGCAGGTACCAGGCGTTCAGCCAGTCGACGGGCTCGAACGTGTCGGGGTCGGCGACGTGCAGCTGCACCGGGATGTCGGTGGACGCGTCGTCGGCCAGGTCCGACGTGCCGTGGAAGAGGAGCAACCCTCGGGCCTTCTCGTCGGCGAGGGCGAGGTTCTGGGCGAGGGCGCCGCCGAGCGAGAAGCCCACGTACACCAGGCCCTCGTCGGAGAGCGGCGCGGCGGCGGCCACGGCGCGCTTGAGGAGCTCGTCCCGGCCTATCTCCTCCCGGATCTCGGCTGCCGCCTCCGCGTCGTCCACAACACGCCCGTCGTAGAGGTCCGGGACGTGGACGTCGTGGCCGGCCGTTCGCAGCCGTTCGGCCGCCGCGTGGATGGCGGGTCGCAAGCCGTACATCGAGTGCAGGAGAAGAATCCGTGCCATGTGGTCAAGCTTATGACCAGGCTGGTGAGCGGATCGGGCCGTACGGGAATCACCGGGCCCTAGGATCGGTTGACGCCACTGGCAGGCCGGATCACCGGAGACGGCGACCGGCCGACTGACACCCTGGCGTACAGGAGGCGGGGTGGGTCCTCAGCCAGGGGGCCGGAAGAAGCAGAGAGGCGCAATTAAAGTGAGCGACGTCCGCAACGTCATCGTCATCGGCTCGGGCCCCGCGGGCTACACGGCCGCGGTCTACGCGGCCCGCGGCGACCTTAAGCCGCTGGTCTTCGAGGGCTCCGTGACGGCCGGTGGTGCGCTGATGAACACCACCGACGTGGAGAACTTCCCCGGCTTCCCTGACGGGATCATGGGTCCCGACCTGATGGACAACCTGCGCAAGCAGGCTGAGCGCTTCGGGGCCGAGCTCATCACCGACGATGTGACCGAGGTCGACCTCAAGGCCGACCCGAAGGTCGTGAAGGTCGGCGAGGACGTCTACCTGGCCAAGTCCGTGATCATCGCGACCGGCTCCGGCTACCGCGAGCTGGGCCTGGAGAACGAGAAGCGGCTGTCCGGACGCGGCGTCTCCTGGTGCGCCACCTGCGACGGTTTCTTCTTCCGCGACCAGGACATCGCCGTGGTCGGCGGTGGCGACACCGCGATGGAGGAGGCGATCTTCCTCACCAAGTTCGCCCGTTCCGTCACCGTGATCCACCGCCGCGCCGAGCTGCGCGCCAGCAAGATCATGCAGGACCGGGCGTTCGCCAACGAGAAGATCCGCTTCCTCTGGGACAGCGAAGTCGTCGAGATCCACGGCGAGGACAAGATCACCGGTGTCCGCGTTCGCAACACCACGTCGGGTGCCGAGGAGAATCTGGAGCTGACCGGGCTCTTCATCGCCATCGGCCACGACCCGCGCAGCGAGCTCTTCGCCGGGCAACTGGACACCGACGCCGACGGTTACCTGCTCGTCGAGGCCCCGACCACGAAGACGAAGATCCCCGGCGTGTTCGCCTCGGGCGACGTGGTCGACCACATCTACCGCCAGGCCATCACCGCGGCCGGCAGCGGCTGCTCCGCGGCCATCGACGCCGAGCGCTGGCTGCAGGACCAAGGCACCGCGGAGCTGACCCACCAGATCTGAGCACAGCCACGCAGATGCTCATCGGGACCCGAGTCCATGGCGACCGGGTACCGGCGGGGGATGACCCTGCCGTTCGGAATGAAGGAGACACCTTGAAAGCCGTTACCGACACCGACTTCGACACCGAGGTCCTCAAGAGCGACAAGCCCGTCCTGGTCGACTTCTGGGCGGAGTGGTGCGGGCCGTGCCGGATGGTGGCCCCCATCCTCGAGGAGATCTCCGCCGAGCACGGCGACAAGCTCGAGATCGTCAAGATGAACATCGACGAGAACCCGCAGAAGCCCTCGCAGCTCGGCATCACCGGCATCCCGACCCTGCAGGTCTACAAGGACGGCGAGATCGTCAAGCAGATCGTCGGCGCCAAGCCGAAGGCCGCCCTGCTGCGCGAGCTCGCCGAGTTCATCTGAGCGTCTGATCCTCCACTGATACTCGCCTCTCCCGCGGCGGGCGCATGAAGCACGGCCCGTACCCCTTGAAGGTCAGGGGTACGGGCCGTGGTCATTCATTCATCGTCAGAGCTTGATGACGCAGCCAGAGACGACCCAGCCCTTCGTGCTGCCGTAGGTGATGTAGTAGTAGGTCGTGCCCGTGACACCGCAGGCGGTGTACGAGGGACCGGACGAGCGGCTGTTCAGGCACCCGGTGCGGTCCTTGTGGAACAGCCCGAGCGAAGTCCCGCCGATCGAGGCGCGAATGTGGATGCTCTCCTTCGCCTTGATCGGGCTGCTGCAGGCGGCCACGGCCGCAGGCGTCGCCGTCGTGCTCTGTGCCGCCGCAGGCGTCGCTGTCGCGGTCTGTGCGGCCGCAGCGCCGGCCAGGCCCATCCCAGCGATCGTGAACGCGGCGGTGGCGGCAGGAGCGGCGAGAAGCAGTCTCTTCATGGGGGTTCTCCATTCGGACGAGCCTGTACGCCAAGGGCTGGCGCCGACGGCGATGTGCCGGATGATCTTCAGTGCCTGGGCGTCACCATAGAAGGAAATGATCATCGGAGAAAGATCAACTTTTGCCATGCCCCGAGCTGATCATGAACGAAGAGCGACAGGGGTCTGGAGAGCCGGTGCACGTCCCCGCATGCTTCGGCGCTATCCGTGTCAGGCTGAGGCCGGTCAGTAGTTCTTGAGCGAGATGGCGTTGGCGGCCTTGTGAATCGGCGCCACGACCTTGGCCAGCATCTTCTCCTTGCCCGGCAGCCGGGAGATCAGCGAGAGCATGACCATGGAGAAGCGGACCTGGCCCTTGGTGCGCATCACCATCTGCTTGATGTTGGACGGTCCGAGCTTCTGGTTGGCGTCGACGAACGCCCGCATCTCTCGTTCGTAGGCCTCGAAACCCGCCTCATGGTCACCGTCGGCCGCAGCCAGCTCCCCAGCCAGAACGTAGGCGCCGACCAGAGCGAGACTGGTGCCCTGACCGGAAGCTGGCGAGGCGCAGTAGGCGGCGTCACCGAGGAGTACCACGCGGCCCTCTGACCAGCGCTCCATGTGAACCTGGCTGAGGGAGTCGAAGTAGAAGTCAGCCGCGCCCGCCATACCGTCGAGCATCCGCGGGACCTCCCAGCCTTCTCTGGCATAGGCGTCGTGCAAGATCTGCTCCTGCTGGGACCGGTCGCGCTGGTCGTGCGAGAGCGGGCCGGACGAGAACAGCAACATCGCCTTGGCATCGGTGTCCTTGGCCGTGCTGTAGGTCAGCGCAGTCCGGCCAGGTCCGATGTAGGTGAGCTCCTCGCGGTCGAGGTTCAGATGATTGGGAACGCTGAAGATCGATATGTAGTGGCCGAGATCGCGCAGGAACCGTTCCTCGGGGCCGAACGCCATGGCGCGGGTGACCGAGTGGAGTCCGTCGGCCCCCACCACCAGGTCATAGACACCCGTCTGGCCGCTGGCGAACGTGACCTCGACGCCGTCAGCCACGTCGTTCATCGAGGCGATGGAGTCGCCGAAGACGTACCTGACGTCGTCCTTCGTGCGCTCGTACAGCATCCGGTGCAGGTCACCGCGCAGAATCTCGGCGTCCCCGTGCACGCGCCCGCCGAACGTGTCGCCGTCCATGCTCGCGACGCGCTTGCCTGCCGCATTGACGACCGACCCGGCCCGCACGTCGGTACGCATCGAGCGGATCTCCTCCAGCAGGCCCATCCGTTCGACGACCTCCAGCGCGGCGCCCCGAATGTCGATCTTGTAGCCGCCCTCGCGGATCGTGGCCGCCCGCTCGACGACCGTCGGGCTGAACCCGTGACGCCGCAGCCAATACGCCAGCGTGATGCCTGCGATTCCGGCGCCGGAGATGAGGACGTTCGTGTTCTTCATGGAGGGGCCTCCCAGCCATCGTCGTTGTCTCGATGGCTGAACGGTACAACCGTTTTAGACGCTTGTGCAATACCAGCGTTTTAGACGCCCGTACCGAACGTGTGTAAGATCCTGCCCATGGGCAACCGTGAAGATCTATTGGAGGGCGCGAAGCGCTGCCTGCTCGAAAAGGGCTACACCCGCACGACGGCGCGCGACATCGCGACGTCCGCCGGGGTCAGCCTGGCCGCCATCGGCTACCACTTCGGGTCGAAGGACGTGCTGCTAACCGAGGCGTTGCGGCAGGCCATCGAAGAGTGGGGCGACGACATGGCCCGCATCTCGACCGCGTCCGAGAGCGCCGCCGACGCCGATCGGGCCGAACGCTTCGCGGCCACCTGGACGAAGGTCGCCGAGTCGTTCGCCCACTCCCGCGCCCTGTGGTCCATCCAGTTCGAGATGCTCGCCTACATCGAGCGCGACCCCGACCTGCGCCAGACGTTCGCCGAGGCCGGCAAGCAGGCCCGCATGGCCTTGGTCGAACTGTTCGGCATCCCCGCCTCGGTGACCGACCCGCAGGAGGTGGAGAGGATCGGCGCGTACTACCAGACGCTGCTCAGCGGCCTGGCGGCCCAATGGCTCCTGGACCCCGAAACCGCCCCCTCCGGCCTCGACCTGATCGAAGCCGCCCAAACCGTGGCCAAGGGCCTCCCGATCCCCACTGACTCCCGTACCAGCTGACCTGTGCAAGGGGCTGTGCGTTCTAGCAGCGGGCCGGCGGCGGCCCGTGCGGCCTTCCGACCCGCGCGACGACGGCCCGTGTGGCCTTCCGACCCGCGCGGCGGCGGCCCGGCCGTGGCGGCGGCCCGAGGGTCAGATGCGTTCAAGGACGACGACTGGGATCTCGCGGGTAGATCTCGCTTGGTACGTGTCGTATGCAGGCCACCTTGAGGTCATCAATCGCCACAGGCGTGCCCTCTCCTCACCCTCGGCGGTACGCGCGCGGACGAGGAACTTCTCACCTTTGATCTGCACCTGCGCTTCAGGGTGGGCGACAAGGTTGAGGTACCAGGAGGGGTGCTTGGGGCCGCCGCTGAACGATGACCCGATAAGCACAGAGCGGTCTCCGTCCTGCCCAAAGAAGAGTCCCGTGCGGCGCAACTGGCCAGACTTTCTCCCCACTGTCGTCAGCAGGAGGTTGGTGACGCCACCCTCCATGTAGCCGTCCTCACCGTCGGTCGAGAGGTAACGGCGAACGTGCTCAGCCACGCTTCGTTCCGGGCTGTCGATCACCTCTGCGTCCCATACGGACATGTCTTCTTCCTCCAACCGGCTGGTACGAACGCGTCTGTTTGACTGAGGTCATCGTGCCGAGACCGGCGATCGGTCGAGAAGAAGGCACTTCGAAGTAACCCGTAACGCGGTCACCTGCCGGCGCTCAGGCCGATTGAGGGGTGGAGTCCGTGGTAGAGGTCGCGGTCCCTTGAGATTTGGAGGGCTGGTGGCAGCTGAGGTTTTGGGGGGGCTGGTAGCAACAAATGGCTCGGCGGGCCGGGTCGGGGAGGAGTGTTCCTCCCCTGGTCGGGAGTGTTCCTCCGCGACCCGGCCCGCCGAGCCATGGATCCGGCTACGCGGAGATCGGAACCTGAGGGGCGTCGTCCTCGTCGGCGACCTCTTCGGTCACGCTCGGACGGTTCCTCTTGCGCAGGTAGCGGACGACCTCGACCACGATGGTGACGCCGATGGCCATCCCGAGGCCGAGTACGACGCCCTTGATGGGGTCGTTCTCGAACGCCATGCCGCCCAGGTAGCCCAAGAGCGTGCCGTACAGCGCCCAGCTGACGGCGGCCAAGGTGGCGAAGAACGAGAACGACCGCAGGCGGTAGTGAACGCAACCCATGGTCATCGTGACCGCGGTGCGACCGCCGGGTACGTACCGGGCCACCACCAGGATGAGCCCGCCGCGTTCGTGCATCGTCCGGCTTGCCCAGTCGAACGCCTTATGCCGGCGTGTGCCGGGCCGGAGCCGGGACGTCAGGCGGCTGCCGGAGCCGCGTCCGATGAAGTAGGAGATGTGGTCTCCGAGGAAGGCACCGAGTGCGGCCAAGACCACGACGGCCACCACGTTCGGCTCGCCAGAGGCCGCGTAGACGCCCGCGGTGATGACCATGCTCTCGCTGGGCACCACCGGGAAGAATCCGTCGATCGCCGCCACCGCGAACAGCACCAGGTAGAACCACGGCGAGCTGACCGCCGTATGCACAAGATCCAGAATTGCGTCCACGGGAAGAGAATCTAGTGACGATCACTGCCTCGCGGATCGACCTTACGTCCATAACCACCCCCTACTTTGGGTGGGGTGCGAGCCCGAACCTCCGGTGGGGACGCCCCAGAGACGGCGGCTCGCTCAGGCGGCCTCAGACGGGACGGAGGGCGCCCTCTGGGGTCATGGAGCCCAGAAGGCGTTCCAGGGCCACCTCGACGTCCTCACGCCACGACAAGGCCGACTTGAGTTCAAGCCGGAGGCGCGGATAACGGTGGTGCGGCCGTACGGTCTTGAACCCGACCGAAAGCAGGTAGTCCGCCGGAACCATGCAGCCACCCTCCTCGCCCTTCAGATCGCCGAAGGCCTCAATGGCCTTCACCGCCCGGCGGGTGAGGTCCTTGGCCACGCCCTGAACGAGCATCCGGCCCAGCCCGCCTCCCGTGAATTCGGGGAGGATGTGCGCGGTCATCAGCAGGACGGCGTCGGCGCTGACGGGACTGGTGGGGAACGCGACCGAGCGCGGCACGTACAGCGGCGGCGCGTACAACACGAACCCGGCCGGTGTGTTGTCCACGTACACGATCTTGCCGCAGCTGCCCCACTCGAGCAGCGTCGAGGAGATCCAGGCCTCCTTCTCGAGGTCCGGGTCACCGTCCTCCGCGGCGCGGTCCCGGCTCACTGGGTCGAGCTCCCAGAAGACACAGCGACGGCAGCGGCGCGGAAGATCGTCGAGATTGTCCAACGTGATGTTGACGAGACGGCGCGACACCGGATCTGCACCCCTTGGTGAACCCGCCCGGCGAACCTCGGGTGGCGCGCGGCCGAGGACCGGACAAGGAGCGTGCTGGGAAACGGGTTTACTCGAGCGGAGCGCCACTTCGCTGAAATTCCCGGCAACTACCCGGGATCCTCAGGCATCGTATCGGACGGAAGACTTCGTACCACCGCGAGCACGATGCGGCGGGGCGTGGACGACCCAACCCTCCACCAAGCTGTGATCAAGACTCAACGGAGAGTCACCATAGGATGGCCACGTGAGGTCGTTCAAGGAACGCACTGCGCCTCGTTCGACAGGTCCTGAGTTTTCGTTACACCAAGGCGTTGGCCACGCGGAAGTGGCGGGGGCCGTCCCGGTCACGTGACCGTGATGGCGTAGTTTGCAGGGAAATCGAAACGCCACGGAGGTGCCTCGTGGAACAGCACTCGCGTACAGATGCCTACTCCGATCGCTACGCCGCCCGTGCCGCCGGCATGGTCGCCTCTGAGATCCGGGCTCTGTTCGCAGTCGCTGCCCGCCCCGAGGTGGTCTCGCTCGCGGGCGGCATGCCGTACGTCTCGGCGCTTCCACTCGACGCCGTCGGCCAGATGGTCGGCGATCTCGTCGCGCGCAACGGCGCCGAGGTGCTGCAGTACGCGTCGGCACAGGGCGATCCGGGTCTCCGTGAGCAGATCTGCGAAGTCATGTCGCTGGAGGGCATCCAGGCCTCCGCGGACGATGTCGTCGTGACCGTCGGCGCTCAGCAGGCGCTGGATCTCATCACCCGGATCTTCGTAGACCCGGGCGACGTCGTCCTGGCCGAGGCGCCGTCGTACGTCGGCGCACTCGGCACGTTCGCCTCGTACCAAGCCGACGTCGTTCACGTGCCGTTGGACGAGGGCGGCCTCATCCCGTCCGCGCTCCGCGAGACCCTCGAACGGCTGCGGATCGAGGGACGCCGGGTCAAGTTTCTCTACACGGTGCCCACGTTCCAGAACCCTGCCGGTGTCACGCTCACCTCGGCCCGCCGCGCCCAGGTCCTGGAGATCTGCGCCGCGTACGACGTGCTCGTCATCGAGGACAACCCGTACGGCCTCCTCGGCTTCGACAACGAGCCCATGCGGGCACTCCGCGCGGACGATCCCGACCGGGTCATCTACCTCGGCTCGTTCTCCAAGACGATCGCCTCCGGCCTCCGCGTCGGCTGGGTCCTGGCGCCCCACGCCGTACGCGCCAAGCTCGTGCTGGCCGCCGAATCCGCGGTGCTGTGCCACTCCAGCCTGACTCAGCTGGCGGTACGGGAGTACCTGACGACCCAGCCGTGGCGGGAGCAGATCAAGGACTTCCGCGAGCTCTACCGCGAGCGCCGCGACGCGATGTTGGACTCGCTTGGATCGCTCATGCCCGAAGGCTGCACGTGGACCCGCCCGGCCGGTGGCTTCTTCGTGTGGCTCAGTCTCCCCGAGGGTCTGGACGCCAAGGCCATGGCCCCGCGTGCCATCGCCCAACGGGTCGCGTACGTGCCGGGCACCGGCTTCTACGCCGACGGCAGCGGCCACCGCCACATGCGGCTCTCGTACTGCTACCCGGAGCCCCACCGCATCCGCGAAGGTGTCCGGAGGCTCGCCGGGGTGATCGAGCAGGAGATCGAGCTCCGCGACACCTTCGGCGGCGCCGGCGGCGTAGGAGCCCAATCCGCGCTCGTAGACACCCCAGGCCCCGAAACCCTCTAATCACCCGCATCTCTCAGCGCCGAAGAGAAGATCTGAGGTTCAAGAGGCCGTCGCGCATTCCCGTTGAGGAGATGCGATGGGTTTTCGAGATCGGTAACGACCGGAGACTCAGGGTTCTCGGAAGCTGGTGGCGGAACGAGCGGAATTGCGGCTCATGGCGGAGGTCATGGGCAACCGGCAGGTTAGCGAGATTGCGGAGACACCGCCCAGGAGCCTCCAGCACGCGATCACACCCTTGACCGACTATGACCTGACCGGTAGCTGTCTGGTGACCAAGCACGCATGGCTCCAACAGCCACCAGGGCTTCCCCGATCGCGCGCAGGTCCGTTCGGCGACCTGCCACTGCCTCGCGCCCTCCACTTCCCGGCACCCGGCCCGAACACCCACCCGCCCCTCTGGTTTCCTTGGAACACCGCCAAGCTTGTTCGTCTCCATGGAGACACCGTTTGAAGGGCAATGGATTGGAACTCGGGCACGTGATCGTCCTTGCCGGGGGGCTCTCGTATGAGCGAGAGGTCTCCTTGCGCTCAGGTCGCCGGGTCAGCGACGCGCTCCGCGCAGCCAATGTCCCTGTGGAACTCCGGGACGCGGACGCCACGCTGCTGGACTCGCTCACCAACGATCCTCCGGACGCTGTGTTTCCTGTGCTTCACGGGGCCGCCGGTGAGGACGGCTCGATCCGGGACGTACTCGAACTCCTTGAGGTTCCGTACGTGGGGGCCCGCCCGGATGCGTGCCGAGTTGCCTGGGACAAGCCGACCGCCAAGGCCGTCGTACGCCAGGCAGGCATCGCCACCCCTGCCTCCGTAGCGCTCCCCAAAGAGGTCTTCCACGACCTCGGCGCATCCTCCGTGCTCGACCGAATCGTCGACCGGCTGGGACTCCCACTCTTTGTTAAGCCCACTCGCGGTGGCTCGGCCCTGGGCGCCTCCGTCGTACGTGAAGCCAGCGAACTACCCGCCGCGATGGTGGGCTGCTTCGCCTACGGAGACGCGGCCCTCATCGAGCAGTACATCGAAGGCGTCGAGATCGCGGTCAGCGTCATCGAACGAGCCGGAGAACCCATGGCTCTCCCGGCCGTAGAAATCGTCGCCCCCAACGGCCTGTACGACTACACGGCTCGCTACGACGCCGGTGACACGGAGTTCGTCACTCCGGCACGCCTCACCCCTGAAGCTGCCCAACGAGCGACCGCCGCTGCCGTGACCGCCCACCGCGCTCTGGGCCTACGCGACCTCTCCCGCACCGACCTCATCGTCGACGCTTCAGGTGAGGTCCACTTCCTTGAGGTCAACGTCGCACCCGGGATGACCGAGACGAGCCTCCTCCCCCGCGCAGTGAGCGTCGCGGGCCTGGATCTAGGTTCCCTTTGCCGAGACCTGATCCTCCGCCGCTTCCCCTGACCCGCCGCCCACTGTTTCCCGTGAAACATCGCCCCCGGAGAGCTACCCTCCACCGGCAGATCCGTCACCAACCAGCCTCGAGCCGTCCAGGAATCCATCGACGCCGGCCGCACCGCCCCCCTCCCCGTCTCCAGCATCGCCTTTGGTACCCCGTACGGCACCGTCGACATGGAAGGCCAAACCACCCAGCGTCTCAGCCAGCAAAGAAACCCTCCGCACCCTCGCCGAAGGCCACACCGGCAAAGCCGCCGGCGGCAACCAGCTGTCAGAGGTCTACGCCAACATCGGCAGCTCCCTCGGCTGGAAGACCGAACACCGCGACATTTCCGCCCGCTAACGCATCGCCCTGTTCTTCGCCATCGCCGTCGGCGGCGCCACCAACCCTGACCACCGCATGCCCTATCCACGCTCGCCCCGTCAACGCCCGGCCCGGACTGCCGCCCACCCGCCCTGGGCCACCGTCCCCCTGCCCGAGACCATCGTCTGCTGACTCTGCTCGGGGGCCTCGCGACATCCCCGAAGCCGACGCCTTCTAGGTGTACTGCCCAGGGACGTTGGTCAATCTGGTGATGGGTGGTTTGCCGCCGGTGGTGATTGTGGTGATGGAGCCAGGCCGGTAGCACTTTGCGGCGTGCCTGCTCGGAGTTGTGGAAACGGCCTAGGGCCCAGCCGTCGGCCGGGGTGCGGTGGAAGCGTTCGACCTTGCCGTTGGTCTGGGGCCGGTAGGGCCGGGTCTTTTGGGGGCTGGATGCCCAGTTCGGTGCAGGCGTCGCGCCAGGCGTGGGATTTGTAGGCCGAGCCGTTGTCGGTCAGCACGCGTTCGGTGGTGACGCCGCGTTCGGCGAACCAGGCCACGGCGATCGCGGCACGGCGATCGCGGTGGTGGCCTTCTCGTCGTCATAGATCTCGGCGTAGGCCAGGCGGGAGTGGTCGTCGACGACGGTGTGCACGAACGCGGTGTGCACGAACGCGGTGCCGACCCGGGGCTCGTAGCGGCTGTTGCGGGCCCCGGTGCGGCGGGCGGTGGCCTCCCGGTTGCGTTCGCCCTGGACGCGGCCGACATAGCGCCAGCCGCCGCCGTCGGGGATGTTGCCGAGTTTCTTGACGTCGATGTGCAGCATCGCGCCCGGGTGGTCGTGCTCGTAGCGGCGGACCGGCTCGCCGGTGGCGCGATGACGGCTGGCCGGTGGCGCGGGCGGACGAGCAGTACGGGGTGTCCTGGCCGACCGCCAAACGCTGGGCCGCGGGCAGCCGAACGGTTCCAGGTGTCGGCGACCACGGCCAAGCGGTGGGCCGACCGGTACCGCGACCAAGGGCGGGCCGGGATGAGCGATCGCTCCAGCCGCCCGCGCCGCAGCCCGGCTCGCACCCCCCAGCGGCTCGAGCGGCGCATCATCAAAGTGCCGGTGGTCCATCAGCTGGGCCCGGCCCGGATCGCCGACCGCCTCGGGGTACCCGTCTCCACGGTGCACGTGGTGCTGGTCCGCTACCGCTGCCCGCCGCTGGCGCATCTGGACCGGGCCACCGGACGGCCGATGCGGCGACAGATCCGCCGATACGAGCACGCCAACCCCGGCGACCTGGTGCACATGGACATCAAAAAGCTCGGCAACATCCCCGACGGCGGCGGGCACCGCGCCATCGGCCGCCGGGCAGGGCAACGTCACCGCACCCGCACCCCCGGCAAAACCCTGGACCACAACGGCAACAGCCATGTTGGCTACAGCTACATCCACACCGCCATCGACGACCACTCCCGCCTGGCCTACAGCGAGATCCTGCCCGACGAACGCAAAGAGACCGCGGTGGCGTTCTGGCACCGCGCCCACGCCTTCTTCACCGCAGCCGGCATCACCGTCCGCCGCGTGCTGACCGACAACGGCGCCTGCTACAAATCCCGCCTGTGGCGCGACACCCTCACCACCGCCGGCATCACCCACAAACGCACCCGCCCCTACCGGCCACAAACCAACGGCAAAGTCGAACGACTCAACCGCACCCTGCTCCAAGAATGGGCCTACGCCCGCCCCTACCACTCCGAAGCCGAACGCCGCCAAGCACTCGCGCCCTGGCTGCACACCTACAACCACCACCGCAGCCACACCGCACTCGGGCGGCCACCCACCCGCCAGCCGCGTACCCAACCTGTCTGGGCAGTACAACTAGGGCGTGTCTGCAAGTCGGCGCCTGTAGCGAGCACCTTATGCATTACGCCGCCCGAACCCATCTCGGGCGTACATCGTGGAGCGGAGGAGGGAGTCGGCACAGGGGTTGGTCGTCGACCGACGCTTGCCCGGGGTGCCCGCCGAAACGCGGAGCTCTGCGGACAGTTCTGGTGGGGGCGACAACCCCGCGAGGGCACACTTGGACGTCGCGAGCAGAGCAGGTGACTTTGAGACACGCCTTAGTGGCGACCACTCCGCCGCAGGACGGCGGCAGCGACGACCGGATGTGGGGACTGGCTGGCGCAGTTGCTGGGAACGCCGCCGGCTCAACCGCAGCGCAGATCGGCAGACCAACTCTGCGCTCGACAACATCGGGCCAGCCACTTGTGCTGGGAGCAACCAACCCGCACCTAGACACCGCAGGGAAGACCTACTGCGAGGCGGATTGAACGCTAGGTCACGCGAGCGCTACACCGATTCCAACCTCGGTACGCAGTTACCAGCAAGGGTCGCCCTCCACGTCGCGACCATCGCCCATCTTGAAGCATGACCGAGCGACGGCACCCCTAGCGCCATGTTTCATGTGAAACATGGCTGCCGCCTTGGGGCCCTCTGATTGATGGTTCTGCCGAGCGCCCTCTCCCTCAAGGGTGTGCCTCAAAGTCGGCGCCCCGTGGCGAGCGCCCTGTGTCTACGCCGCCCGAATCCACCTCGTGCGTGCATCGTGGGGCGGAGGAGGGAGTCGACCCCGGTTTAGCCGTCGACCTCCGCGCCTCGGCCGTCGTCTTGAGCATCGACAGCAGCAGATCCGGCTCAGACGCCTCGATCTGCCCGGCAATCCAGCCCGCGGGGTCCACACCGGTGTCCACCGCCATCGCGTTCCTCTGCTTCGAGCTTGATCGTCCATCTGGGAGACCGTCTCATTCCACGACGCCGCGCCCGTGACCAGAGCTAACTCGTACACCATCTCCGTGGACGCAACTCTCTGCGGAGCGTCTTGGTGTGATGGGGCGACAGCCCGCGAGGTGGGCGCCCAGGCGTCGCGCACTAGGGCAGCTGAACTTTGAGACACGCCCCAGGTCACATAGCTGCGCTAACGCTCCGAGACCACTGACACCGGCCAAGATCGTTTCTCGTGCACGGCCAGTTCGGCTCCCCGCTGGTAGCCACACCGTTCCCCGTCTGCGGCCGGTTGCGCTTGTTCGGCCGCCTCGGACGAACCCAGCGTGACGGCGGCCAGACGCTGGCCACCCCGCATGTGCCGCGCTCGCGCCCGTCACGGTACGGCTTGCTCGGCGCAGCGCCGCACGGACCTGCTGAGGTACCAGGCACTGGGTGTGCCTGTCGTGAACTAGGACCACGGCCCTCGAGCATCGGTAGATGCACTGACCTTCCGTAACTGAACACAGTCGTGGTCGTGGCCATCCCTGGTAAGTGGGTGCCAGTGGGGGATCGCGACTGGTCACCAACCGACCGCTGTTGAGGGCTCCTGCGAATCCCTCACATGCACCTCGCAGGCCATCACTGCGGAGCCTCAGCCGCCGTGGCTCAGATCCTCCACTGGACTGGGCCCCGCCACCTCGCCACATGGGCGCTCCAGATGGCGCGTGAGCGGCCATCCAGAAGGACTCCTTTGAGGTCCGGTGTTCGTCGGACGCGTCGACATTTCCAGCCCGCCTTGTTGAGGACGCCGGAGCTGCCTGGTTTGGCGTGTGTGCCGAAGGCGATGGCGGAGAGAGGCAAGTGGGCGGCGCGGTCGGCGTCGATGGATTCCTGGACGTGGTGAGACTGGTTGGTGATGGATCTGCCGGTTGAGGGCAGCTCTCCGAGTGCTGACATCCACCCGGTTTGGGCTCTTGCGGCCCGTTGATGTCTTCTGGGCCCGCCGTAGCCGCCGTTCCACCGACCCATGTGGGCCGGAGGGTCAGTGAAGCTTCGGTCCGGCGCTCTGGTGGAGCTTCATGTCATTTGGAGGGTGTAGGGGGAGGTGGTTGAGCGGCGTACGAGATGTTGAGGGTGCGGAAAAGCCTCGGGGTGAAGTCGGGCACTTTGCTGTTGTGGGGCAGGGGGCTTGAGCAACCGGGTCTGGCGCTTGAGGTTGATGTGGCGTTGTGGCTCTGGCGGGGCTGGTGACCGTGGTCCATCAAGTCGGGCGCCGCCGGGGGTGGTAGGCGGGGCGGTGTCGTGGCTCTGTGGGAATGGAAACGCCCCGGGTTGGGATCCCGGGGCGTTGTGGTGGTCGGTCAGGCGTCGGGGTCGCCGACTCCCTCTTCGTCGGGGACCATCGTCTTGATGATGCGGTCGAGGTCCTCCAGGGAGGCGAACTCGACGACGATCTTGCCCTTGTTGCGGCCTAGGTCTACGCGGACCTTGGTCTCGTAGCGGTCGGAGAGGCGGTCGGCCAGCTGCTTGAGGGCGGGCGCGACGGGCTTCTTGCGCTTTTGGCGAGGCGTCTGGGGGCCGTCCTCGACGTCGCGCATGGCGATGATTTCTTCCACCGCACGGACGGAGAGGCCCTCGGCGACGATGCGGGCGGCCAGGTTCTCCTGGGCCTCGACGCTCTCCAGGGAGAGGAGCGCGCGAGCGTGGCCTGCCGAGAGGACGCCGGCGGCGACGCGGCGCTGGACTGCCGGTGGCAGGTTGAGCAGCCGCAGGGTGTTGGTGATGTGCGGGCGGGAGCGTCCGATGCGGGTGGCCAGCTGCTCGTGGGTGGCTCCGAAGTCCTCCAGGAGCTGCTGGTAGGCGGCGGCTTCTTCGAGCGGGTTGAGCTGCTGGCGGTGCAGGTTTTCCAGGAGCGCGTCCCGGAGCATGGCGTCGTCACCCGTGTCGCGGACGATCGCGGGGATGACGTCGAGACCGGCGAGCTGGGACGCGCGCCAGCGGCGCTCGCCCATGACCAGCTCGTACTCGTGCTCGGCTGACTCGATCTTGCGGACGACGATCGGCTGCAGGAGGCCGACGATGCCGATCGACTCGGACAGCTCCTCGAGCGCCTGCTCGTCGAAGTTCTCCCGGGGCTGCCGGGGGTTGGGGCGAATGGCGTCGAGCGGGAGCTCGGCGAAATGCGCTCCGGCGACCGGCTGCATGGCCGGGGAGGCCGAGCCGTTCGGGCCGCCGGGGAGGCCGGGCTCGCCCGCCGTTCCCGGGGTACCCGGGGGCGGAGCGGTGGGAATCAGGGCACCCAGTCCCTTACCCAGACCTCGTCGCTGCTGGCTCACGCCACCTCCCCGTTCGGCACCCTGGCCACGTTTGTTTGGTCGCTCACTGCGCTGCTCCGCGGTAGGCGATCTCGGATGCGGCCTCGCTGTAGGCGAGCGCACCGCTCGATCCCGGATCGTACGTCATGACGGACTGTCCGTAGCTCGGAGCCTCAGAAACGCGGACGCTTCGCGGGATCACCGTGTTGAGCACGACGTCGCCGAAATGATCACGAACGTCGTCGGCCACCTGGGCGGCCAGTCGTGTTCGGGCGTCGTACATCGTCAGCAGGATCGTGGAGACGTTCAGGTCCGGGTTGAGGTGCGACTTCACCAGGTCGACGGTGCGGATCAGCTGACCCAGACCCTCCAGCGCGTAGTACTCGCACTGGATGGGGATGAGCAGCTCGTCCCCGCCGACGAGGGCGTTCACCGTCAGAAGGCCCAGCGACGGCGGGCAGTCGATGAGGACGTAGTCGAACTTGTCCGTGTCGTACGCGTCGAGCGCGCGGCGCAGCCGGGACTCGCGGGCGACCTTCGAGACCAGTTCGATCTCGGCGCCGGCGAGGTTGAGGGTGGCCGGAGCGCAGAAGAGATTGGGTATGTCGGCGGCCGGCACCACGATGTCGGCCAGCGGCATGTCCTCGATGAGCACGTCATAGATCGACGGAATCTCAGCGTGGTGCTCCACTCCGAGCGCCGTGGAGGCGTTCCCCTGCGGATCCAGGTCGACCACCAGAACCTGGGCGCCGTGCATCGCCAGCGAGGCGGCCAGGTTGACCGAGCTCGTGGTCTTGCCGACCCCGCCCTTCTGGTTGGCAATGGTGATCACACGGCAGTCGGCGGGCCTGGGCCACTCCTTCTGCTTGCGACCCGACATGGCCTTGATCACTGCCACCGTTGTTTCTTGTGAAACATTGGCGTCCTTGAGCGCCTCGCGCACGAGCTGCGACTCCCCCTGAGATGATGCCTTGCGCGGGCCTGGCGGCTCCTGCGTACCCCCGTTGGTCGGTACGTATCCGACGTTCTCCGCGGTCCCGGACGTTGTGTTGCCCCACATTGCATGCCCGGAAGGTGTGCCCCCGGGGGTCGTGCTCGCATCCGGCTCGCCGGACGGCGCCTCCGGCGTGGCTTCGGGCGACGATTCCCCGGCCTCCGGCGCCTCGCCCTGATCGGGCCAGCCAAGGCCGGACGTGTCGTCATCAGGGGATTCGTTGGCGCGGTCAGGCCAGCCCAGTCCTGGTCCCGTGCTCATGAAGACCTCTTCCTCGACCTTTTAGCGTCGCCCTTCCCGGCCAACCGACCCCGGCCGGGCTCCTGGCGGGGTTCGCGCTCGGCGACCACACGGACAAGCGTTGTCGGCGGCTCGACCTTACCGCGCCCGACTTGGAGTAGTTCAGTCGTACGTACACCGAACCGCTTCAGAACGGGCTGAGCCTCTTCCAACTCGGTCGCCGCACGCTCGCCCTTCATCGCCAGAAGCTCGCCACCGGGGCGCAGAAGCGGCAGTGCCCATTTGGCGAGACGCTCGAGCGGAGCCACCGCGCGGGCGGTCGCGATGTCAACGGAAAGTTCCCGGGTGACCTCTTCAGCCCGGCCGCGGCGTACCTCGACGTTTTCGAGCTCCAGCATCTCGACGACCTCGTTCAAGAAGGTCGTCCTCCGGAGCAAGGGCTCCAACAGGGTAATCGAGAGGTCCGGTCGTACGATCGCCAGCACGATCCCCGGTAGTCCGGCGCCTGAGCCGATGTCGACGACCTTGGCGCCCTCCGGAATCGCCTCCTCCACGACGGCACAGTTGATCAGGTGCCGCTCCCAGAGCCGGTCGACCTCGCGGGGCCCGATGAGGCCCCGCTCGACTCCGGCATCGGCGAGAAACTCCGCATAGCGCTCAGCCAGCGGTAGCGCGTCACCGAAAACCTCACTCGAAATCCCCACCGAACGAATCGTTCCACAAAAAGTCCGGGGGACGCACACACGAAACGACCAGCACGAAGACTGTTCGGACGGCCACGAAGGGCTTACCAGCCGCAGGCACAGGCATATTCGCCCCTCGTCGGGTAGAGGCGAGAGAGCAGCCCGTCCCGAAAACGGAAGGAGCCCCGAGTCATGGGAGTGGGAGTCAGTCTCTCCTTCATCAGCTTCGGTGCGATTCTTGCGTTCGCCCTCCGCGTCGAACTCTCCGGCGTAGACATCCAGCTCGTCGGCTGGATCTTGATTCTGGCGGGGGCCTTCAGTATGGCCTTCACCCTTCTCTACACCCGGCCTCGTCGCCAGGCCGACCTCATGGTCGGGAGCGATCCCGGTTACACCGAACCCGCCGAGCCCGAGACGGTCATTCACGAGGAACGCACCGTCGAGCAGACCCCCGACGGCCCGGTTGAGCACGTCGAACGTGTCATCGAACGGCCAGCTCAGGTGGCCGATACGCCGCGAGGCCACACCACGCAAGACCCGGCGCGGGCGCAGGATCCCGCGATCGCCCAGGACCCCGCCAGACAGAACCGTCCCCACGCCACCACTCCTCCCTCGAGTCGCGCTCCGCACGAACGTCCTTCCTAACCGCTTCCGCAGGGCAGGGCTCGCCTGAAGCCGAAGGCGCCCGGTCAAGGGTCGCCGACACCCACCACAACGTCGCCGACCGCTCCCGATAAGTTGACCGGGCGCCGACCTCTGTGTAAACGAACGAATACCATGTGCGAACACCCCGATCGTCTCTATCCACAGGCTCTTCCACCCGCCATCCACACCCAGCGCGACCTGTGCACAATGCGTGAGCTCGCGAGTACAGGTGATATCCGCCACACGAGTTCCCGGGCACCGGCGTGACTCTCGCCGAACGAGCCCATCCCCAGAACGCGGCGCGAACACCGCACTCTGACGTGCGCGGGCGATCGCCCAGGCGACGCCGAGGTTCTCGGCGCCCGCGACGGCCGCGCAGTACTGGCTGTCGCCCAGCCCGGTATTCGCTGGCGCGCAACCCGCACCCGCTGGCCGTCGCACAGCCTGCACACACTGGCTGTCGCGCAGCCCGCAGTACGACCGACCCGTAGCCCGCGCCACTGACCGTCGCGCAGCCCGGTACTGACCGTCGCGCAACCCGCACCCACTGGCCATCGCGTAGCCCGCGCCACTGACGGTCACGTAGCCCGCACCCGCTGGCTGTCGCGTAGTCCGCGGTACGACCGACCCGTAGCCCGCGCAACTGACCGTCGCGCAACCCGCACCCGCTGACCGTCGCGCAACCCGCGATACTGGCTGTCGCGCAGCCCGCACCATTCGGCTGTCGCACAGCCCGCGGTACCGGCCGTCGCACAGCCCGCACCCACTGGCCATCGCGTAGCCCTAGTTACGACCGACGTGCAGCCCTCGGTACTGGCTGACGTGCAGCACGCGGCGGTGCCCACGCCGGGCCGCTTGCTCGCGGGGGGGCCGTTTGGCGGAAATGAGAACGGCGGTGGCCCCCTGGTTGGGGGACCACCGCCGTTCTTCTGGGACTTAAGCGGGGAGGACTACCACGTAGCGCTCGGGCTCTTCGCCCTCGGACTCGCTGCGGAGGCCGGCGGCGGCTACGGCGTCGTGGACGATCTTGCGCTCGAACGGGGTCATGGGAGCGAGCGGCTTGGGCTGGCCGCTCTGCTTGACCTCGTCCGACACGTCCTGGCCCAGCTTGGTGAGCTCGGCGCGACGCCGCTCGCGGTAGCCGCCGATGTCCAGCATGAGGCGGGTCCGGTTGCCGGTCTGGCGGTGCACGGCCAGGCGCGTCAGCTCCTGCAGGGCCTCGAGGACCTCGCCGCGCTTGCCGACCAGCTCGTCCAGCGCGCCGCCGACGACCGCGACCATGGCGCGCTCGCCCTCGACGTCCATGTCGATGTCACCGTCGTAGTCACCGATGTCCAGCAGGCCCTCGATGTAGTCGGCGGCGATCTCGCCTTCCTGCTCGAGCGCCTGGACGTCGACCTCGGTGGTGTCGGTCTGGCTCAACGGGAACTCCTTCTTCGACATGGACCGGGGTTCAAACTAGCGCTTCTGGCTGCCGCTGCGCTTGCTGCGCGGCTTGCGAGTCGGCTGGTTGCGCACGACCTTGGGCTTCTCCTCGACCTTCGGGGCCGGCTCCGGCGTCGGCTCCTTCTTGAGCTTGGACTTGAGGCCCGTGGCCGGCTTGGCGTCCTTGGCGTCGCCGTTGCCGTTCTCGTCGTGCGGGTAGTACTTCTTGTAGATGTAGTGCTGCTGCGCGAGCGTCCAACTGTTGGACGTCACCCAGTACATGAGCACACCGAGCGGGAAGCCGAGGCCGAAGAGGCCGAAGAGCGGCGCGAGGAAGACCATCATCTTCTGCGCCTGCATCATCGGGTTGTTCTCGTCCATCGTGCCCTGCAGCTTCTGCCGCTGCATGCTCGCCCGCACGGTGAAGAACGTGGTGAAGGAGCTGATGATCACCGCGATGCCGGTGACGACGATCGCGCTCCAGGTCTTGGGGTCGGCGCCCCACGCGTTCAGGAACGTGTCGGGGATGTGCGCCCCGAAGATGTTGGCATCCTGGGCACTCTGCACCAGGTCAGGGGTGACGGCGAAGTAGCCCTCGCCCTGCTTGGCGTCCGAGACGTTCTTGAGGACCTGGAAGAGACCGATGAAGACGGGCATCTGGACCAGGATCGGCAGGCAGCCCGACAGCGGGTTGGCGCCGTTCTCCTGGTAGAGCTTCATGACCTCCTGATTGAGGCGCTGCTTGTCGTTCTTGTACTTCTTGCGCAGCGCCTGGATCTTGGGGTTCAGCTCCTGCATCTTCTTCGATGCATGGATCTGCTTCACGAACAGGGGGAAGAGCAGCAGACGCAGCAACACCGTCAGCAGGATGATGGCGCCGCCCCAGGCCCATCCACTGTCCTTGTCAATGCCAATGGAGCTCAGACCCGTGTGAATCCACACGATGAGCTGAGCAACGACCTTGTATAGCGGATCAAGCACCGGGCAGCTCCTTGGGCTCTGCTAGGGCGGGGCCGCTCTCGTCGCGGCCGGAGGTCTTCGAAGGTGCGTCCCCTCGATGGGGCGGTACGGGGTCGTACCCGCCCCGGTGGAAGGGCTGGCACCGGCCGATCCGGCGGACCGTCAGCCAGGTGCCCCGCAGGGCGCCGTGCACCTGGAGGGCCTCCAGGCCATACGCGCTGCAGCTGGGCTGGAAGCGGCACTGCTGTCCGAGCAGAGGGCTCAAGAAGCGGCGGTAGGCACGGACGAGGAGCATCAACCCACGCGCCGCGAGGCTCGGCCTCGTGACCTCGTGCGGCGAGGGGACGTACCCCTCTGGCTGGCTCGTCATTTCCGTCCCTTGGACGCGGGCCGCAGCAGCCGGTCGAGTGCCGACTCGAGATCCGCGGCCAGTTCGTCATGGCGTGCCCTACCCGCGGCGGGATTGGCACGCACTACGAGCAGGCTACCCCGCGAAAGTCGATCGAGGTGCCCGCGTACGAGGTGACGGAGCCGACGCCGTACGGAATTCCGTACGACCGCGTTCCCTACGTTGCGGGCCACGATGAACCCGACCAATGGGTCCTCTTCGGCGGCGTCATCTCGGTGTAGCAGGTGAACGACGACAGTTGGCCGGGCGGGGGGGGGGGCGCGCGGGGTGGGGGGGGGGGG
>NZ_JBIRAZ010000030.1:0-111578 GCF_044326415.1 Actinomadura sp. 6N118 | reverse complement strand
ACCGACATCGACAAACTCGCCCTATGCTGCGGCTGGCACAACCGCTGGAAACACACCCACCCCCACCAGATACACATCACCACCACCGACGACGGCCGCTACCGATACCGGGCACTGCCACCTGACGAGGTCGCCAGATCCAGACACGGCAGACCCGTCCAGGCCGACAACCCCTGGCACGACCACGCGGCCTGACCACCCCGCACACCCCCAGCCCTGTAGTAGCCCGGCGCACCCCCAGCGCCGGGCCTACAGGCACGCCCCCACCCCGGCACAACCACCCCCATGACCCCACCAACCCGCAGCACAGCCGGATCCAGATCGGCAGATCTCAACAGCCATACGTGTCAGCGCTTAACAGGTCGTAATCAACGCCAGCCCGCCAAGTGAGCTCACCGCAGGTGCACGCGCTATCCGGGAGGGTCAGCTTCGGCTCGCGCTCTACACCGCGGCAGCGTCCGTGCGGCTCGCTACAAACCGGGCTGAGATTCCAATAGGCCCCATGCGCAAAACGCGACGCTTCCCTTAGCGGCGAGCTGACAACGCGCTCGCCATCTCGGCGAAGGTGGCTGTTCATGACAAATGGCCAAGGCTTATTCGCTCAGTTGGACGCGTAGTACGGCGCTGGCGTCGTCGCGACACTTCGGCCGAATCCCCACCCCGAGCGGAAGGAGCCGCGTCATGCGGTCCGTCACTCACAGATCCGGCCGGCGAATCCTGACGGGCGCCGCCGCCATGGCCCTGGCCGCCGGAGGCGTCGCCACCGTCACCGCGGTGCCCGCCGCCGCGGCCGAGTGTAAGGCGGTCAGCGTCATCTCCGCCCGCGGCACCTGGGAACCCCAGGAAGGAAGCTGGCTACAGAAGCCGATGGGCGACCTGATCCTGCAGAAGTTTCCCGGCCAGGCCAAGTACACCGAGCTGACCTATCCGGCCCAGCCCTCGTTCAACACCAGTGCACCCGTGGGAGTCGGCAACCTGATCAGCACCCTCAACTCCGAGACGCAGGCGTGCCCGAACCAGAAGTACATCCTGCTGGGCTACTCGCAGGGCGCGGGCGTGGTCGGCGATGCATTGGCCGCGACCTCCGCCCGCATCTGGGGCGCGGACAAGGGCACGGTCAGTTCCGCGGCCAGCAGCCGGATCGCCGCGATCGTGATGTTCGGTGACATTCGCTTCCGGGCAGGCGAGCCGTTCAACGTCGGCACCTTCGAGCCGGGCAAGCAGTCGGGTAACCCCCCGCCCCGCCCCCTGGGTGCGCTCAACACCTACAGCTCCCGCATCCAGAACTACTGCGTGCGCGACGACTTCGTCTGCCAGGGCAGCACCGGCAACTTCATCGCCCACCTCTCGTACTTCACCAACGGAATGACAACTCAAGGCGTGAACTACGCCGTCGCAAAGGTCGGATAGCCGAAGAAGTGACGTGGGCGTCCCCCTGAGGACGCCCACGTCAGAAACCCTCGCTCAGACGCCTCCCGCCTCGACCAGAATCGGTAGCCAGCGCCTTAATCGCGCCAGATGTAGTCAGCAGCAGCCGCGGCACACCGGCGTACGCGGCGGGTGCTTCCATTGGGCGAAGTCCCCTCGCTTCGGCTGTGATGACCAGCCGCTGGTAGTTCATCTTGTCTCCACTGACCCGCGTCCAGGTGACCACACCGCGCCACTCCCCTGTGTTCTCGTGCTTGACCCAGGCGAGCAGATACCCATGCGCCTGAACGCCCGACAGCCAGACGAGGGGTGGGCAGTAGAGGTGTCCTTCGAACCGCACGGGTCAGTCGACCAGCCCGATGAGCCGCCAGGTCATGGACGCCTCGTCCAACGCCAGTTCGGCTTGCCCGGAGCCGCCGCTACTGGAAGCCTCTACCAGCCAGTGGCGGATCTGCTGTGACTCCCCGCCGGCCAGGGACACCTCCTCACGCCACCAATCACGGGTGGTGACCCAGTAGTCCAGCACCGGCCCGGCCTGGTAGACGCGACGTCGCCACGTCCACCGCAACGGTCTGCCGATCTGATCGGTCTGCACACCCGTGATCCGCTCGTTGTAAACCCTCACACCCCGCATCATGTCGAACATGCGTTCTAAACGCCACTCGCGCAACCGATTCGCCATCAACGGCTGACGTGTGTGACGGCCATCGATACCTGTCACATGCCAGCGCTTTCTGTCACCGTGATCGACTATCCGGCCCTCCGGTCGCCAGTCGCTCGGCGTAGAGCGCGGCGATTCGGTCGATGGGGCCGCGCGCTGGGTGTGCTCAGGCCGATGCCGCTGTGGTGATGTGGCTGAGGACGCACAGCCAGCGGCCACTCCGGTGGACGAACACGTCGGTGGTCCACTCGTCGGCGTCGAACCGGTGGCCCTGGTGGTGTGCGGTGTTGGTCACCCGCCCGGTGAGAACCGCGGTCTCGTCATAGATCCGAACGCGTGGCTCGCTGACGAGGTCCATTGCCGAGTGGGTCAGCTCACCGGAGGCGACCAAGGCCAGGAAGTCCGCCTTGGATGCGACGCCCGACTCCGAGACGATCACCCAGTCATCGGACATGAAGTTCGCGATACGCGTGGCATCGTTGGACACGATCGCCGCTGCCCATTGCTGGGAGGTGGCGACCAGCTCGGCATACTTCGCCTCGGCGGGATCAGGCATTCCTGTGCCCTCGCTCATAAGCTGCCCGACTACTGAGAACCGCGAGATGACAACTGCCTCTGGTAAGCAGTGACAGCTATCGATGGGAACCCGACACAAACACCCAGCATACGGCCCAGGCCAGGTGACACTATCGATGGGGGTCACAACGTGACTCACCACTTCAGTTGGCCACTCCACTGGCGAGGTGCCAGTTGCCGCTTGCGACTCCAGCTATAGATGGCAGCTCCCAGCTTTTGTTGGCGGCTGGGGCTTAAGGACTACTCGTAGCGGTCGGGCTCGTGCGGCCTCACATCTGGAAGGTCAGCATGTCGATCTCGCCGCCTGGCGCGGAGGGGTCGAAGCCGTGCTCGATCAGCCAGCGGATCGGTCGCAGGGTTCGTAGCGACCACCATGCGCGGATCACCTCGAGGTCGACGTCGGTGCCGTAGCCGGCGATGACGTCGCCGAGGTGTTCCTGATGTCCGAGTGTGAGGGTGGCGAGGTCGAACAGGGCGTCGCCTTGGGCCGCCTCGGTCCAGTCAATCACGCCGGTGATCTGGTCACCGTCGGTGAACACGTGGGTGACCTGGAGGTCGCCGTGGGCGAACACCGGTGTCCATGGCCGGAGTGCGGCCTCGGCGATCTGGCGGTGGCGCGTGACCACGTCGGCGGGAAGGACGCCGTTGGTGATGAGCCATTCGCATTCGCCGTCGATGTGCGCTGCGACCTGGTCGGGGCTTCGACCGGGCCATGGCGGCAGCGGTGCCTCGTGCAGCTTGCGTACGGCGGCGCCCGCCGCGGCCCACGCCGCCGACGACGCGGTCGACGGTTCGCCCAGGCGGCCGAGTGCCTTCCCTGGGAGGGCGGCGAGCGCGAGCACGGGCGGCTTGCGCCACAGGATCCGCGGCGTCGGGATCGGCGCCAGAGCCATCGCCTCGACCTCGACGTCGGTACGCGCCTGGTCAGCGTCGATCTTCAGGAACACCTCGCCGACCCGCAAGGTCGCGCACTCGTGATGGGCGACGACGACCTCGACCTCTTCCACGTCGGCCATTATCGCGCGGTGATCGCCGACGTCACCGGGTTTATCCGTGCGACTGCGCTCTCCGACGGGCAGGCTCATAAGCTCCCGGATGAGGTCCAGCACGTCCTGGTCGGCTTCCCTGTGGAGCTTCAACCGGGTGATGTCGTCCAGGACCAGGGCCGTGGTCATAGATCGCGTTCTTTGCTCGGCGCCGGTGCGGTGGCGGGTCTCGGCTGGTGCGGATGACGTGATCGACCGACAGCGGCCCGGCCAGGGCGACGAACGCGGCCGCATTGCCGTCGGCGAACTCCTGGACCTCAACGCCCGCGGCTTCGGCCAGCACGTTCTTCAGCGAGTTGTCGTCAGTGCCGGTCTGGAGACGGACGTGCCCGCCACGGCGCAGGAGAGCCCCGATCATCTCGACGACGACCTGGGCTCTCCGCGAGCGACGAAGATCAGGGCTGGAGGCAGCCCACCACCGGTACCTCAGCCGGGACCTGGAGGGCCGAGGGATCGATGAGAGCCGTGACCTTGCCCACGTCGCCGGCGACGCACGTGACAAGCGCACTCGGGTCGACCTCGGCGGAGGAGGGAGCGGCCGTCAACATCAGGATGGCGGCGGGAACCAGGACAAGAGCAGCGGAACGTGCGAGGACACGCACAAGTGGCTCCTTTTCAGGCGGGGACAGGGCCGCAATTCCAGTCGAAACAGCGGAATGCTTTCAACACACTACTTAAAGTAGTCACCCCCTGTGGGGGCATCGAAAGACAGGAACGATGGCCTTCGGGGTCAAGGATGTTCACTTCCACGCCAGAGACCTCGAGTTCGGGATTGGCCGGAAACTCGATGGCCCCGGCACCTGGGATCCAGGACGAGATCGCCGCTGTCGTGGTGGCCAGGCTATTTGCCGCCCGTGATCTCATGAGCTGCCCGAGGTGTGTCTGAGGAGCGGGCAAGTACGGAGATCTACATGTTTCCGGCGTGTGATCTTGTAACTGGCCGCCACCGCGCCGCCGTGGTCGCGGACCGTAGTGTCCCGGGCCATGGATGTTGAGCGCCTGATGTATCCGTTGGTGAAGTACGTGGTGTTCGGCCCGGCGATGCGGGTCATGTTCCGACCTCACGTCAGCGGATTGCACCATGTTCCCCGCCGGGGACCGGTCATCTTGGCGGCCAACCATCTCGCGTTCATGGATTCCTTCGTTCTGCCGCTGGTGGTGCCACGGCGGGTGCGCTTTCTCGGTAAGCAGGAGTACTTCACGCGCTCGGGCGTCCGAGGCAGGGCGATGGCCGGCTTCTTTCGCGGCCTCGGCGCCATCTCAGTCGACCGGTCCGGCGGACGCGCGGCGCTGGAAGCACTCGACACCTCGGCTCGGGTGCTGGAGGGCGATGGGGTGTTCGCCATCCACCCCGAAGGCACACGATCCCCGGATGGGCGCCTTTACCGAGGGCACACCGGGGTGGCGCGACTGGCGCTGCGCACCGGTGCTCCCGTCCTGCCGGTGGCGATCGTGGGAACCGACCGGGTCCAGCCGCGCGGCCGGGCCGTACCGAAGATCGGCCGCATCGGGGTACGGATCGGTGCCCCAATGAGCTTTGCGGAACGGAACGCGGGCGCGCCGCGCGGCCGGAGGTCCCGCGAGGTCACCGACGAGATCATGCAGGCGATCCAGGGGCTGTCGGAGCAGGAATATGTGAACGAGTACGCACCCCGTCCCGCCGCCTGATCCCCACGCGGCCATCGATCGCCCTGCTGCCCTAGATCTCCCACGTCCTGCATCTGGTTGAAGGACCAGGCGGCTTTGCCGACCTCCTCACGCCACCCCCGCACACCTGATCGTCAACGTTCTCGCTCATCGCACTCCTCGAGGTCATCTAGGAGCTGCCAAGGGCCGGGCCAGCTGCCAGGCCGCCCGGGTCACCAGGTTTTGCCGGCCTGTTCCCGGACGGTGTGGTTGAGCCGGTTGAAGAAGTTGGTCAGCGCGATGTTCAGGATGATCGCGGATAGCTGCTTCTGGTCGAAGTGGGCGGCGGCTGCGTCCCAGATTTCGTCGGTCACGCCTGATGCGCCATCCTGGATCCGGGTGGCGGCCTCGGCCAGCGCGAGCGCTGCCCGTTCCGCCTGGGTGAAGAAGGGTGTTTCGCGCCAGGAGACCACGTTGTGCAGGCGCTCGTCGGACTCCCCATGCTTCTTGGCCGACGCGACGCCGGCAAATACGCAGGGGCTGCACCCGTTGATCTGGCTGGCCCGCAGGTGGACCAGTTCGATCACGAGAGGGTCGGCGCCACCGGCGTGAACCGCCTTGTTGAGCAGCTGGATCGCCGTCATCACGTCGGGATTCACCGGGCCGTTCATGCGTGCTTGCATCGATCTTGCTCCTTCGTCGGTTACCTGTGCCCGTCCGGGGCCGTCATCACCTATGACGGAGCAGATCCAAGGAAGGTAACGACATGTCCGACACCAGCCCGACGGACCCGGTGGCTGAGGCGTTCCAGAGCCAGCGCGACCGGCTGCGCGCGGTCGCCTACCGCATGCTCGGATCGCACGCCGACGCCGAGGACGTGGTCCAGGAGGCCTGGTTGCGGCTCTCCCGCCAGGACGCAGCGACCATCCACAACCTCGCCGGCTGGCTGACCACGGTGGTCGGCCGGATCAGCCTGGATGTTCTGCGATCGCGCCAATCCCGCCCTGAGGCGTCCTATGACGACCGGCTGCCCGAGCTCGTGGTGACGGTTGACGATGGCCTTGCGCCTGAGGACGAGGTGGCGCTCGCCGACTCGGTCGGGCTCGCGCTGCTCGTCGTCCTGGAGTCGCTCGGGCCGAGTGAGCGGCTGGCGTTCGTTCTGCACGACCTGTTCGGGGTGCCGTTCGACGAGATCGGCCAGATACTCGGCAAGTCGACCGCTGCCACCAAGATGCTCGCCAGCCGCGCCCGCAGGAAGGTGCAGGTGACCGAACGGCAGGCGGTCATCGGACAGGAGCAGCGAGAGGTGGTCAACGCCTTCCGTGCGGCGGTGGTCAGTGGCGATTTCGAGCGGCTGCTGCGCGTGCTCGACCCGGACGTGAAGCTGATCGTCGACACCCCCGACGGCGTGGTCGTCACCCTCGGCGCCACCAAGGTCGCCGCCGGCGCGCAGATGTCCTCCGGCGCAGTCGCGCGGGAGCGCGCGGTGCTTGTCAACGGCCTGCCCGGGTTCGTCTCCTGGCGCGAGAACGGAACTCCGCTCTCGGTCATCGCGTTCACCGTCATGGACGGCCGGATCGCCGGCATCACGGTCCTGATCGACCCGGCCAAACTCGCGTCGATGGACCTGCCGGATCCGGTGTGAGTCACGGTAACGCCCGCCATCCTGTTATGTCTCCGTCAAGGAACTCTCCCGAGGAGACGTCCAGGGCTCGGCAACCGAGGACCTGGCCGATCTCGACGACGATCGGCACCACGTCGTCGCCGACTCCACCAGGCCCCACGTCGGGTCTGACAGATCGATCAGGGGCACGTGTCGCCGCAGCAGATCCTGCACGTCTCGCAACGGGCCGATAGGCCCCGGGTCGAAGTCCTTGGGCAATTCATCGACACCGACGACTTCGCCGGGGGCCTTCAACACCAGCACATCCCAGCTCACAACAACCTCCGCATTGACTCCACCGCAACCTACGATGCGGCCTGGCGCCGGCGGGTTGCGGACACCAGGAATGTTGCGGACACCAGGAATAGTGTCCACGCATGGAGGAGAATCCCCTCGTTCGTGAGGTCTTCCCCGACCTGGTCGCCGAGTTGGTGGCCCTGCTGGAGGAGGAAGGCGAGAACATGCTGGCCATCAGCGCGTGGGATCTCCGCTTGGTGGCCGAGTGCGGTTGCGGTGACGACTTCTGCCAGAGCCTCATACAGCAGCAGTGATCCCGGTCCCGACAACGGCTGCAGGAGCTCCGGGCAGACCCTGACCTCAACGCCTCACCCGCAGTTGACCCTCTGCAAGCCCTGGTGCCGGTAAGTTCTAACCTCACCACTCTCCGTATCTTTTCATGTCGCGAGAGTAGGCAACCGTCTATCGGGATGCGGTGGAACGGGCCGGCGCAGGCCCCCGCGCCTGCGCCGATCTGGCGTCGTCCCCACAGTCCTGCGTCGAGAACGGAAGGGGCCATGAGGAGAAGCAGTCTCGGACCTGTCATCAAGGACGTACTCGGCGCTCCGGCGGTCCAGGCCGAGGCCGCCGGGCTCGCCGCCCAGCTGGGGCTGTCTACAGGTGACGCCGAGGAGAAACTCGAAATCTACCTGCGGCTCCTGGTCCCGTCACAGGAAGAGCGAGCCACACGCCTGCTGCACGCGATTTCACATCCGGTGGTGTGCTGCTGGAATCTGCAAGCGGAACGTTCCGCGGCAGCCGAGCTCCGCCGCCTTGCCGAGCGTCACCCGCTGGTCTTCCTGCCTGCGCACCGCTGTTACGCCGATCCCATGGTCCTGGCCACGACCCTTCGGGCAGTCGGGCTCCCACCGACCGTCCGGTTCACCGGGGACACCATGGCCTTCTGGCCCATCGGGCATCTGGGCCGTCGTGCGGGTTCGGTGTTCATCCGGCGCAGCCTCGCCGGGGATCCCCTGTACGCGCTGGCTGTACGCAGTTACCTCAGGTACGCGGTGCGTCATGGATACAACCTGGAGTGGTATCCCGAGGGCGGCCGCTCACGGACTGGCCGGCTGCGCCCGTTCCAGCACGACCTGATCCGCGATCTGGTCGATGTACTGGACGACAGCCCGTCCGGTGATGCCTACGTGGTGCCGGTGACCATCGCCTACGAGCTCCTCCCCGATGCCGAGAGGCTGGTCGCTGAGGACGCCGGACTCGCCAAACGCCGCTGGCTGTTCGGACAATGCCGGACCAGCCGGCGGTTGCGCGGTGGGCGTGCCTGGATCTGCTTCGGCACACCGTTCTCGGTCCGGGAATGCACCGGCCCATCCCCAACCGGGCGAAGCACCGATGCGATAGGCGTGGGCTGCGAGGCGGCTGAAACGCCCACCAGCGGGTGGAGGGCCACCCGTGCCGTGGGCGCCGAGCTGGCACGCCAGCTCCAGGCAGCGACGCCGGTGACCCCGAGTTGCCTGCTCATCCTGCTCCTGAACGGGGGGCACCGCGAGCCGCGCGATGTGTGGCAGATCATGCGTGAACTCAAGCCGCTCATGGCGTTCATCAGCGACCGCAGTATCCCCGCGGTCAACCTGCATTCACTGACCTCACAGGGCGAGGTCCAGCGGGCGCTGGGCCGGCTGATGCGCGCCGGCGCCGTCACCGCCGAAACCCCTCGCCCCACCTCCCCCCGCCGCTACCGGATCGGCCCTGAACAGGCCCACCTGGCTGCGTTCTACCAGGAACAGGCCGCCCATTGGTTCGTCCCGCGCGCCATCGCCGAACTCGTCCTCGCCACCGCCGCCGACGGCACGGCGTCCGCAGTCGAGTCACGAGCACTGCGCCTGCACGCGATGCTCGACGGCCTGATCCCGCTGCCCGAGCCGGCAGAGTTCCTGGAGGCGCTCCGCCGCGAACTCGCCGCGATCGGCTGGACGGATGGAGAAGTGGACGCCGTCGTGGCGCCCAACTCCCCCACCCGCCTGCTGGCTGCCCAGCCGTTCCTGCTGGCCCACCGCCTGCTCGGCGGCCCTCTAGAGGCGGCGCTCGCAACGGCCACGGCCCTGGCCGAGAGCGATGTGCAGGCGGAACGCTGGCAACTTCCGCCCGGTCAGGGAGCACTCACCGGACGCTGGCCCGAATCACGGTCACGAGAACGATGGCGCGCCGCGACCATTGCCGCCGACAAAGCCACTACCGGCGAGAACGCCCCAGCCATGGACACGGCTGACTCTTCCAGAGAAAGGCGGCGAGCATACGCCGCCGAACTGGCCGTCCTCGTCCACGGCCTGGACATGGCCGCCGACCTCGACGCCCACGCCGCCGGCGGCCCACCTGCGCCCCTGCCCCGCGCCGACAGCAGGCCCGTGGCCAGCAGCAGCCATGATGCAAGCAGGAACGACGAAGGGCAGGAGAGGCCATGACCGCCACCGATCCCAGGCACCCTGCCCAGCGCCAACGGCCGAGCAGGCCCCGTCTCGCTCCCGGGCCCTCCGCACACCCGGTAGCGAGGTAGTGCTGCTCGCCAGTCAGCGCGGCGGTTTCCCGCGATCGAATTCCCTCACCCAGGCCGGATAGAAAGACTCGGGATCGGCGTTCGTCCACTCGGCCCTCTTGACGACCTCGAAGAACTGGCGGATGCCCGGCTTGAGGTTTGCGTTCTTCGTCCCGGGGGTGACCACCACGGCTTGGCTCGCGGTGAGGAGCCCAGTCGTCCGTTCGATGAACAATTGCCACTCCAGCGTCCCGAACGCGGTGTCGGTCTGCCGCATCGCGATGGCCTGCCCCTTCCTGCCCATGGGATCAGTCGCGGTCACGATCTGGACGCCCTTGAGGCTCGCCAGGATCCGGTACGTGGCGACGCGCACCCGATCGGACACCGGCCGTTCGATGAGCAGCATCGACGCGCGCGTGAACAGGTAGAGGTCGGGGTCCTTGAGCCGCCTGTGGTCGAACTTCGTGGCGTAGTTCAGCAGCCACGCACGCAGCTTGGACGGGTCGGCCGGCAACTTCCGTGCGGTCTCCACATCGAAGTCGAGATGCGCGCCCTCACCGATCACCGGGCCCCTCTCGGACTGTCCCGATGCCTCGACACCGCGTTCCTCCAGCGTAGGACGCCCGTCGACCCCGATGCCTCCGGTCGGTCCGTGGCTCACGGTGGGGCCGGGACGGCCATCCTTGACCCACAGCCTCCGGTCTTCCGGGCTCACCGGCCGCACGCCGATCTCGTGCTCCTCGTCGCTCCAACCCCTGGACGACATACCGTTGCCCAGGGCGTTGTCAGTCGTACCGGAGATTTGGTACTCGCCGCCCGTGACCTCGACCGTGTAGGGGCCATGCGCGGACCGTACGACCGCTGTTCGGCCCCCCACCAGATGCGTGTACCAGTAGCGGCCTTCCTTGATGTTGCGTTCCTTCGCGTTTGCTGCCGCCAGCATGAAGTTGGCCGCAGGGCCACTGTGCCCTGCGAGCGGTTCCGGGCTATACAGCGGTCGCGTGCTCCACAGGTGATACGCCCCACCTGCTGCCAGTGCGACGGCGGTCATCCCCGCGACCAGCGCCAACCTGAAGCGCGGCTGGGTCGAGCGCCTCCACGGTCGAGCCTGGCCCGCCCACGGTCGAGCCTGGCCCGCGCGCTTCCTGGTGGCCTCATTGGTGAGCCGCCGCCACACCTCCTCCTTTGTCTGCGGCGAAGCAGGCCGCTCCTCGGTCAGCGCGTCGCTCAGCATCTTCAGCTCGTCCATCACTGACCCTCCGTCATCGGATCGACGCCCCCGAGCGCCTCACGTACCTTTTTCCTCGCCCTGCTCAGCCGCGAAGCGACCGTCCCGTACTCCACACCAAGCGCCTGCGCGACCTCCGGGTAGGTCAGGTCGGCCAACGCGACCAGCAGCAGCGCATCCCGCTGCCCGCTGGACAACTTCGCCAGAGCCGCCCCCAACTGCCCCCTCACAGCGGTGGCGGACACCTGCGCCGCCACCGCCTCCTCATGGCCCTCCTCTTCTGGCGCGTCCTGCTGCATCCGGGCCATCGCCCGGTAGCGGCGTACCTCGTTCCGGCGATGGCGACTGACGAGCCTGGTCGCGATTCCGTACAGCCAGGACCGCACCGCCCCCTGCTCGGGATCGAACTGGTCCCATTTGCGGAACGCGATCATGAAAGTCTCCGCCGCGATGTCATCGGCGGTGTCCGCGCCCAGCCGACGGTCCACGTAGCGGTGGATCTCGTCGTAGTGGTCGTCGAAGATCGCGGCGAACCCGTTCGGCAGATCTGCGGGTCTCCCGCGCGGCCGTCTGAAGGCCTGGATGGCACTCATATCCCTACTCGCCCGAAGCCCGCACATCCCATCCCATCCGTACGAACCGTTCCATCCTTCCGGCTCATCCGACGAGGAAAGGCGAGGGCGCCCGTGAAGCGATCCGTGCGATCAAGCCGGAGACCACCACACTCGCTGGCCTACGGATCGACAAGGCGTGGCTTCACGCGGATCGCCCGGCCACGTCCGGCGATGCGGTGTCGCGGACGCCGGCGGCTGTCGCCTGTGGTGGCGCTGTCATGGCAACCGGTCGTTTGGCCGGTATGCCGAGCGCGACGAGCATGCCGATGAACGCGAGTGCCGAGAGCGCGCCCATCGCCGCCGCGAAGCCCTCGCTGAACTCCTCGGCTGACGCGTAGCCACCCACGCTCGCGAAGATGGCGACGGCGACGGCGACGCCGAACACACCGCCGAAGATCCGCAGCATCATGAACGCGCCGGATGCCTGGCCGATCTCCTGTGGTTGCACCGCTCCGACGACCGCCTTCTGTGCCGCGGGCATGGCCATGGTCAGACCGACCCCGCCGACGATCAGCGCGGGCAGCAGTTCGAGATAGCCGGTGTCGGTGTCGGCGACCACGGCGATCCAGCCCGTTCCGACCGTCTGGAGCAGCAGGCCGCCGACCACGAACACCCGCTCCCCGATCCTGTCGGCCAGCGCGCCGGCGATCGGCGCGCACACCATCAGCGTCGCGGTCCACGGCATCAGCCGCAGGCCGGCACCGAACGGCCCCTCACCGAGCACGGTCTGGAAGTACTGCGCGAGGAAGAACAACGTCCCGTACAGCGAAGCGAACACGGCGAAGTTCGCCGGGTTGGCCGTGGCGAACGCCCTCACCCGGAAGAACCGCATCGGCAACATCGGCGCCTTCGTCCGTTGCTCCCAAAGCACGAAGGCGACCACCAGCGCGACTCCGAGCACCAGCGCGCCCACGACTTCCGCGCTGCTCCAACCCGCCGCGTTCCCGCGCACCAGACCCCAGACGATGCCGAACGCGCCCAGCGTCACGAGCACGACCCCTCCCAGGTCGAACCGGCTGTTCGGGCCGACACTCTCGTCCACGCGCCGCGCCGTGAGCATGATCGTGATCAGGCCGAGCGGCAGGTTCAGCCAGAAGATCCACTGCCAGGCCAGCCCCTCGGCGATGACACCACCGATGAACGGGCCGCCGAACGTCGCCAGGCCCGTCAGGCCCAGATACAACCCCATCGCCTTGCCCCGCTGCCTCGGCGGGAACATCGCACTGATCAACGTGAGCGACAGCGGCAGCACCATCGCGGCGCCGACACCCTGCAACGCCCGGGCCGCGATCAGCGACCCGATGTTCGGGGACACCGCGCAGGCCACCGACGCGACGGTGAACACCGCCAGGCCGGCGACGAACATCCGCCGGCGCCCGAACCGATCGCCCAGTGCCGCTCCGGTCAGCAGCAGCACCGCGAACGTCAGGTTGTACGCGTTGACCGTCCACTCAAGTGATTCGAGCGATGCCGTCAGATCCTGCCGGATCGTGCTCAGCGCCGTGGTCACGATCATGCTGTCCAGGGCCATCATGAACGACGCCAAAGAAGCGAGCCCCAACACCCATGCCTGCTTGGGCGTCATTCGCCCTTTCTCATTACCTATTACGTCGGTGCTCAACCGTTCATCCTCTCCCGGTGGGTCCTCTCGCATGGATGGACACCACCAGTCCGGAAAACTGGTCGCTGTCGGCCGTACCAGACTGTGGCGCCAGGCTGTGGCCCTCTTCTCCGGGCCAGGATTCGGTGTGGATTGGGTTGGGCGGTGGTTCGCCCGGGCTGGGGCTGCCAGGGTGCCGGTGAGGATCGCTGATGTTCACCTGTCGAAGAGAGGAAGCACCAGCATGAAGGGTTCCCTTCGCGTGGCGGGCCTGCTCTTGGCCACCGCCGTGGCCACCACTGCGCTGCCAGCGGCGCTGCCGGGCGTCGCTGTCGCGGCCAGCGGCATTCCCGCTGCGCCCGCGCCCACTTCCGCTGCGCACGGTGCCGGCCAGGGTGGATCCGACCCTGAACTGGCCCGCTTGCTCGACAGGCTCACGCGGCTCGACCTGCTGCAGAGGCTTGGGGTCCTGAAGAAGATGAACGCCAAATACCCCGGCATCGGCGCCTTTCTCGACAGGCTTCAGGCGATCTCTGTGACGGAGCTCCTGGGCCAGTCCATCCCGGCGTCACCCGAAAACAAGTCGGCCACCAACCAGCTGGCCGATCCCACCTACAGGGGCGCCATGGACGGCTTCAGGGCCCGCCCCAAGCACAAGGTCCTGAAGGAGTCAGTGGACTAGCGCGCCCAGGTCAGCGGGTGGTGGACTCGCGGATCACCAGCTCGGGCTGGAAGAGGATCTCCTGGTGGGCGTGGTCGTCGGGGTTGTCGCACTCCTCGAGGAGGAGTTCGGCGGCGATCCGTCCGAGCTGGTACGTCGGCTGGCGGATCGAGGTGAGCTGGACGGCCGAGGCCGTCGCGAACTCGATGTCGTCGTAGCCCATCAGCAGGACCCGCTCGGGCACGCGGACGCCCTGTTGCAGGAGCGCCCGCAGGACTCCCATGGCGAGCAGGTCGTTGGCGCAGAAGATCGCGTCGGGGAGTTCGGCCAGCAGATGTTCGGCGGCCTCCTGGCCCGAACGGGGGGTCAGGTCGGACGCCTCGACCTCGCGCAGCGTCGCGCCGGGGATCTGCCTGACCGCCTTGAGCGCGCCCGCGCGGCGGTCGGCGCACTGGCGGATCGTCAGCGGCCCGGACACGTACGCGATGTCGCGCGCTCCTTGGTCCAGCAAGTGGGCGACGGCCGTTTGCCCGCCGGCGATGTCGTCGACGCTGACCGAGCACTGCTGCGGGCGGGTGGCGGCGTGGTCGAGCATGACGGTCCCGATGCCGCGTTCGTGCAGCAGCTTGAGCCGGTCGCGGCCGTCCTGCACCGGGGTCACCAGGACGCCGCGGACACCCTGCTCGGCGAGCATCCGCACGTTCCTGTCCTCGCGCTCGACCGAGGTCGCGGAGCTGCAGAGGATCACCGCGTAGCCGCGTTCGCTCATCAGGTCCTCGACGCCCGCGGCCAGCGCGGTGAAGAACGGGTTGGCCAGGTCATGCACCATCAGGCCGACGAGCTTGCCCTGACCCGCCCTGAGGCTGGAGGCCGATCCGTTGCGGACGAAGCCGAGCTCGCTGATGACCTGCATGACGCGGGCGCGGGTGCCGGCCGCGACTCGTTCGGGCCGGTTCAGCACGTTGGAGACCGTCCCGGGTGAGACCCCCGCGGCGAGCGCGACCTCCTTGATGCCGATCGTCCCGTCGCGGTGGTCGGGATCACTGCTCGCCATGGGCCCTCGCTGGCTGTCCGTGGGTGAACGGGTGAAGCATGCCACATGCCGGAGCGCGAAGTAAAACGTGTCAATCGGTTAGGTCTCTTTGCTCTCCGGGTCTTGACTGGTGTCCCAGCTCACATCTACTGTCCACACCACATTCGGAATTAAAACGATTTTTACCTAAGGGACCCAGAGATGAGACCAGGAGGCCGCAGGTGAGCGATCCGACGCCCGTGCTGGCGCTTGCCGACGTGAGCAAGTCGTTCGGCGCGGTCAAGGCTCTGCGCGGGGTCCGCCTGAGCCTGTTCGCGGGGGAGATCCACGCACTGGCCGGGGAGAACGGGGCGGGCAAGTCCACGCTGGTGAAGACCTTCGCCGGTGTGCACCGCCCCGACGACGGCCAAGTCCTGCTGAACGGCGAACCGGTGGTCTTCCACAGCCCGGCCGACGCCCAGCACGCCGGGCTCGCGGTGATCTACCAGGAGCCCACGCTGTTCCCCGACCTCACGGTCGCGGAGAACATCTTCATGGGCCGCCAGCCACGCGGCGCGTTCGGCCGGCTCGACCGGGGCGCGATGAACGCCGCCGCCGAGGAGCTCTTCGCCCGGCTCGGGGTGGTGCTGGATCCGGCCGGGCCCGCGCGCGGCCTGTCGATCGCCGACCAGCAGGTCGTCGAGATCGCCAAGGCGATCTCCCGCGACGCCAAGATCCTGATCATGGACGAGCCGACGGCGGCGCTGACCGGACGCGAGGTCGATCGCCTGTTCACCGTGGCCCGAACGCTGGCGTCCCAGGGCTGTGCGCTGCTGTTCATCTCGCACCGGCTGGAGGAGATCTTCTCGCTCTGCGAGCGCGTGACGATCCTGCGGGACGGCGCCTGGATCGCCACCGAGACCGTGTCCGACCTCACCGAGGACGACCTCGTCCAGCGCATGGTCGGCCGCGAGCTGACCGAGCTCTACCCGAAGGTGGCGGTCGACCCGGGCGAGGTCGCCCTGGAGGTGTCCCGGCTGACCCGCGAGGGCGTCTTCACCGACGTCTCGTTCAACGTGCGGCGGGGCGAGATCGTCGCGCTCGCCGGGCTGGTCGGCGCGGGCCGGTCCGAGGTCGCCCGGGCGATCTTCGGCGTCGACCGCTGGGACGCCGGGTCAGTGGCGGTCGAGGGCAAGCCGCTGCGCACGGGGTCACCGACGACCGCGATGGCCGCCGGTGTCGCGCTGGTGCCCGAGGACCGGCGGCAGCAGGGCCTGGTGATGGAGCTGTCGATCGAGCGCAACATGGCGGTCACCGGGATGAAGCGGCTGCGGCGCGGCCCGATCATCCGTGGTTCGGCCGAACGCGCCCTCGCCACCGACTGGGCCACGCGCCTCCAGCTCAAGTACTCCCGCCTGTCGGACGCCGTGGGCGTCCTGTCCGGCGGCAACCAGCAGAAGGTCGTCCTCGGCAAGTGGCTGTCGACCGGCCCGAAGGTGCTCATCGTCGACGAACCGACCCGGGGCATCGACGTCGGGACCAAGGCGGAGGTCCATCGCCTGCTGTCGAACCTGGCCGCCGAGGGCCTGGCCGTTCTGATGATCTCGTCCGACCTGCCCGAGGTGCTCGGCATGGCCGACCGGATCCTCGTCATGCACGAGGGACGGCTGACCGCCGAGATCGCCCGGGCCGACGCCACCGAGGAGAAGGTCATGGCCGCCGCCACCGGACGCGGGGAGGCCGCAGCGTGAACGCCACGCACGTGAACGTCGCGCGCATGAACGGCACCCTGGAACGCCTGGGCCGGATCCGCGAGCTCGGCATCGTCGGCGCGACGGTCCTGCTGTTCGTCGTCACCGGGCTGGCCAACTCCGGGTTTCTCTCGTTCGACAGCTTCCGCGACATCCTGCTCAACGCCTCGATCATCGGACTGCTGGCCATCGGCCAGGCCATGGTGATCATCACCCGGAACGTGGACCTGTCGGTCAGCTCGATCACGGGACTGTCCGCGTTCATGGCGGGTGTGCTGCTGGCCGACCACAAGGGCCTGCCGGTGATCGTGGTGGCCATCGCGTGCATCGCGCTCGGCGCGGTATGGGGTGTCGTCAACGGTGCCCTGGTCGCCTATTTCCGGATCCCGGCGCTCGTGGCGACGCTCGGCACGCTGTACGTGATCCGCGGTGTCGACTACTGGTTCGCCGGTGGCCGCCAGGTCAACGCGGCCGACATGCCCTCGGGCTTCCTGTCCCTCGGCACCGCGAAGATCCTCGGGATGCCGGTGCTGCCGCTGATCACCCTGGCGGTGCTGGCCGCCGTCGGCTGGGGGCTTGCGAACCTCCGGTCGGGCCGTGAGCTGTACGCGATCGGCTCGAATCCCGACGCGGCGGTCCTGGCCGGCGTTCCGGTCACCCGGCGCCTGCTGACGGTGTTCGTGCTGAACGGGGCGATCGCGGGACTCGCCGGAGTGTTGTGGGCGGCGCGGTTCGGCACGCTCGACGCCACCGTGGCCACCGGCAAGGAACTCGACGTGGTCGCCGCGGCCGTCGTCGGCGGCGTGGCGATCTCCGGTGGCGTCGGCAGCGCATGGGGCGCGGCGCTCGGCGCGCTGCTGCTGACCTCGATCAGCAGCGCCCTGGCCGTGCTGAAGGTCGACTCGCTCGCCCAGTACGCCATCAACGGCGCGCTGCTGCTCGCCGCGATCGTCCTGGACCGGCTGCTCGCGCTGCGGCTCGCCGCACGGTTGCGCAAGAAGAGCCGTGAACGGTCCGTCGAGACCACCCCCGATGGCCGCGGCGGCGGCCCGATGAACACGGTCGCGGAGGCAACCCGATGAACGTCGACACCGCCCCGATGGTCGCGGAGGTGACCCGATGAACGATGTGAAGAACAGGCTGATGTCGTGGGAGAGCGCGCTGCTGGTGCTGCTGATCGGCTCCTGGTCGGTCGCCTCCCTCACCGTGGAGGGCTTCGCCGGCACGTCGAACATGTCGTTCCTCCTGCTGGACGTCTCGGAGATCGCACTCATGGCGATCCCGCTGACCCTCGTCGTCATCACCGGTGAGATCGACCTGTCCGTGGCCTCGACACTCGGCCTGACCAGCGCGATCATCGGCACGCTCTGGGACGCGGGCCTCACCCTCGAGTCGATCTTCGCGATCGCGCTCGTCGTCGGCGCCGTCTGCGGCCTGGTCAACGGGCTGCTGGTGACCCGGCTCGGGCTCCCCTCGCTGGCCGTCACGATCGGCACCCTTGCCCTGTACCGAGGACTGGCGTACGTGGTGCTCGGGGACAAGGCCGTGGCCGACTTCCCGCAGGCCTACACCGGCTGGGCGACCGGCTCCATCGGCCCGATCCCCAAGCCGATCCTGCTGGTCGCTGTCCTCGCCGTGATCGCCGGGGTGATCCTGCACGCGACCCCGCTCGGCCGGTCGGTCTTCGCGCTCGGCTACAACCAGGAGGCGGCCTACTTCGCCGGGATCCGGGTGAAGCGCATCAAGCTCTGGCTGTTCGTCGCGTCCGGCGTGTTCGCCTCCCTGGCCGGGATCGTCTACACCTTGCGCTACTCCAGCGCCCGCGCCGACAACGGCACCGGCCTGGAACTGGCCGTCGTCGCGGCCGTCCTGCTCGGCGGGGTGTCGTTCTTCGGCGGCCGGGGCACGCTCCCGGGCGTCCTCACCGGCGTCCTGGTGTTCGGCGTGCTGCGCAACGCGCTCATCCTCGCCGACGTGTCGAACGAGGTCCTCAACTTCGTGACCGGCCTCCTGCTCATCTCCTCCGTACTCGCTCCCAACCTCGCCACGCTCGTCCGGAATCGCAAGTCCCGGACGGTCACACCACCACCCCTCATGGAAGGAACGTCCGTCTGATGTCACTTTTGCCAAAGCTCACGGCACTGGCCGTGGCGAGCGTGCTGCTCACCGCCTGCGGCGGAACCACGAAGGACGACGCGAAGACCGAGGCTCCGGCGGCGGGCGGCGGCGCCAGCGCCAACCCCAACGCGCCGCTCAAGTCCGGGCTGAAGATCGCCTTCCTGCCGAAGCAGATCAACAACCCCTACTTCACGATCGCCAACAAGGGCGGCGCCGACGCCGTCTCGGCGTTCAAGGGCGAGAGCAAGGAGGTCGGCCCGTCCGACGCCAGCGCCTCCAGCCAGGTGTCCTACATCAACACCCTGACCCAGCAGAAGCAGGACGTCATCGTCATCTCCGCCAACGACTCCAACGCGGTCGTCCCGGCGCTCAAGAACGCACGTAACGCGGGCATCAAGGTCGTCACCTACGACTCCGACGCCGCCGTCGCGGGCCGTGACGTCTTCATCAACCAGGCCAGCGCCGAGGACATCGGCCGCACCGAGGTCCAGCTGCTCGCCAAGCAGATCGGCAACAAGGGCAAGATCGCGGTCCTGTCGGCGACGCCGAACGCCACGAACCAGAACACCTGGATCGAGTTCATGAAGGACGAGCTCAAGAAGCCCGAGTACAAGGACATCCAGCTCGTCAAGGTCGCCTACGGCAACGACGACGACCAGAAGTCGTTCACCGAGACCCAGGGCCTGCTCAAGTCCTACCCGGACCTCAAGGGCATCATCTCGCCGACCACCGTCGGCATCGCCGCCGCGGCCCGGTACCTGTCCGGCTCGCCGTACAAGGGCAAGGTCGCGCTGACCGGCCTCGGCACGCCCAACCAGATGCGCAAGTTCGTCAAGGACGGCACGGTCAAGGAGTTCGAGCTCTGGAACCCCGCCGACCTCGGCTTCCTGGCCGCGTACGCGGGCGGCGCGCTCGCCTCCGGGCAGATCACCGGCAAGGAGGGCGAGACGTTCGAGGCCGGCAAGCTCGGCAAGAAGACGATCGGCAAGGACGGAGTCGTCATCCTCGGCCCGCCCACCGTCTTCAACACCGGGAACATCGACCAGTTCGACTTCTAGAGGTTCTAGAGGCCGATGGCTCCCATGCGACGGGTTTGTTTTCTCCTGAAGGTCCGCCAAGACCGGCTTGAGGAATACCGAAGGGCTCACGAGCGCGTCTGGCCCGAGATGCTGGACGCGCTCCGTGAGACCGGTTGGCGCAACTACTCCCTCTTCCTGCGCGAGGACGGCCTGCTCGTCGGCTATCTCGAGACCGACGACTTCGCCGCCGCGCTCGCCGGGATGGCCGCCACCGACGTCAACGCCCGCTGGCAGAACGAGATGGCTCCCTACTTCGAGGACCTGGACGGCACCGCTCCCGACACCGGGATGGTGCCGCTCACCGAGGTCTTCCACCTTGACTAGAAGCGCTGATTCGGGGATGAGAGACGATGACTGACAGCACCCCCCCGCCGGGCGGCATCGCCGGCCTGGACGATTTGATGATCGAGACGCCCTCGTGGGCGTATGGCAACTCCGGCACGCGTTTCAAGGTCTTCGCGCAGCGGGGGGTGCCCCGCGACCCGTACGAGAAGATCGCTGACGCGGCTCAGGTGCATGCGTTCACCGGCGCCGCCCCGACCGTCGCTCTGCACATCCCCTGGGACAAGGTCGACGACTACGCGGCGCTCGCGGAGTACGCGCGCTCGCTCGGGGTCGGCCTCGGGGCGATCAACGCGAACGTCTTCCAGGACGACGACTACATGCTCGGCTCGGTCACCAACCCCGACCCCGGCGTGCGGCGCAAGGCGATCGACCACCTGCTCGAGTGCGTCGACATCATGGACGCCACCGGGTCGCGCGACCTGAAGTTGTGGTTCTCGGACGGGACGAACTATCCGGGCCAGGACGACATCCGCACCCGCCAGGACCGTCTGGCGGACGCCCTTGCCGAGGTGTACGAGCGGCTCGGCCAGCACCAGCGGATGTTGCTGGAGTACAAGCTCTTCGAGCCGAGCTTCTACACGATGGACGTGCCGGACTGGGGCACCTCGTTCGCGCACTGCGTCGCCCTCGGCCCCAAGGCGGTCGTCTGCGTCGACACCGGCCACCACGCGCCGGGCACCAACATCGAGTTCATCGTCGCGATGTTGCTGCGCGCGGGGAAGCTCGGGGCGTTCGACTTCAACTCCCGCTTCTACGCCGACGACGACCTGATGGTCGGCTCGGCCGACCCGTTCCAGCTGTTCCGGATCATGCACGAGGTCGTCCGCGGCGGCGGGCTCGACCCGGCGACCGCGGTGGCCTTCATGCTGGACCAGTGCCACAACATCGAGCCGAAGATCCAGGGCCAGATCCGCTCGGTGATGAACGTCCAGGAGGCCACGGCCAAGGCGCTGCTCGTCGACGCCCCCGCGCTGAAGGCAGCGCAGGACACGGGCGACGTGCTGGGCGCCAACGCCGTGCTCATGGACGCCTACAACACCGATGTCCGCCCGCTGCTCGCGCAATGGCGCGAGGACAAGGGGCTGTCGGCCGACCCGATCGCCGCGTACAAGGCGTCGGGCTACTTCGAGAAGATCGTCGCCGAACGCGTCGGCGGCACCCAGGCCGGATGGGGGGCCTGAACGACCATGAGCATCGTCGAAGAACTCCTGAACCGCAGCCACACGCTCGGATCGGACCCGCGCAACACCAACTACGCCGGAGGGAACACCTCCGCCAAGGGCGCCGAGACCGACCCGGTCACCGGCGAGCCCGTGGAGCTGATGTGGGTCAAGGGCTCGGGCGGTGACCTCGGCACGCTGACCGCCGCGGGCCTGGCCGTGCTGCGGCTGGACCGGCTGCGCGCCCTCGTGGACGTCTACCCCGGGGTGGACCGCGAGGACGAGATGGTCGCGGCCTTCGACTTCTGCGCGCACGGGAAGGGCGGCGCGGCACCGTCGATCGACACCGCCATGCACGGTCTGGTCGAGGCGGAGCACGTGGACCACCTCCACCCCGACAGCGGCATCGCGATCGCGACGGCGGCCGACGGCGCGGCGCTCACTCAGGCGATCTTCGGGGACCGGGTCGCGTGGGTGCCGTGGCGGCGCCCGGGCTTCCAACTGGGGCTGGACATCGCGAAGATCAAGGCGGAGAACCCGCAGGCGATCGGCGTGATCCTGGGCGGCCACGGCATCACCGCCTGGGGTGAGACCTCGGCCGAGTGCCAGGCCAACTCCCTGGAGATCATCCGCACGGCCGAGACGTACCTGGTTGAGCACGGACGTCCCGACCCGTTCGGGCCGGTGCGTTCTGGCTACGAACCGCTGCCGGAGGCCGAACGGCACGCCCGGGCGGCCGAGTTGTTCCCGCTGCTGCGCGGGATGGCGTCCACGGACCGGCCCCAGGTCGGGCACTACACCGACAGCGACGTCGTGCTGGAGTTCCTCTCCCGCGACGAGCACCCGCGACTGGCCGCGCTCGGCACGTCCTGCCCAGACCACTTCCTGCGTACGAAGGTCGCGCCGCTCGTCCTCGACCTGCCTGCGAACGCACCGCTCGACCAGGTCAAGGAGAGGCTGGGCGAGCTGCACGCCGCCTACCGGGTGGAATACGAGGCCTACTACCAGCGCCACGCCACCCCCGACTCGCCCGCGATGCGCGGCGCCGACCCCGCGATCGTGCTGGTGCCGGGCGTGGGGATGTTCTCGTTCGGCGCGAACAAGCAGACCGCCCGCGTGGCCGGCGAGTTCTACGTGAACGCGATCAACGTGATGCGCGGCGCCGAGTCGGTCTCGTCCTACCGGCCCATCGACGAGGCCGAGAAGTTCCGCATCGAATACTGGTCGCTGGAGGAGGCCAAGCTCCAGCGCATGCCGAAGCCCAAGCCGCTCGCGACACGCGTCGCGTTCGTGACCGGCGGCGGATCGGGCATCGGCGCGGCCACCACCCGGCGGCTCGCAGCCGAGGGCGCCTGCGTGGTCGTCGCCGACCGCGACCTCACGTCGGCGGAGAAGGTCGCGGCCGAGCTCGGCGGGACCGACGTGGCGATCGCGGTGGCAGCCGACGTGACCAGCGAGGACGACATCCGCTCGGGCCTGGCCGCCGCCGTCCTGGCCTTCGGCGGGGTGGACCTGGTGGTCAACAACGCCGGCCTCTCCCTGTCGAAACCCCTCCTCGAGACCACCATCGCTGACTGGGACCTCCAGCACGACGTCATGGCCCGCGGCTCGTTCCTGGTGTCCCGGGAGACCGCCAAGATCATGATCGACCAGGCCATGGGCGGCGACATCGTCTACATCTCGTCCAAGAACGCGGTCTTCGCAGGCCCCAACAACGTGGCCTACAGCGCCGCCAAGGCCGACCAGGCCCACCAGGTCCGCCTGCTCGCCGCCGAGCTCGGTGAACACGGCGTCCGCGTCAACGGCATCAACCCGGACGGCGTCGTCCGCGGCTCGGGCATCTTCGCGTCCGGCTGGGGCGCCAACCGTGCGGCGGTCTACGGCGTCGAGGAGGAGAAGCTGGGCGAGTTCTACGCCCAACGGACGCTCCTCAAGCGCGAGGTGCTCCCAGAGCACGTGGCCAACGCGGTCTTCGCGCTCACCGGCGGCGACCTCACGCACACCACCGGCCTCCACGTCCCAGTCGACGCCGGAGTCGCGGCGGCGTTCCTCCGCTGATGAAGATCGCACTCTTCGTCACCTGTGTGAACGACACGCTCTTCCCGGAAACGGGCAAGGCTGTCGTCACCATCCTGGAACGCCTAGGGCACGAGGTGGACTTCCCGCTAGCCCAAACATGCTGCGGCCAGATGCACCTCAACAGCGGCTACCCCCACCACGCACTCCCCCTGGTGGAAGCGTTCACGACAACCTTCGAAGGCTACGACGCCATCGTCGTTCCATCAGGCTCCTGCGCCGCGATGGTCCGTGACTGGCACAGCACTGTCGCCCACGAGGCCGGACGACCAAAGCTGGGCAAACGCGCGGAGTCGCTCGCCCCACGCGTTCACGAGCTCTCCGAACTCCTCGTCGACGTCCTAGGCGTCACCGACGTGGGCGCGGTCTTCCCGCATCGGGTCACCTACCACCCGACCTGCCACGGCCTGCGGATGCTGAAGCTCGGCGACCGGCCACAACAGCTGCTCAGGGAGGTCGACGGCCTAGAGCTGGTCGACCTCCCCGACGCAACCGAATGTTGCGGCTTCGGCGGCACGTTCGCCCTGAAGAACGCCGACGTGTCGGCGGCCATGTGCGCTGACAAGGTCGCCGCCGTCAAGCAGACCCGAGCCGAGGTGCTCTGCGCCGTGGACAACTCCTGCCTCATGCACATAGGCGGCACGCTCACCCGCCAACGCAGCGGCGTCCGCGTCATGCACCTGGCCGAAATCCTGGCGAGCACAACATGACCGCCCCAGGCGACGCGGGGAGGATGCCTACTTATGTCGGGCTGCCCTCGTTCCCGAAGGCGGCTCGCGAGGCGGTCGCCGACACCAGGCTGCGGGCCAACCTCGCCCACGCCACCGGGACGATCCGGGAGCGGCGGGAGCGGGCCGTCGCCGAGCTGCCCGACTGGGCGGAGCTGCGGGAGTCGGCTCGGCAGATCAAGGATCACACGCTGCGGCATCTCGACCACTACCTGCGGATGCTGGAGGAGAAGGTCACCGCGGCCGGTGGGACGGTGCACTGGGCGCGTGATGCCGACGAGGCCAACGCCATCGTCGCCCGGCTGGTCGAGGAGACCGGCGAGCGGGAGGTGGTCAAGGTCAAGTCCATGGCCACGCAGGAGATCGGGCTGAACGAGGCGCTCGCCGAGCGTGGCATCACCGCGTACGAGACCGACCTCGCCGAGCTCATCGTCCAGCTCGGCGACGACCGGCCGTCGCACATCCTCGTCCCCGCCATCCACAAAAACCGGGCCGAGATCCGCGAGATCTTCCAGCGGACAATGCCGTCGGCACCGGCCGACCTCACCGATGAGCCCGCTGCGCTGGCCGAGGCCGCGAGGCGGCATCTGCGGGCCAAGTTCCTATCGGCCAAGGTCGCAGTCTCAGGCGCGAACTTCGCGATCGCCGAGACCGGCACCGTCCTGGTGGTCGAGTCGGAGGGCAACGGCCGCATGTGCCTGACGCTTCCGGACACTCTCATCACCGTCATGGGCATCGAGAAGCTCCTGCCGACCGCCCGCGATCTCGAGGTCTTCCTGCAGGTACTCCCCCGCTCCTCGACTGCGGAACGGATGAATCCCTACACCTCGGCCTGGACCGGGGTGCATGCCGGAGACGGGCCGTCGGCGTTCCATCTCGTGCTGCTCGACAACGGGCGGACCGCCATCAACGCCGATCCCGTGGGACGCGAGGCATTGCGTTGCATCCGCTGCTCGGCCTGCCTCAACGTATGTCCCGTCTACGCGCGCGCAGGCGGGCACGCCTATGGCTCGCCCTATCCCGGGCCCATCGGCGCGATCCTGTCACCCCAGATCAGGGGCATCGGGTCTGACGTCGATGCCTCACTTCCCTTCGCGTCGTCTCTGTGCGGAGCGTGTTATGAGGTGTGCCCCGTCGCCATCGACATTCCTCGAATCCTCGTCCACCTGCGGGCCCGGGCACCCAAGAAGGCGCCCGAGCGGCTGGCGATGAGCGCCGCCGCTTGGAGCCTGCGTACTTCCAAGCGGCTGGCCGCCGTACAGCAAGCCGCTATCCGGGGGCGGCGGTTCGCCCGTCACGTCCGGGTGCCCAGGGCCTGGGCGGATACGCGTGACCTGCCCGTCCCGCCCGCCCAGTCGTTCCGCCAATGGTGGAAGGAAGGCCGTTGACCAGCGCACGCCAAGCCATCCTGGACCGGCTCCGCAGTTCCGGCGCAGACGATCCCGCAGCCGACTCCGGCGTTGGCGATCCGGCAGCCGAGTACGACCAGATCACTCGCGGCTACCTGATCCGCCATCACGAGCATGACCTCCGCGAGCTGCTGGCCGAACGGCTCGCCGACTACCGCGCCATCGTCCACGACGCGCCGGTCGGCGAACTCCCCGAGGCCCTGCTCAACGCGCTACGCGAAGGACCGTACGTGATACCGCCCGACCTCCCGGCCGAGTGGATGACCGGACTCGCGGACCGCATGGTCACCGAGCCGTACGACCTGGAGGCCGTCGCCGGCGTGATCACCGGCTGCGCTGTCGCGATCGCCGAGACCGGAACGATCGTGCTGGACCACGGGCCCCGTCAGGGACGCCGGGCACTCACCCTCGTTCCCGACCATCACCTGGTCGTCGTCACGCCCGACCAGATCGCCGCCGACGTCCCGGAAGCCCTGGCACGCCTCGACCTGACGCGTCCCTTGACGTTCATCTCGGGGCCCTCGGCCACCAGTGACATCGAACTGTCCCGGGTCGAGGGAGTCCACGGCCCCCGCACGCTGGAGGTATTCCTCAGATGACCACGTTCGCCGCGGTTGATCTCGGCGCGTCCAGTGGGCGCGTCATCACGGCGGACGTCGGGCCTGACCGGCTCGACATCACCGAGGTGCACCGCTTCGCCAACCGGCCGGTCCACGTCAACGGGACCTTGCACTGGGACGTGCTGGGCCTGTACCGCGACATCGTCGACGGGCTCACACGCATCGAGTCCGACCGCCTGGCTTCGGTCGGCATCGACTCATGGGCCGTCGACTACGGGCTCGTCGACGAGGATGGCCGGCTGCTCGGCAACCCCGTCCACTACCGCGACGGCCGTACCGCCGCGGTGATCGACAAGGTGCACGCGCGCATATCCGCTGAGCGGCTCTACCAGATCAATGGTTTGCAGTTTCTCCCGTTCAACACCCTCTATCAGTTGGCGGCCGAGCCGTTCCTGGCCCGGGCGGACACCTTCCTGCTGATTCCTGATCTGATCTCCTTCTGGCTCACCGGTGAACGGGGGGCGGAATGGACCAACGCCTCCACCACCGGGCTCTGGCAAGCCCGTACTGGAGGCTGGTCGGATGAGCTCATCGGCGCTCTCGGCCTCCCGCGCAAGATCTTCCCGGAGCTGCGACTGCCGGGTAGCCCCGCGGGGAGGCTGCTGGATCTCGGCCGACTCACGGGCACCCCCGTGACAGCCGTCGCTTCCCATGACACCGCGTCGGCGATCGCCGCGATCCCCGTCACCGACCAGAAGTTCGCCTACATCTCGTGTGGCACCTGGTCGCTGGCCGGAGTCGAGGTCGACGCACCGATTTTGAGTGAGGAAGGACGAGCCGCCAACTTCACCAATGAGGCTGGTGTCGACGGCACCGTCCGGTATTTGCGCAACATCATGGGGCTCTGGCTGCTCACCGAATCACTGCGTACCTGGAACCTTGGTGCTTCCGATCTACCTGCCCTTCTCGATCGCGCAGCTGAGGTGGCGGCCTTGCGCTGCGTCATCGATCCCAACGATCCGTCGTTCGTGTCACCGGGCGACATCCCCGCCCGTATCGCGTCCTACTGCGAGCGCACCGACCAGCCGGTACCGCACACCCGCGCCGAATATGTCCGCTGCATCCTGGACAGCCTCGCCCTCGGTCACCGGACCGTGATCCACCAGGCGGCAGAGCTGTCCGGGCACGAGGTCGAGGTCGTCCACCTCGTCGGCGGGGGGTCCCACAACCCCCTCCTCTGCCAGCTCACCGCCGATGCCCTCGGTCTGCCCGTCATCGCCGGGCCTGCCGAAGCCACCGCATTGGGCAACATCGGTGTGCAGGCACGGGCGGCCGGGCTGATCGGAGACCTCAGCGATCTGCGCGCGCTCATGGCCCGAACACAGCCCCTGCGTCGCTACGAGCCCACCGGCTCGCTGACGCCGTGGGAGAACGCGGCGCAAACCCTGGCCAGCAGGACGAACGAATTGGCATAAGACTCCTGTTTCCCGGCGCCACGAATTCGGGGCGTAGAGGACGTCCCGACCCGGGGCACCTGTAGGTCGGCCCTGACAAAAGACACCCTTGAATGGAGCCGCCCAACGGTGGGTTCACACCGCCTGCGGGGCGGCTATCCATTCAGCAGGAAGAGCGCAGGCAAGCCGCTCTCCCGCCGGAGGAGGGCATCGATTCGGGCCCTGAACGGCGACCCGATGATCCTTACCAGTCGGTAAGTAATGTGTGTCTGACATTCGGCTGGAGGGCACCGATCACGACGGCCCGGTGGCGGCCGGGCGTTCGGGGTGGATGCCTGCTACCAGCGGCCCATGTGTCCACACGCACTGTGTCCACACGCACTCCGCGGCCGCGTCATCGACCTGCTGTCTGGCGGGGGCGGAGTGGAGTTCGAGAAGCGTGGAACCGTGCCGGGCCAGTGACGCATTGGGGCACGAGGCCAAGGCGACGTCGGCGCTCTGCTGATCAAGGGGGCGTGGGCGTCTGTGATCTCCTCCGGGGAGCTGCGACAGGGCTTTGCATGTCCGGGTGGGTTGTTGATGTTCTTGCCCTGGAAGCATACCTCTTCTTGTGGCTCTCTGTAGCTTGTTCGCTACCGAACGCCATTCTTGGTTCATCTCGAACGTCCTGGCTTTGCCTGTATTTGAGCCGCAACAAGGGGGCCGAGGCGGAGCGGCGCTCAAAGAAGTGCCTGATCAGAACCGTGATCAAGGAAGATCTACCGGACATATCTTGCGACACTGCACAACTCGGGCTTATCACTGAGAGTGAGATATCAGTCACAAACAGTGGTGGAGCGGGCATTACGCAGCGTCTACCGCTGCGACACAGAGGAGAGCAGTGTGAACACCAGGCACCTTCTTGCGGGCACTGTCGCGACAGCCGGGATTCTCGCCGGTGTCCTTGCCACGACGTCTCCCGCTCAGGCGAGCACCATCAACGCCTCAACGGTCAAGCCGGTCACATCCACCGTCAGCCAGGCCGGCTGCTGGGACGACGAATGCGACCACCATCACCATCACAGCCGCCACCATCACGGTCATGGCCACGGCGGCGGGCATCACGACGTGGATATTCAGCAGTGCTTTGGCCTGCTTCTGTTGCTGTCCTGCACCTGACAGCAGCTAACCAGCGCAGATCAGAAGCCCGGACGGGAAGCTTCGCTCTTCCCGCCCGGGCTTTGCGGACAAGCCAGCCAAGTCCGATCCCAGCCATCTCGGACTCGCACGTTGGGCTAGCCGGCGTTCGGCGGCCTCTCCACCCCGCTCAGAGGATCACCCTGTCGCGTACCGCCCGAGTCGTATCCCTCAGTGGCGCTGCCCATGCCGGGGACGACTCTCTCCCTGGGCTGGCTTTCCGCTCCGGAACTCGCTCCCGGGCCCCGGTCCATCGAAGTGCCCGCCTCCAGCCTCCAGCCGCCTCCCTTGCAACCTTCGGGTAGCGGGGGGAACGGATCGCCCTTGACGTCGCTACTCCAACGGTGGCCACAGCCGGAATCACATGCGTAGACCGCGATCCGTTCGGCGGTCTCCCCCGGTTGAAAAATCTTGTCATCGGCCATGGTCAGCGCTCACCTCGTCCGGTGTCCGTCGACCAGGCCCTTCTCGTACGCGTTCGGCGACCTCACGTGCCGTCCGCCCTGCGCTGCGCGGCGGGACTCTGCCATCTCTCCCCCTCCGTATCAATGGCATCTGCACTGGTGGGATCCCCTACCCGTCAATCGCCACCCATACCTCTGGCGACATCCCATCCCAAGTGCCCGGCAGCATCCCGCGTGTCTTTGTGCTGCGGGTCAGAGCGTTGATGACCGCGTGGTCGCGCTTGCGCCCTGCGTAGGGTCAGGCGGCTGTTCCGGGCGTACTCGGAATCTGGGGAACGCTGCTCGCTGACCTGGTGCGTCAGGATGCGCAGCGCGTCGGCGGAGCTCGTGTCGTTCGGGGTGAAGATCTCAAGCCGGTGGTCGGGACTGTCGGGCTGGAGCCACACCTGGTAGTCGACGCTTGCAGATCCGACGGTGGGATGTTGCAGATGCATGGTCCCAACGGTGCAATCGGCGACGTCACCGGTGGCCCAGAGTTCCGCGAAGTCGTCGCTGCGCATCGTGAGTTCACCGATCAGTTCTGCCAGGCGCGCGTCCGTGGGGTATCGGCCTGCGGTGAGCCGCAGGTGGGCGACGTGGATCTGGGCCAGCTCGTGCCAGTTGCGATACAGCTCGCGAACGAGGGGGTCAAGGAAGAACATCCGTGGGATGGACGGGCGGCGTGCCGAGTCTTGTGGGGCGTCAAAGGCGAGGTGTTCGGCGACGAGTGCATGTCCGGTGCGGTTCCAGGCGAGGACGTCTCCACGGCGGCCGAGCACGCGGGCAGGCGTTGCCTCACCCAGGGATTTCAGGAGCGCGAGAACTCGTGGGTGAGGTTGTTCCCGGCGCGGTTCGGACAAGCCTGGCATGGCGGACTGCCGAGCGAGATTGTGAAGGTGCACGGTCTCGATCTGATCAAGCTGGAGCGCCCGGGCCAGCGCGTCCAGGACCTGCTCCGAAGCGGTCTCGGCCTGGCCCTGCTCCAGGCGCGTGTAGTACCCGGCACTCACGCCGGCGAGCTGGGCGAGTTCTTCACGGCGCAGGCCTGGGACGCGGCGGGACGTTCCGTAGGTGCGCAGGCCGATATCGGCTGGCGTGATCCGATCACGGCGGCTCTTCAGGAACGCTCCAAGACTCTCCACGAGTCGAGCCTAGATCGCCCGGCCGGCGGGCTGCCTGCACCTGCTGGGTGTACCCACGACAAGGGCATGGTTGCTGAGCGCGTAGTGCCGCCATCGTCGGGACATGTCCCAACAGCGTGCGCACTCCCCCGGCCTGCGGGCCTGGCTCGGGCTCCTGGTGGTCCTCGGCCCGGTCCTTCTCGTGTCCATGGACGGGTCGATCCTGTTCCTGACGATGCCCCGGATCAGCCAGTCACTCACCCCTACAGCCGATCAGGCCCTGTGGACCTTGGACGTCTACGGCTTCGCGGTCGGATCCCTGCTGATCGCGTTCGGCAACATCGGTGACCGCTACGGCCGGCTGAAACTGCTCATGATCGGCGCGACGGTGTTCGGAATCGGGTCGGCCGGCGCGGCGTTCGCGCCGAATCCCGAGCTGCTCATCGCCTTCCGGGCACTCATGGGAGTGGCGGGAGCCACTCTCCTGCCGTCGGCGCTCGCGGTGTTGAGCGAGCTGTTCCCTGACCCACGCCGACGGGCGCAGGCCATCGGCATCTTCGCGGCCGCGTTCGCAGCCGGGTTCGCGATCGGCCCTGTCGTTGGCGGCACTCTGCTGGAACGGTTCTGGTGGGGCTCGGTCTTCCTGGTCAACATCCCCGTGATCGCCCTGTTCCTGCTGCTCGCCCCGGTCCTTCTCCGTGATGTGCGCGCCACCCGGCCGGGTCGCGTCGATGCGCCAAGTGTCGTGCTCTCAGCCGGCGGTCTGCTGCTCACCATCTACGGGATCAAGCACGCTGCCGCGGAAGGCCTGTCGATCGTCCCTGTCACCGCAGCGATCGCCGGGGTGGGCCTCCTGGCCTGGTTCGCCCGCCGCCAGCGGCGCCTCGAGCACCCGCTGATCGAGTTCTCCCTGTTCCGCGATCGCATCTTCACGATTGCGATCATCACCGGTCTGCTGCCGTTGGCGGCGTGGTCGGCAGCCGCCTATCTGGCCGGAATCCATCTCCAGTCCGTCCTCGGCACGTCCGTGTTGTACGCGGCGTTGCTGGCGCTTCCGGGGGCGGCGGTGCTCACGACCACCTGCATCGTCACTCCGGCAGTGGTCGGCCGCATCGGTAAGAGGACGGCGCTCATCGTCTGCCATTTCTCCATCGCGGCTGGCCTGCTGCTCCTGCTCCCAACCGGCGTCACCGAGGGGATCGGCTGGTACATCGCCTCGACGGCGGTCGCCGGCGTCGGGTACGGCATCTCCTTCAGCGTCGTCGCCGACACGGCCGTCGCCGCAGTGCCCTCCGAACGAGCGGGCTCGGCGGGTGCGATCGCTGAGACCAGCAACGAGCTCGGTAACGCCCTTGGCATCGCGCTTCTCGGTTCGCTCGCGGCACTGATCTTCCGCATCCAGGGGCCGGACCTCGCCCCCACCCTTGACGAGACACTCCAGCTGCCTGACCTCGCGCCCGCAGTTGCCGCGAAGGCGAAGGCGGCCTTCGTCACCGGCCTGCATACAGTCGCGGTCGTTGCCAGCCTGCTCCACGCGGCCCTCGGCATCCTCGCCCTGCGCTGGCTGCCCAGGTCCGAGAACGGTGAGTACAGCTCTGAGACCCCACCCTCGTTCGAGGCGGTCCGAGCGGGAGAGCACGTTCGATGACGCACGCCAAAGCATTAGCACCCTCATAGGATCATCACCATGAGTAGTGATTCAGACTCATGCCGTGATGATTCGGGGAGTTCGGTGCCGGGTCCGGGTTTGTGGTCCTTGGACCTCCGGGGTGCGGTGACGTCTGCCGCCGGAGCCCTCGTTGCTGCGGTCCTGCTGCTCCAGCTGGGCTTCTTCGCGTCCTCCGTCGGAGCTCTGCTCACCCCGTTCTCGCACGAGATTTCCACCGCCGTCGTCGCTCCCGCGCAGTCGAGGGACCAGATACTCGCCAAACTCAACAGCCTGCACGGCAACCCCGTGCACGCCGTCGCAGTCAAGGACGAGGCGACCGCGCGTTCCCAGATCGAGCGCCGGGAAGTCGACGCCGCGTTCGTGATGGATCCCGCCGAGAAGACCGACACTCTGCTCATCGCGATGGCGATCGGCCCTGCCGAGGCCGACGTCGCCGCCCAACTGGCCATCGTCCTGGACGAGGACTTCGACCGGCAGATCAAGGTCGTCGACATCAGTCCGCCGGCAGAGGGCGACAGGCACGGCCTGTCCTCGCCCGACCTGATGGTGGGTTGACCCCCGACCTCATGGTGGGTTGACCGGCGTCCGCTGCGCACAGCTTGTCCGATGCGCAGCGGACGCCGGGTGTGGCTGTGTGGCGCCATCCCGCGCCGCAGGACCGGGCCGGTCGGGCCCGGCTTCGGGCGGACGGTCAGGTCAGGGAAGCTTTGACGGAACTGTCGGCAAAGGCCGCCACCCAGGGCGGACGGCTCCGACATAGCGCTCGCGGTAATAGCCCCTCAACCGGTCGACGCTCACCCGCCGTCCCGGCCGCGGCGAGTGGATGAATCTCGAAGCGCCCACGTACATGCCCACGTGCCCGAGCCGGTTGAAGAACACAAGGTCACCGGGCATGAGCCGGTGCCGGCCGACGCGATGCCGGACTTTCCTGTACTGGTCCGCAGCCACCCGCGGGATCGAGACTCCGGCGCGCCGCCAGGCTTGCTGAACGAGCCCGGAGCAGTCGAAGCCCCGAGGGCCGGTGCCGCCCCAGATATACGGCCGTCCTTTCTGGGCGAGGGCGAACTCGATCGCCCGGTCGGCCCGGCGCCGCCATTGCGTTTCCATCCGCGTCCGTCGCCGGTGTACCGACTGCTGAAGAGAAGCCAATAACCGGGCGTTCGTCTGATGCCAGCTGAACTGCGAACGGCGGTGTTGCCATCGGATCCATGTGCGGTGGGACGTCTTATGGTCGTGTGCCGTGCTTCTCCGGCTGGATGTCTGAGCGTCCCGGCCCGGGTCATTGGCCTCTCGGGCTGCCGGAGCCCGCTCTTTATCAGCCTGGGCATATTCGACTACTTCTGCGGCCGCTGGGGCCAGTGAAAGCGCCACTGTGGCCGCGCAGCATGCGGCCGTTGACGAAACGAACATCTCCGTTCACCTCCAACGGTGAAGATCGACATGGCATGGCTTACCCAGGACTTTCAAATCACACTCGCCAAAACAACGATAAAGTTCGTTCAAGAAGCCCAGCCGCTTCCCGTCCCGTCCGGCTTTGCCCAAATAGCGGACGCCCAGAATCATGGCCGCGGCAGCCGAGTCACATCCGGCTCGCCGAATGCCGGGTCACTTCGGCTTGCACACCGACGGCGGCGAGAGTCGCTATGACGCGACAGATAGAACGCCAACTCGGGCCTCCCCGGTAAGCGAGCCGAGCTCCTAGCGAGCCGCGCCAACCCCCTAGCGGACTGGGTCTGGGCCGCGTCAAGCCCCTAGCGAGCCGGGCCTCTGGCGGACCAACACCCCCTGGGGGACGGGCAGCCGACGGCCGCGCCGCCACTTGATGAGTGGCGAGGCGACACCCCTTAGAGAAGAGCCAATTTACTTTCGCCAGGTGTCCCCGCAACGCGGTGCGATTTGACCTCGCAGTGTGAGCAGGAAGGCGATGAGAGTCCGGCACTTCGATGGCTTTGCTGCACGCTGGGTGCAGTGTCGGCAAAGCCCCTGATTTGCCCGATTCATACTTGAACGAGTGCGACTACGGCAGCTACTTCAGCGACCAAGACCCACATCCATGCTTCAATCCGTCAACGCGCTCGAAGTGCTACTTTTTCGACATGGACATGCCGAAACCTCGAGTGGACGAAGGCGAATATCAGCGCGGATGTACGGATGGCCCTGCGGGTCATCCAAGTGATCCGTAGCCAAAGTCGAATCGGTATGGCGACGTTCGATGCGCGGCTCGGCAGGTCGATAACCCATGCCCATGACATCGCAATGCAACCCCATACCAAAATATAGCCCACGGTCACGTCAAGACTACGATAGGTAGTTGAGTATGACCGTGTATCTCATCACCGCCGCCTCGGGCGCCGGCCTGGTGATCATCGCCGCCCTGCTGTTCCGCCGGCTCCGTTCCGCCACCGACGACGACCTGCTCACCGGAGCGACCACCAGCCACACCGGGTCCATGCTGTCGGCGCTGTTCCTGCTGGCCTTCGCCATCGCGATCGTCGTCCCGTGGACGACCACCGACGCGGCCCGGCTCAACACCTACACCGAGAGCCAGGCGATCGTGGAGAGCGCCTGGTCCGGCATGGACCTGCCCGCGGCCCAGAGCACCCGGATCCGGACCGAGTTGCTCGACTACGCCCAATTCGTCCGTACCCAGGAATGGCGGCTCATGGCCGACGGGAAACTCAGCCCGGACGGCTGGACCCGGTTGGAACAGCTGCGCCGCGAGGTCGCCGCGTTCCCCGCCAAGGGCCGAGACGCGAAGGACGCCCAGGCCGCGGTGCTGGACGACATCGGCGACATCACCTCCGCACGGCGCCAGCGGGCCATGGACGCCAAGGCGAGCCCACCCCCGGGCCTGATGGTCGTCACATTGCTCACCGGGCTGATCGTCCTGCTCTTCCCGCTCCTGGCCGGCGCACGTCCACGTGGCATGAGCATCGTGCCGCTGGCTCTGATGGCCGCCTTGCTGGGCGTCGGCATGTATCTCTGCGTCGACATCTCACGCGCGTTCGCCGGAGGGCTGGCCGTCAAGCCAGACGCCTTCACCACCGCCATCGCCGAACTCCAGCGCATCCCCGGGAGCGGCTGACCATGCCCGCCACCCTGGTCGCGGCGCTCGGCGCCAGCATGCTCACCGGACTGGGCTCCTCGGCCATGATCGTCGATCCGGAGCCACCGGGAGTCACGGTCTGCGTGGACATAGAGGTCACCGTCTCGATGGATGCGGACGCCGACGTCTGCGTCAGCGTCAACCGCACCCGCTGCTGCCGTCCCCCAGCTACCCCTCCCCCACCTCCCCCGGAGCCCGCTCCTCCCCCGCCGACCGAGCCCCCGCCACCGCCACCGCCACCGCCTCCGCCGCCCACTCCATCTCCGCGCCCTCCGCATCCGGTGGCCGCCCCGATCCCCATCCCACCCGCACCGACCAAGGTCACCATTCCTCGTCGACCGGTGGCCAAGGCCAAACCCGCCCCACCTCGCCTCAAACGTGAGCGAGCCGAGCCGCCCCAGCGCCGCAGACCACTGGGCGCACCTCTGGTCATCGTGGTCCTGGCAGTCGCCATCAGCGCGGCCAGCGCCATGGCCTTCGCCCGCTAACAGAGCGTTCGGTCTTTGAAAGATGGTGGTGGTATCTGGCGCTTCGAGGGGTGATCGTTGGCCGCAACTGACCACGGATGCCGCTAGGCCTCGCGCATCCCTAGGCCTCGTGCATCCACGGTTGGTAGGAGATCCCCACGATCACGCCCTCGGCGCTCAACACCCGGACCACCGTCTGGCCCCACGGCTCGGTACGCGCGGGGTGCAACACCGTGTAGCCGTCGGCCTCGAGTTCCGCGCCGGCTTCGGCTACCGCGGTCTCGCTCGCGACCTCGAACTCGAAGCACGCCTGCGGGACCACACGGTCCGCCGGCCATTCCGTGGTGCCGAAACACGCCTCGGCGGCCTGCGACAGCGGCCAGACGCCGAAATGCTTGGCGCCCTGGACCGCCTCGCTGAAGTAGTACTCATCGTCGGCGTGCTTGGTCAGCGGCAGGCCGATCGCGTCCACGAACAACTTCCGGCTCAACGGTGGATCGGGCGTCACGACCGCGACGCTTGCCACGAATTCGATCTCCATCTCCAGCACTCCGCAGGTTGACGGCCACCAGATCTTCTTGTTGTCGATCCAATCTCAGACCGCAGCGCCAGAACGAGCGCACTCCGCAAGACGATCTGTCCGGTCGCGGCCACGGCCAGCGGCCGCCGCCGAGCAAGGCGGGGCGCGGAGCTGGTTTGCGGGTCCTCGGCTGCGCTCGACGAGCCGCCGCCCGCTGTTCCGGCTGCTACGTCTGCGGGCGGATCGGTTCTGAGCTATTGCGCCAAGGGGGCGTCGCCGTTGTGGGCCACTTCTCGCAGAACGGTTCGTACGAGCTCGGCGTAGCGGTGGACGTTCTGCCTGGCCACTGTCGTATCGGGGTGGACGGCGGTGAAGGTGGTGCGGTGCCAGTCACGGTTGATCCAGATGAAGACCTCGTCGAATTCGCTGTGGCCGGCGATCACCTGGAAGCGAGCCGCCTCGAAGTCCTTCGAGGCGGGGGCGCGGCGAACGTCGATGTACGAGGTCATCGGAACCACTGAACGGGGGTCGCTCAGCAGACTCATCTTGTCGGCGAGAATCTGGGCGACCCAGTAAAAGGGGATGTCGTTCAACTTGGTGGCCCTGAGGATCGCCAGCTGGGCCTTCGGCAGAAGGTCACCGAATCGGCGATGTCCGGCGACGGGGAACTGCACCGGGACGAGATTGACGAACCACCCCTGGGCGACCAGCCATTGAGGTTCGGTGCGGGTGTGGAGGGTCATCATCCCGCGATAGTGATCCTCACCGGCGAGCCGCTGGTTGGCGATGCCGAGGGTGGCGAGGAGGCCACCGGAGAACCTCGCACCGCCACGCAGGCACGCGGCGTTGAAGGCGTCGGCCTCGGCCGCGTCGAACAGCTCCATCGCGTACGACACGCCTGGGGCTCGTTCTCCTGGTGGAAGCCCCAGGTCGAGGGGGAAGCCCGGAGGGGTACCGCCGCACGCCTGCGCGAACTCCAACCACGTGCCCACGGCGGACGAGTCGCTGGAGATCTCGGAGGCTTGTGCCACCTCCGACGCGCAATAGTCGACGTGGCTGCCGACCTCCGGAAGGTCGGCTCTCGTTCCGGTCCGTTCGGCCTCGTACATGTCGCGCACTTCGCGGAAGATCCGGAACAAGGAATAGCCATCGGTGTGCGTGTGGTCGACGGCGAACAACATGGTGGTGGAGTCCGCTCGTTCGATCCCCGCCACGACGAAGGGCGGCCAGCTCAGGGGATCGATGCGCGAGTCGAACTGCTTCTGCAGGTAGTCCCGCATGTCGTCCCCGGCGTCGAAGGTGCCCAAGACCGCCGGGCGGAGGCTGAAGTCCGCGGGACGGATGGCATATCGCTGCAGCCGCCCGTCGTCCAGCCGGAACCAGGTGAGCAGGGTCGGGTGCCTGCGTACCCAGTTTTCCAGCGCTGTCGCCATGGCCGCGGCGTCCAGCCGTCCAGGAAGATCGAACACGGCCGTCAGCCATGAGGAGTGCCTGGCTCCGTCTCGCACGTTGGCCCGGTGCCAGTCGATATGGAACTTCTGGGAGTACGAGGGCGGCGAGGGGTCGGGCGAGGCGGCAGCCACCATGGCCGCCGCGTCCGCACCGGCCGTCCACTCAACGAGGCGGCCTGGTCGGGGCGTGAAGTCGTCCATCGAGCTCAGGCGCACTGCATGGCCTTCATGAGATCACGTTCCTCGGGATTTACTCAGCGTGCGCCTGCACAGGTGATCGTGGTTGTTGCGTCGCCACGATCAGCCTGTGAAACTATACGCAGTCGTCTTGCCACTCATAGTGACCGTATTGGGATTCTCGCCCTGTCGCACCAGTTCAAAACCGCGGAGGAAGGCGTGTTCGCCGAGCTGAAGACGTTGCTCGTTCAGAATCTGAAGCTGGATGAGCGCATGGTCCTGCCGGAGTCACTGCTGGAGGACGCGGGCATCGACTCCCTCGCCCTGGTGGAGCTGGGCTTGCTGGTCGAGCAGCACCTCGGCGTCGCGTTCAGCGAGGAGGAACTCGCCGGCACCGCGTCGCTGACGGTCGGGCAGTTCTCGGACCTCCTCGCCGCACGCCGTCAGGGATTGCAGGAAGTCACGCCTTGAGCCGTTCCCGGGCCGCCATCACCGGCATCGGCCTGCTCACTCCCGCCGGGATCGGCACCAAGACCAGCTGGGAGACCGTTCGCAACGGCACTAAGACCATGGCGGCGGTCGACCCGTCACTCTGGCAGATTCCCGCTGCGCTCAGCTGCCGCGTACCCGGCTTCGACGGCGAGGCGCTCCTCGAGCCGCTGCTGGCGCGAAGGACCGACCGGTTCACCCAGTTCGCCCTGGTGGCGGCACGTGAAGCGGTGGCCGACGCGGGCCTCGATCCGGCGGACTGGGACGGCGCCCGAGTCGGTGTCGTCCTCGGCAACACCGCCGGAGGCATGGAGACCGTCGAGGAACAATGCTCCATCCTCCAGAAGGAGGGTGCCCGTTATGTCTCCCCGCTGCTGATGCCCAAGATGCTTCCGAACATGGTCGCCGGCCAAGTCTCGACCCTCCTCGGCGCCACCGGCCCCGGCATGGTCGTCGCCACAGCGTGCTCTTCCGGATCCACGGCCATCGGCGTGGCCCGCGACCTCCTGGCCGCGGACCGCTATGACGTCGTCCTGACGGGAGCCACGGATGCACTCGTCACACCGGCCGTCATCGCGGGGTTCGCCCGGCTGGGCGCCCTCTCTCACCGAGATCACGATCCGGCTGGGTCATCCCGCCCGTTCGACAAGGGCCGGGACGGTTTCGTCTGCGCGGAAGGCGCAGGTGTGCTCGTCCTGGAACGCGAAGCCGACGCACGAGCACGGGGTGCCATTCCGCACGCGTTCGTGGCGGGGTTCGGTGCCAGCTCGGACGCCCACCACGTCACCCGCCCGCGTCCTGATGGGCAAGGTGCGCAGGCCGCCATCGAAGCCGCCCTCCGCGACGCGGACGCGATCCCGGCAGACGTCGGCTACGTCAACGCCCACGGCACGTCCACCCCGGTCAACGACCGTCTCGAAGCCGCGCTGCTGGCCAAGAACCTGCCGCACAGCCCACCGATCAGCTCCACCAAGGGAGTCACCGGCCACCTCCTCGGAGCGGCCGGGGCGATAGAAGCAGCCTTCACGGCTCTGGCCCTGCGGGAGCAGATCGTTCCACCCAACGTCAACCTCACCGACCCAGAGCCGACCGACCTCAATCTGCCCACCTCCCCCGAGCAACACCGCCATGACCTGGCTCTGAGCCTCTCGGCAGCCTTCGGCGGCCAGAACGCCGTGCTAGCCATCACAAACCACTGAGCCGCAGCCTGCCGATCCGCCGCCGTCGCGGTCGCAATTGCCATCGCCGTCGTGATTGCCATCGCCGTCGTGATTGCCGTCGCAGTCACCGTTTCCGTTGCCCTCGAACGGCGTGTTAAGGGCAAGCCCACCGCCAAACCGCGCCTCCTTGGAACGCGGGAAGAGACTCAAAACTTTGCTTCCCGCCCCTACGAACGAGGGGCAGGTGGATGGAAGCGCCAGTCCATGAGGATGATGTAGGTGAGATCACCGGTGTCGAACACGGCGTAGGGGCGGCCGAGCAAATGCGCAGCCCGGTCCCCAAGTTGCTTGAAAAAGCTGCGTTGCGCATGCGTGTGAAGACGGGCTACGACACGGCCTTCTCGGCGGAGCTGGTCGGCGTATGCCTCAATGGTGTCCGCGAAGTCATCGGGACGGAGGTCGCTGTCCATCGAGCAGATTCCAGGGCGCGGGGGCAGTTACCAAGAAACAGTGTGCCCGCCGCAGGCCCAGTCGTACCAAGAACCCGACACCACAACACACGAAGGGGCCCACCGTCTCCTGGTTGATCAGCAACCGTGATGACCGGCCTTGCCCTGCCTCCGGGCACGACTGCGCCTCGGCGACCTGATCGCGAAGCCAAGCCGATCCGCCGCCAGGACGCCGCCGCGCCACCCGATCTGCCGCCAGGACGCCGCCGCGCCAACGACCCGGTGCTAGGACGCCGCCGCCGCGCCAACGACCGGTGCCTGCCCACACGGTAGCAACCAGTCTGCGTTCAGACAGATGCCCACATCTTGCCTGGTCACGGGTTCACTTATATCCCGACAAGAAGTCGATCAAAAGCGCGTTGACCTCGGTGGGACGTTCCTGCTGGATCCAGTGGCCGCAGCCGGGCAGGACGACCGAGTCGCGCAACTTCGGCACGTACTGGCGCATGGCATCGGTGTCCATGAAGCGTGTAGCGGTGTCCATCTCACCAGTGACGAACAGCACCGGCTGGCGGACGGGGGTAGCACCCAGGGCTGGCAGTTCCTGCCAGTCGCGGTCGACGTTGCGGTAGCGGCTGAGTGCGCCGGTGAAGCCGGTGCGGCGGAATTCCTCCACGTAGTAGGACAGGTCGGAGTCGGTCAGCCAGGACAGCGGGCGTACGGGCTCGGGGATCGGGTCGAGCAGCCGCGAGCCGGCGGGCAGGCCGGTCAACAACCTGACTGCCAGGCCATCGGGCGCGTCCCCGGATAGCGCGTAGCTGATAAGGCGCATCGAACGCTCGACATCGGCCTGCAGCTCGGCTTCGGCGACGCCCGGGGTTTGGAAGTACAGCAGCCAGTTGAACCTGTCGCCTGCCCAGCGGCGCAGATCCTGGGTCATGGGGGCGGGAGTGCGCCGATGGTAAGGGACGCTGAGCGCAGCCAAGGCCGGGAACCGTTCGGGGACCAGTTGCGCGCAGGCCCAGGCGATCTGGGCACCCCAGTCATGGCCGACGAGTGCGGCGGTCGGCTCGTCCAACGCATCCAGCAGGCTCACGACATCGTCAACCATCGCGCGCATGCCGTAGGCCTCGACGTCGGGCGGGATAGCGCTCTGGCCGTAACCGCGCAGGTCGGGAGCGATCGCATGGAAGCCGGACGCGGCCAGGGCAGGCAGCTGGTGGCGCCACGAGTACCAAAGTTCCGGGAAGCCGTGCAGCAGGATGACCGGCGGGCCGTCCCCGGCTTCGGCGACATGGACATCGATGCCGTTGGCATGCAGCTTGCGGTGTCTCATGGTCTGAATGTTGGCAAGCGCGCCTAGGGGTACGCGTCGTACCGCGGTCGACTCCTGGGATACTCCCGCCGGAGTAGCGCCAGGAGGTAAGGAGGCACGCCAGCCATGCTGTCGTCCGCAGATTGTTCCTTGCCGTACACGGCGTCATCCAGCGAATCCGTGGATGGCGTACCACAACGGCGGCCGCCGGAGGGTGTTTTAGGGGCTGGCGACCGCACGAAGGTGTGTGCCCGTCGGCGTGCTCATCTAGATACGGCTAAGCCTCAGTGGGCAGGAACTAGATGAGTAATTCCCCACGTCGTCAGTTCGATCGAAACTGACAGGAGCACATTGAAGATGAGGTCTAGAGGGGCGTTCGCCCGTGTTCGCAGCGCGGTTTTCGCCAGGCATTCGAACCCTTGGAGCGCGTGGTCCCGCTGGGCGACGGCACCCTTGCTCCTGGTTCCGGTGTGGACGCGAAGCTGGCCGCACGCGGCCGTCGTCGGCGCGTGGTTCGCGGTGAACCCGGTGCTCTTCCCCGAACCTGCCGACCAACGGGCCTGGGCGACGAAAGCCGTGCTCGGGGAGGAACTCTGGCTTCTCGACCACCGCAGGGATGCGGGATTGGCCGTGGACGCCGCGGCCAGCGGTGCATTGATGATCGCGCTGTTCGGGGCGTGGCGTCGCCGTCCAGTTTCCGCGGCTGTCGCGACCGGCGCGCAGATGCTGCTGTTGCTCGTGTACTGGGAGCTCATGGCCCGCTACTACGAAACGCACCGGGACGCCGAGACGAGCTGATGAAGGCGTGCGTCATCCCACCGCGCCCCGCACCGGAACCCAGCCGGCCATCGACCCGCGCTTGCCCCTTCCCCGCAAGCCTCGCTCCCGAAGCAAGACCATCGTTCCTCAGACAGCTTCTCGACGGGCAGAGCGGCGGGCCCAGTCGGCGAGGGCTTCGGCGAGCGGCGTGTTTCTGGTTGTCGATAGCTTGAGGCGCGCGAGTGTGAGGGAGCTTGAGGTGCACGATCAGCCGCCAGCCAGCCGCAAAGTGGTCAAAGCTCGCGCTAACCGAGCTCCGGGACGTGTCGTACGCATCGATCTAGGTGATGGACGGTGTGCGTACGGGCGGCAGCTCACCGGTGTGATCGTGGAGTTCTATGACCGTGTGGGCGGGGCGGGCGAAGCAGTAAATCTGTTGGAGCTCGTGGTCTCCCCCGTCGCCTTCAGGGTCTGGGTCGTGGACTCTGCCTTCCGTCGTGGCAACTGGGAACTGCTGGACGTGGTCACGCTGGACGAGGACGAGGCGACGAGGATTCACTACTTCGCCAAGCAGGACATCAGAGGGCGCATCAGCGTCCACTGGAGCAATCCGGTTTCGGGTGGCTCTGGTGAGCGTGCTGCATCCTTTGAGGAGTGCCGTGACCTGGAGATTGCAGCGGTCTGGAGCAGGGAGCATGTGGAGGACCGGCTCCGGGACCACTTCGATGGACGCCCGAACAAGTGGGTGGAGTCTTTGCGGCTCAAGCCGTGAGTGCGGTGGTTGGCCGACAACAGGCACCCGCGCTGCCACGACGACGGCAGTCGCAGACGGCAGTCGATACCTGACGGCTTTCCATGAACGTGGGCTGCGCAGGGCAGCCGCGTTTGAGCGAGCGAGCTGTTACCCTCCTTGCGGCTACTGCGAACAGGCCGCAGGGCCCGCCTTGCAAAGTAAGGCTGGAACGAGTGCCGCTGCATGGCCCTCAGGGCAACACACAGGCCCCTTCTGCGCAGCTGAAGGTCCAGACATGCGGTCTGCCGAGTTTGCTGGCCAGTGGCCGTTTCAGAGCCTCGAATTTTGGGGTATTGCGTGCACATTTGTCTTATTTGTCTATTCGCACGTTCTAGCAGGTCAGCACCGGGCGAGCGCCAGCGTCGAACATCGTTTCTGGCCCCCAGGCGGGTGAACTTGTGGCAGTCGATGGCGGCGACGCGCGTGCCATGGCGACACCATGTCTCGGTACCGCGTCCGCCGGCCTCCACGCCTGCCGCTCGCCTTTGAGAAGCATGTGCATGGCCCTTACGTCCCATGGAGAGCATGTGAGGCGGTCAGCATGCCTGCGGCACAAGCGCAACGATCCGGGGACGGCCATCAAGCTCAAGGCACAAATCCGTGGACGTGCTGTGCCGCGTCGTCATGGTGCCGGTTTCTGCGGGTGGCGGATGTCTTCGGCTCAAATCTCCAGTGGCCGCGTAGCCTGCGGCCAAACACCCGTAGCACTCGGCCGATCTATTCCGAAAGGCCTTGTGACCTGGCTTAATAGCCCCTCGGCTTGTCCTGGACGTCGCGGCTCACAGGTTGCCGACTCGGACTCAGCAAAGCCGGGACGTGTCTCTTGTCTCAAACCGTCAGCAAGATGCTGACGGTTTGGCAAGATGACCACTATGCGGAAGGCGATTCCCCTGCCTCGACACCTCAGGGCGGCAGATGTCATCGAGGCGATCCAGGCTCGTCACCAGGAGGATCCGCAGGTGGCGACGCATCCGGCGCCAGAAGACCTGATGGCTTTCGCTGCATGGGCGCTCGACCACCGTAAGGCCCTTCCGGCTCCTGATGCCCAGGCAGATGTACTGGACGCCATCAGACTCATTCGGATGGCCCAGCAACAACTGGACCGGCTCATGCTCCGTGCCCTGCTGACAGCAAAGGCCGACGGCATCAAGACACCGAGGCTGAGCGAGGCGACCGGAATCCATTCCCGGCAGGGCACTCATGACCGCATTAAGGCCCTGACCAGGGAAATTGCCGCCGCACGGCTAGCCGTACCAGCAGATGCTGTCGAGGATGTCGCCCCTACTCCCGACGTGGCGCTAGCCCACCTGAAGACCGTCGCTCACAAGCTGCTCGAAGAGTGGGAAGACCTCACCACCAACGAGGATGCCGACGAATGGGCTGAAGGCATTGAGCTCACCATGCGTTCGAGTGAATTCACGGATCTGACTGCTGCCAGCCTGTCGGTCCAGCTCCGTTGCGCCACCGACCAGATAGTTGAGCTCGCCGGCACACTTGGTGTCCCTCCGGCCCGGACACCAGAAGCCCAGGCTGCGCTTGAGGCAGCACGTACCTTGTAGCCGGGGTCGCCATACCGGCATGTCGTGAAGCGCCTCGGCCTGGGAGATGTCCGGCCACTGGCAGCAACTCCACAAATCACCTTCACACCAGCGGCATGCTGAGGATGCCTTCGGCACAGCAGATTCTCAGCACAGGCTGAGGGCCCTCCGACACAGCAGGTTCTCAGCACAGGCTGAGGGAATGCGCTTTCGGGACTGTACGCACAGTCTCGAGTAGAGCTCTCGGTGGAAGTGCTAACGCTGCACGGCCAGGGGAGAAGAGCCTAAGCGGCGCTCTATTGGTGCAGTCCCGGTGACCTCAGGCTCTTGATGCGACGGCCCAGGAAGCGCTGCGCCCCTCGCATGTGTGCAGGAGGAAACGAGTTCTCGACAGCAAGGGATTCCACTGTTCTGAGGTCTTCACACCTGATTGGCGCTTCTCCCAGCCAACAGTCGAAGGTACAACGCTGCTAAGTCCGACAGCGGTCGCGCCCGCAACGCTGCTGAGTCTGATAGCGATTGCGGCCGTTCGGCCGCCCCTCCCCCGCCATCGCGCGGGCTAGGAGGTCCGCTCGTCCCGGCCGCGCCGGGACGATCACCCGGCTTGAGCGGCATGGAAAGTTAAAAGCCGCAGGTCAGCACCGATAGTCCTACCAGTAGACCCACCGACAGACTGACTGATGTGAGAGGCAGTAGTGCAGTAGACAGGGCAGGCAGTAGTCCCCTAGCGGGGAGCAGGGATTAACCAGAAGCGGTGACATACGAGTCCGCCACTGGTAAGCCAAGGGCTTAGACACAGGAGAGAGTAGATGCGAATGAAAGTGAGGATGACATCGGTCATGGCGCCGATAACCCGATCGATGCTGGAAGTGGGAGACGCAATGACGCTGGAAGTGATGCTCCAAGTAATGCATACAGCGGGAGGACCCAGCGATATTCCAGTAGTAGGCCAGTTGGACGATAGCGGAGATGACTGACTGATCGAGGGACCGCATAGGTCAGCGGTAGTAGGTCACATGGGACGAGCAGTACGAGTACTGAGAGATGGTGAGGCGGGTTGAGTGATAGCCCGTTCGACCAAAGCGATGAGCAAGGGAAGAGTCGAGCACTCCCCCACCAGAGGGTGAGAACGAACAGGCGGAACTTGGGAAGGAGGGGGCGGGGGAAAGCAAAGCAAGCCCACAACCGATAGATGCGTACTACAGCCGGTAGATGGACTCCGCAACCGATAGAGGCGTATCGCAACGGAGGCATGCGCAAAACGACAGACCGGAGCCCAGGGAGGAAACGTCACCCAGAGGGGGAGTGACTAACGAAGCAGGGGAGTGGCTCACCAGGCAGAGGAGTGGTTCAACAAGTGGGGGAGTAGTCCAACAAGCCCGGGCAGGATTGACGGCCCGACAGGAGCGGTGGTCAGCCAGGGAGTGCAGGAGGCGGAGGGATCGGGTTAAGGAGCACCAGCCGAAGGCCGGGGGAGTGGCTCGTAAGGAGGACTGGCAGCCAGCCAGAGCCATCGGGAACAGGACATCGAGATCAGAAGGGCGCTGTCACCGCGACACGGGCACTCAGGTGCTTGAGGGGCCAACTGGGCCTCTGCTAGGAAGAGAGTCCAGAGCAATCCGGGCACGAGAGAATCGCTGGGGTCATGACAGTCACAACGGACTGGGTGAAGGACCATCGAAGCCGCGCAGTAGCGCTCCGTCGAGTGGTTGCCGCCATCAACGAAAAAGGCGGAGTCGGGAAGACCTCGATCACGGCCAACCTGGCGGGACAGGTAGCGGCAACGGGTCGTCGGACCCTGGCGATCGACCTCAACCGGCAGGGCAACCTCAGCCGCGACTTCGGCATTCGCCGGACACCGCAAGACGACCAAGGTGCGGCTCTGCGCAGTGCCATCGTCGAAGGCACCGCTCTTCAGGTCGCCGCAGACGTCCGGCCCAACCTCGATGTCGCGGTCGGCGGGTCCAAGCTCGAAGACCTGACCCTGACCATCACGATGTTGCTGACCCGGGGCGACTTCCACGAGGCGTACCTGAAGCTGGCCGCCGCCATCGCCCCGATCGCGCACGAGTACCAGCTGATCGTGATCGACTGTCCGCCCGAGTCACCCGTCCTGGACAACCTCGCGCTCGCCGCGGCGCGCTGGGTGATGATCCCGACCAAGTCCGACGACGGCAGCCTCGACGGCATGGAACTGGTCGCCCAGCGTTTCCAGCAGATGCGCCAGATCAACCCCACGATGCAACTGCTGGGCGCGGTGCTGTTCGCGACGGGGACCAACGCCAAGGCCATCCACGGCAAGGTCCGCAAGAGCGTCGCCGATCTGTTCGGCGGCGAAGACAAGTCTCCGCTGTTCCAGCAGCACATCCGGCACGCCGAGCGGGTCGCGGTCGACTGCCGGGAGATGGGAATGCTCGTACACGAGCTGAAGGACTTCGCCGAACAGCAGCCGAACTACTGGACGGCGAAGCGGTCCGGCCTCAACCCCCGGCCGATGTCCGCGGCGCTGGACGGACTGGCCACCGACTACCTCAACCTCGCTAAAGAGCTGCTGATGGTCATCGCGCAGTCTGAGCAGCGGGGTGCGCAAGCATGACAAACGGAACCCAGGGCGGCCTGTCCGACATCTTCGGAGGCTCAGCGAAGGCAGGGGACAGCTCAGACCCGTTCGCGTTCCTGGGAACGGTCGATGATCCGCCCGCGGCACCCGAGCCACCTCCGGCCGAGCCGGTATCCGCGCCCGCGCCCGCACCCGTTCCGCCGACTCCCCGAGCCCCAGCCCCCCGCACCCCAGCTCCAGCGCCGCCGAGTCGCTCGGTTCCGGCGCCATCCCCGCCGACCGCCGAGCCGGAAAAGGTTCCTGCTCAGCCAGCTGGCGGACGTCCGCGCCGGCGTCGGGCCAAGCCCGCCGAACCAGCTGAGGTGCGTCCTGACGAGCTGGACGATGTCGCCGAAGAAACAACCAGCCAGGTTCAGATCTACCTGAAATCCTGGGCCAGGAAGACTGCCGCCAGGCTCGCCAAGGCCGAGGGGCTGTCGAACGCGCAGATCGCGTACGACGCCGTCGACGAGGCGCGGCGCGCCAACACTCTGCGCGCCCTGGTCGAGGCCCGTCGTGTGGATCCGCGGCCGGCGGACAGCGCGTTCCCCAGCCGTTCCACCCGACGCCGACCCCGGCACTGGGCCGACGAGGGCGGCGCCCGGAGCCTGTGGTCGATCCAGGCAACCCCTGCCGAACGCGACGTTCTCGAACGGTTCGTCGTCGAGTACGGCGCGGAGAGTGTGAGCCAGCTCGTTTCCGCAGCCGTGGAGGCGTTCCTGGAGGACAACCCGCTTCGGTTCGCGGAGGTAGACCTCAAGCAAGCCAGGCGACCAACATCCTGACCGGGCCTGCGCCTGGAGCTCCGGGCATCTGCAAACAGGTCGTCGGCTTCCAAGAAGCCGACGGCCTGCCGGAACGCTGCAGGTCCACAGTCAGGCGTGGACGCTGCAGGTCCACAGTCAGCTACAACTACTCGCGTTGCGCCGAAGGCACCCTCCTCCACGGGCCGGGACAGAGCCGAGCTCGGGCAGAGCCGGCCGGACAGGACCGAGCCAGAGCAGGACCGAACCAGCCAGGACCGAGCGGGGCCGAGCCAGACCCGAGCCAGACCCGAGCCAGACCCGAGCCAGACCCGAGCCAGACCCGAGCCCGGGCAGGACCGAACCAGCCAGGACCGAGCGGGGCCGAGCCAGACCCGAGCCAGACCCGAGCCCGGGCAGGGCCGAGCAAGGCCGAGCCCCAGCCGGGCCGGACCGGGGCGCCTGGACCGGGCCAAGCCGGCCACTCCCGCCAACAGCGCATCCCTTCACCCAGGAGCTCGCTGGCCCTGTCTCAGCCCAGCAGCGTCGAACGCGCCGAGGACGAGGATCACGTCCTGCCGCCCCCGTGGACACGCGGCAGGACGAACGACACGCCGAGGACGAAGGCCTCTGCGTGGCTGCCATCGACGTGGTCCGCGACGGTGATCCCGGGACCGGCGAACTCGTCGAAGAACACCTGGTGACGGGTTGAATCTGTTCGGTGATCTCGGCCGGTTCATCGATCTCGGCTCAGGGGCTGGGACCTGCTCGGAGGGTTGGGCGTGGGGGAGATGGGCCGGTACGCGTAGTACGGATGACGCGGCCGCCGAGCTCGTTCAGCACCATGGCCAAGACCGCATCGAATGGGTCCTCGGCGTGGCTGACGGGCTGCGGGGGAGTCGCGGCGTCGAGCAGGGCCGCCGGGGTATCGGGCACGTCGACCGGGCCCGCGTCGACGTCGTTGGCAGGATCTGCGGCCAGGGACTCGGCGATCTCGGCAGTAGAGGGCCACTCTGCCGGGTCGCCCATGACACCGAGGAAGGCGTGCCATTCGGCGCGGTGTTTTTGATAGAGAGTGACTCGTTCGGCGAATCGCGTGTGCGCGTCAAGCTTGTTCGCGACTTCGTCCAAGGTTGCGGGGCCCCGCTGCCAGCCCTCCTCGGGATCTCGTTCGGCCAAGCCGTAGGACGCCAGCGTGACCAGGGCCTTGCTCACCGCTGAGTCGGACAGGACAGCGCGGCGTTGGAGCTCCACAGGCCGGGCCGGGCGGGCGTTGAGCGATTCGTACAGCAGCGCACAGACCGGGCCCAGCTCCAGGAACGCCGGGTGCCCCGTCTCAATCCGGCCGGCCTCCCAGACGTACCGGGTGGCCTGATCCCGGTAGGCATGGGGAACGCGCAGCGCATAGACGTCCGCGTCCCGTTCGACAGCACGGCGAACGAGGTCAACCAGGGGATCTCGTTCGTCTCGCAGGTCAGCTAGGGCTGTTGCCACAGTCCGCCACGACAGCCCCGACATCAGCGCAAGCGAGCGGACACCGAACGCAGTTGTGTTGGCCCCGGTGAGCCGAGAAGCCAGGGCTAGAGCACGCAGGACCAATCGAATTGACAGAGCACGCCGCCCCCAAGCTTTACAGCGTACAGGGTCCCGCTCTGCCAGCCATACCGCAGTACTCCAAGTCTGCAACTCAGTGTAGTTCTCCGGTGACGTGATCGGGGTATCGATGATCAGACGGGGGACCGGCCAGCGCTCCTCAAGCCCTGCCCCTCCCCTGGGGGGTGTGTAATTCAAGCTGGTGTGCGACTTAGAGGCACGCCGGCGCGTTTCAGCCTCCTTCACGGCTCGATCCCAGTCGAACCGGACGACAGCTCGGCGCTGCGAGGGAGAGCGGGCCCCGAGCAGTGCTTCCAGTCCTGGCCAGGTGCCACCTGGACGCATCTCGGCCAGCACCTCGGTCAAGCGCCAGCCGCGTGAGGCCAGTGATCGCATGACGGCGTACCGAGCCTCGGAGGGGGAGGCGTACGGAATGGCGTCGGGCTGCAGGTGGGGGGCTTGCCAGGCACCGGTCTCTGCGAGCTCAGCCAGACGCGCGGGAAGAGGGCGGCGGCCGCCGTTCAGCGGGAGCCAGGGTCGGCCGTCAGTGTCGATGTGGCAGGACCCAGGCGCCGCCAGTGACAGCGCAGGCTCGCGGGTCGTCAGCTCTGCGGTGAGCTCGCGCTGCAGCCGCTCCCAGACCTTGAGGCCGCATGGGTGGCGCAGGACGTCGACGGCGTTGGCAAGAGGCATGGTGAGCGCCATGTAGCCCACCAGAGGACCGGTGCGGGCCCAGCCCCCCTTGCCATCAGCGCGGATGGCCCTCTTGTAGGGGCAGCCCGCAACCCGGATCTGTCCCTTGGGCGAACGCATCGGACCTGCGTCGAAGGTGACGTAACGAGCAGCTAGGGCCTCGGCAACGCGACGCAGATCCTCGAACGGGACTGCCTGGCGGAGCTTGAGGTAGACGTGGCGGCCCTGTGATGGCGAGATGTCATGCACGACGCGGCCGCCACACCTCGCGACGAGTGCGGCGAAGTCGGCGGCTTCGGCGGCCACCATTGCGGCAGGATCAGCGGCCCCGGCCTTGTGAGCCTTGCCGATGTCGAAGTCGCCTGCCAGCAACCTTCCGGTGCCGTCTGGGGCGTAGATGGAGATGGTGACCGGCTCAAGCGGGAAGTCTTCGCCGAGCCGGACCGCCAGCCGCCGTCCTTGAGGGAAGTTGGCACCGCCATCGGGGGAGCGGCGTCCATAAGGCTCGGCGGCCAGCAGGGAAGGAACGGCGCGCCAGGTTTCGGCGGCGTCGGCGGCCGACGCCGGGTCTGCCTGGCTCCCCATCCTCGGGTCCGTGGTGTCTGCAGGGGCCGGGAGCCGCCGCCTGCCGGCCGCCCGGGCTACCGCGGACGGCACGACAGAGCCTTGTCTGTGAAGGTCAGGGGGCTGACCGGGCCAGGTGGGATGAACGTTTCGTCCAGCGAGCCGAACTCACTGCACCGCTCTGCGGCGATTCCCACGCCGGAGTCGGGGGCGGGGGAGTGGTCGGCAGACCTGTGGCAGGTGAACGCGCCTCGCAGCCCAAACCGCACCACTCTGGAGGGCTTACGCCGCACCGCTCTGGAAGGCTGACGCCGCGTCACGTCCGACAGCTGATGCCCCGCCGCATCCAACGACGCGCGCCGCGCCACGACCAACAGCAGCTCAAGTCGCGCCACGAGCAACGGCACTTGCCACGCCACGCCCGACAGCGCGCGCCATCCCACGCTCCACGGCGCACGGCGTGCCACGTCTGGCGGGGCAGGCTGCGCCACGCCCAACGACGCACGCCACTCGATGTGTCGCATCTCACACTGCGCCACGTACCGCTGCTTGCGGTGCGTTACATCCAGGAGTGCACGGCGGCGCGCCATGTCCGGTAGCGCACGGCGCGCCACGTTCAGCGGTGCGGAGCGCGCCACCCTCGACGGCATACGGTGCGGCACCCTCGACGGCCTGCGGCGCGCCGCGCTCGACGGCGTACTGTGCGGGAGATTTGGCAGTGCATGGCACACCACGGTCCGTGGCACACGGCGCGGCATGTTCTGGAGCGGAAGACGCGCCGCGTTCCACGAGATTGGGCTGGTGGGGGCGGTGTGGTGCCGCGGAAGTTCGGTTGGTTTGGGGCTGACGGTTGGCCTGCGGCCGGCGTTCGGAAGTGTCCGGTGGTAGGCGGCGGGGGAGTGGCCGTTCGGGCTAGCGGCATCGGGCAGCTCGGGGAACGGCACCGACCCGCGCATGCGGCAGTCGCCGCAGTTGGGAAGGCTTCTGCCGCCATCCGGCGAAACCCAAAGGTTTCCCGCCGGCACCGGCGCCATGACCCGCCACACTTGCTCCGCCTCGTTACGGAGTGTGAACGGCTGATCCCGGGGAATGACGATTCCGGGCACGTCGAGGACGAGCCGACCTGTGCCATCGCAAAACAGGGGATGGCGTGACTGGCCAGCCGTCGGACTACTTGCTATTGTCAGCTCCGACGTTGGTAAGAGGTCTGAGCCCGATTCGTTTCCGGCCGCCACCGGGAATCAGGTCAAGACCGATGTGAAGTTATCTGGGTCCGAGGGCGCCCCACTGGGGCGCTTTCGTCATTTCAGGGGTCTCCCAGCTGGGACGCGAGATGACAGGGCCCCGAGCTCGGCGGTGAGTCCGCCTGGAGCGCAGGAAGTCGTGTGGCTGGCGCGGGGCACCCTAGGACCGGGTGCAAGGCGCGCTACATCGCCAGGTGCAGGCAGAGCAAAGCCGCAGAACAACGCCCTGGCGCAATCGACCGTTTTGGGACGCGCAAGGTCTACTGGCGTGTCTGCCATCAACCGGGTCCCGGCATTCGGTACCCTCAAGACAGCCTCCTCGGTTGGGATGGGAATTCACCGATGGGGTGACGAGACCTTGAGCGGACTGCCAGGAACGCTCGGTCTCGCCAGCAGCGGCGGCGTTTCTCTGGCCATCGGGCCCTCAATCCGATGGTCGGAGAGCCGCCGTCACTGGTTTTCAGGGCACTTCGTCCCCTCGCAGTAGGACTCAGCGACCTAGGTGGGATCGTAGACCTCTGGTGTGACTGATGGGGCAAGGCGCGCCGACCTGTCCACACCCCGGGGAACGAGCCATCGAAAGCCTCGCCGCGAGCTGACGCAGGCCGACGATGTCCGTGTCGCGCGCCGCTGTCGTGCGGGAACGCGACCACGGCCGGCACCGTGCGGCCGTACGGGCTCACAGGTGTCCGCGTGTCGTCGCGAGCCTGGTCAGCGCGCATGCTGAACGCGCGGGCCAGCGGCTCCGCGAGGGTCGGATTATCGGCGAGGTCTCTGCCGCAGTTTTTGTGCGCCACACCCGAAGTGGGGCATGCGGGACTCACCAGTGGTTGATGTTCTATGATGCTCTCCGGACGTCATTGGACGCCCCGACACCACGGAGCACCGGCCAGCACGGCCTGGGATTGCCCCCACGAGGCAGCGCCGGACGGTGTAGGTGGTGGTCAGGGATGTTCGGGGAAGGCCTTCGCGCGGTAGCCGGCAAGCAAACGGCGCGGGGGCCTTCTGGCTTTTACGGGGTTCTCATCGGTCTCCTCCGCCGCGAGGGCGCGGTCGTCGTGTCGAGGGGGTTCAGGTGGGTCATCAGGCCGTGCGCAACCGCAGTTCCATGTCGCCGTTCCCGGCTGCGTCGGCGAGTTCGTCGGCTTCGATCAGCAGTTCCAGGTAGCGGGTGATCGAGACGCCCCGAGCCGCGGCGCCCCGCTCGGCCCTCTCCTTGATGCCGGGCTGGACCCGGCCTTGCAGGAGACGGTGCGGACGCCGATTGGGACGCGGACCCTTCACGTGGGTGAGTTCAGCGCTGGCAACCATGCGGGACATCCTGTCGGCTCACCAAGTGGCATGCCACGACCGCAAGGGCGTGTCGCGAGATCTGTGTACGCGGGATTGGTGCGTGGCAGTACGCAGGGGTGCTCGAACGAGCAGGGTCAAAGGTTTCGTCACAGGTGGCAGCTCTGGGCATCACCATGGGCTCAAGGTTTGCTCGGTGCCGGGTCACATGGGCTGACCTGCGGCGTTCGTTGTTCGGGTCCGTGCCGTACACCGAGCGGCGGACGACGCAGCCGTTCGAGCAACGCGATGAGATCAGGTCACGTACGGCTTGCGTGGGTCACCGAGGCCGAGTTCGCTGCGTGGGGGACGCGTGGGCGTGAAACACCGGACGCGGTCCTTGACGTTCTTCACCGATGGGTGTGGTGGCTGCGGGACAACACGATGCTGCTGCCGGGTGACGACGTCGGCGCGGGTGCGTACGTGCCGCACAGGCGCCTGGTGGAGGTGCTTGATGAACGTGGTCGGCGCCCGGCCGCAGTTCCGGATGAGCTGGCTGAAGTGGGTGACGTGCACGACCGGGATGTCATACCGGTCATGAAGGAAGTGGCGGCTGTCCGGCACGACCTCGTCCGGCACGACCTCGTCCGGCACGACCTCGTCCGCCCCGCTGGAGTCGGCCGGTGTCCGGCGCGAGGTGTCTGACCTGGTACGGGATGCAGGCGCGGGTGCAGGCGATGCGCCGTTAGGCTCCTTGCATGTGCGGCTCCGGGTGGCCATGGCTCAGGGTCCTGGCCGGTGCTCTGGTCATCTTCGGTCTGGTCATGTTCTTCATCAACGGCGAAGCGCTCGTGAACGGTGACGCAGTTGAGTGCGACGGAAGCCCGATGAGACCCGGTCAGTTTTGCGTGAGCGCAAGTGGCGGCGAACCCCTCAGCTTCGACGAGGAGAAGAGGAACGAAGCCCGTGGAGCACGCGTCGGCTACGCCGGGGCGGGCTTCGGCACTCTCGGCATCGTTCTCTTCATCAGTCATGGGATCGCCACGCGACGAAGAGGCCGATAACGCCCTGCGCGGTGCGGTGCGGTGCGGTCAGACCCTCCTCATGAACGGGGGCCCGCTGGAGCGCCGCAACAGACGCCGCATCCTCCACAAGCACGAGTTCCTCCGGACAGGACGCCTTTGGGTGTAGTCCCTGCCACGTTCAGCGGAGACCTGAATCACGCCGGGCGCATCCAGGCGCCGAGGGAGGCTTCGTAACCGCCGGTCCCTTGGCGCCCAGCGCATCGCGTTGGGCGCCCACTACCTGCGCTGGCTCTCTAGAAAACCCGCCGCCCGCGCCGGGGAGAACCTCCACCGTTGGTTGCGACACTTCGCGCTGCGAGCACCTGGCCGCCGATCGGCGCGCTGCTCCTGAACTCCAGGTCGAGTCCCGCCGTCGCTGCCTTGGCCGTTGTGGCTGGGTCGGCGACAGTACGTCCGCGTGTCACCGCCGAAGGCGATCCTGCTGTCTGTCGCTGACCTAACTGTTGGCCTCGTCGTAGGCGTGGCGGGCCACCTCCACGCTGCCCAGGTGGGTGTCGGACCACTCGGTGAGCACGGCGAAGACGGGGCTGAGGGTTCGTCCGAGATCGCTGATCTCGTACTCCACCCGGGGTGGGATCTCCGCGTAGTAAGAACGCGTGATGAGCCCGTCGCGCTCCAGTTGCCGCAACCGCTGCGTGAGCACTTTCGGCGTGATGGTGGGCAGGCGCCGTTGGATCTCCACAAATCGTTGCCGGCCGTGTTCTTTAAGGACCCACAGGATCGGTGTCGACCATCGGCTGAACACCAGATCCACCACCGGGCTGATCGGGCACGCCTCGACGGCCTCGACGGGCTTGCGCATTGCACCGCCTCTCAAAGTCCCGAAGGAGAGTCACTATCTTCTAGGAACCTAATATATCCATGATGTTAGCTTTCCTAACTCCGGAAACGTCCGGCGGGAAAGGAACGACATCATGACCATGCTCACCCTGCCCACTCGCATTGGTGACCGTCCACAGACCGGCCCCTCGGTACCGCACGTCCAACTCAGCCAGCACAGCCCAGACGACTTGCGCGAGCGGCTCAAGCAGTGGATGACCGATCACATGCACGGAGCGGTCATCCGCCCAAGCGAGATCTCCGAGCCGGGATCACTGGCCTTCTTCCTGGACGGCGCGCTCCCTCCGTCCGGCACGGTGCTGCTGCCGCCCCGCCTGAACGCCGAGTTCGTCCATGTCCACACCGACGGAAGCCTGCACCTGGCCCTGGCAAAAGAAGACCAGCACGAACTCATCGCCAAGGACTGGGGCGAGCGCCATCCGCTCTACTCACCCGTCATCAACGTGGTGATGCTCTACGGACCCCGTACCGACGAGGAACTGCAGATCGCCAAGACTGTGATCAAGGCGTCGTACCGGTATGCCACCGGCCACGGCCTTCCGGCGACACCCACCAGGGAGCCGGACGGCCAGCGCATCTGAGAACGAAGGACTGCATCCAGGACGGCACCGGCCTGTCGCCGGTGCCGCCGGGCCTCAGCTGGTCGTGCGGCTCAGATGACTCTCACGACCTCGGTCAACGCGTCTCAGGACCTCGGTCCAACGCGTGCATCGCCGCCGAGCACGCCCCGCTGCGGTGGGGGCAGTCAGCAAAGACGGCGGTGTGTCGCCAGCGCCACCGGCCAGTCCCCGCAGGACGGCGATCGCGCCTACGGGCTAAGGAGGAGCCCGCGACACGCTGCGGTGGTGACGCGGCTGGGCACCTCGAGGTCTCGGAAGCACACGGTCGGTGGCGTGTGATCGGCTCGAAGGGGTTGACCTCAACTTTGGTTGAGGCTGAAGGCTCTTCTATGCCGGTGCCGGGTCGAGCTTTGGAGAGTGATTTGCATGCGGGTTGTGCAGGCGGTGCGTTTCGGGGGTCCTGAGGTGCTCGTTCCCGGCGACGTTCCCGATCCGGTCGCCGGGCCGGGACAGGTGGTGGTCGAAGTCTCGGTGGCGGGCATCACGTTCGTTGAGACGCAGATCCGGCGCGGTGTCGACAAGTGGCACGCCAAGCCCGAGTTGCCGCACGTGCCGGGCGGTCTGGTGGCCGGCCGTGTGGGTTCGCTGGGGGAGGGCGTGGGGCCGAGCTGGCTGGGACGGCGCGTCCTGGCCGGCACCGGGGAGACCGGTGGGTTCGCCGAACGAGCGGTGGCCGAGGTCGGGGAACTGATCCCGGTACCTGAAGGGCTTGATCTGCCCGAGGCCGCTGCCTTGCACACCGACGGCAGCACGGCGCTGGGGCTGATCGAGGGCGCCCGTGTCCGTTCCGGAGAATGGGTGCTGGTCGAGGCGGCGGCCGGTGGCGTGGGCAGCATGCTGGTTCAACTGGCTCGGGTGTCCGGGGCCAAAGTCGTCGGGGCCGCACGCGGCGCGCGCAAGCTGGAGCTGGTCCACGAGCTGGGCGCCGAGGCCGTGATCGACTACTCCGTACCGGACTGGGCCGAGCAGGTACTCAAGGCGACCGACGGTGCCGGGCCCGATGTGGTGTTCGACGGGGTCGGCGGGCAGATTGGGCGCGCCGCGTTCGAGGTGACGGCCCGCAACGGCCGGTTCTCGGTTCACGGCGCCTCCAGCGGCCAGCCGACGGTGATCGAGTCTGCGGAGGCGCACCTGCGTGGCGTAGAGGTGATCGGGCTCGAGCAGTTGTACGGGTTCGGGCCGAAGATGAGCCAGTGGGCCGAGCAGATGATGGCCGAAGCGGCCGCAGGACGGATACGCCCAGTCATCGGGCAGACCTACCCGCTCGAACGCGCCGCGGACGCGCACGCGGCGATCGAGACCCGCACCGCCCTCGGCAAGACCCTTCTCTTTGTCTAACAGCAGCTCGCTGTCGGCGCCCCCCATGGCCCATCTCTGAGTCAGCGCCCTGGGCGTATGAAACCACTCCGGGATAAGTACGGGCACTATTTGCCACCGTGTTCGCGGCCGTCGTGTACTGCGTACCGCCGCTCGGCGTGCTCGGCACCGCCGCTCGGTGTGCCCGGCGCCGTCGCTCGGCCTGCTCGGCGCCGCTGTGTCGGCGGCGGCGTGGTCGTACGGCGGTATCAACCGATCGGCTGATGGCAGGACGAGCGGCTCGGGCGATGTGGGCGGGCGGTGACCGAGGCGATTCTCGAACCATGCCGATCATCGAAGTCAAAGGCCTGCGTAAGGCCTACGGCGGCTGTCCCGTGGTGGACGACGTCTCGTTCGCCGTCGAGGAGGGGGAGATCTTCGGAATCCTCGGCCCGAACGGCGCCGGCAAGACCACGACCGTCGAATGTCTGGAAGGTCTGCGCGAGCCCGACGGCGGGGCCGTCCGCGTCGCCGGACTTGATCCGCGTACCGAACGTGACGAGCTCACCAGGATCCTCGGCGTCCAGCTCCAGGAGAGCGAGATCCAAGAGAAGCTGACCGTACGGGAGGCCCTGGAGCTCTACAGCGCCTTCTACCCGAACCGGGACAGCTGGCACGAACTCGCTGAACGCCTCGGACTCACCGGCAAGCTCACGACCCGCTTCGGCAGGCTGTCCGGCGGCCAGAAGCAGCGCCTCTTCATCGCCCTCGCCCTGATCGGCCGCCCCAAGGTCGTCGTCCTGGACGAGCTCACCACCGGCCTCGACCCGCGCGCCCGCCGCGACACCTGGACGCTGATCGAGGAGGTCCGCGACTCCGGCGTCACCGTCCTGCTCGTCACGCACTTCATGGAGGAGGCCCAGCGGCTCTGCGACCGGATCGCGGTGTTCAAGCAGGGTCGCGTCGCCGCCCTCGACACCCCCTCCGGCCTGATCCGCCGCAGCGCCGGCGGCACCGTGATCTCGTTCACCCCGTCCCGGCCACTCGACGCCGGCGACCTGGCCGAGCTGCCCGGCGCCCAGACCATCGAACGCCGGAACGGCAGCCTCACCATCCATGGCACCGACACGACCGTCAACGCGGTCATCTCCCTGCTCGCCCGCCACCAGATCACCGCCCACCAGCTGCGGGTCACCGACTCCACGCTGGACGACGCCTTCCTCGAACTCACCGAAGACCGGGAGAACTGACGTGTCCGCGTCCACCGCCGTCCTCAAAGCAGAACTCCGGCTCTTCGGCCGCGAGCCGTTCAGCCTCTTCTGGATCGTCGCCTTTCCCAGCGTCCTGCTGACGATCCTCGGCCTGATCCCGTCATTTCGGGAACCGGACGCCGGCCTCGGCGGGAGCCGGGTCATCGACCTGTACGTCCCGGTCAACGTCCTGCTCGCCATGATCATGGCCGGGATCCAGGCGCTGCCGCCCGTCCTGTCCGGCTACCGTGAGCGCGGCATCCTGCGCCGCATGTCCACCACGCCCGTACGGCCCGCCTCGCTGCTGACCGCGCAGATCGTCCTGCACTTCGCGGCCGCCCTCGGCTCGGCGCTGCTGGTCATCGCCGTCGGCCGGCTCGCCTTCGACGTGGCACTGCCCGGCCAGATTCCCGGCTACCTGCTGGCACTCCTCCTCGGTGCCCTCAGCGCGCTGGCGATAGGCGCCGCGGTCACCGCGGTCACGCCCACCACCAAGGCCACCACCGTGGTCGGCTCGATCGTCTTCTTCCCGATGATGTTCCTCGCGGGCGTCTGGGTGCCGGTCCAGGCCATGCCCGGCGTGCTGCGGGGCATCGTCGAGTACTTCCCGTTCGGCGCCGCGTCCCAGGCCCTCAACCAGGCCGCGGAGGGCACCTGGCCCGACTGGACGCACCTCGGCGTCACCGCCGCCTGGGCGGCCGTCCTGATCGCCGCCGCCGTGCGCTGGTTCCGGTGGGAATAGGACAAACTCCTTCAATGGCGACTATCCAGGAGCAGTGGGAACGGTTCTTCCGCTGGGGACCGTTCGGCCTCCTGTTCCTCGCGACCCTCCTGGCGCTGATCATCCGGGAGCTCGTCATGTCTCCCGCGGAACAGGGGATGGCCGCGCTCCTCCTCTTCACCGCGCTGGTCCTTCAGGTGCTCCACGTCGCTGAGAAGATCCCGGGCCAGATCTACTTCTGGACCCGTACCGCCCTCGCCTTCGCGCTCTCCTGGCTGAACCCCTTCTTCTGCGTTTACGCCGTACTCGGGTACTTCGACTCCCAGCGCTATCTGACCCGCCGCTGGGACCAGGCCGGAACGTTGATCACGGCGGTCACCATGGCCGGTGCACAGGCGGGCGGCCTCCCGCCGAAGAACGCCGCCCAGGCGGCTGCGTTCGGCGGCCTCCTCCTCCTGAACGTCGCGCTCATCGTCATCTTCGGCAGCCTCGCCGACAGAGAGGCCGAGCGGACCCGCGTCCAGGAGGAGACCATCGCCGAGCTCGAACGGACCAACGCCCGCCTGGAACAGGCCCTCGCCGAGAACGCCGGTCTCCAGGCCCAGCTCCTGGTCCAGGCCCGCGAAGCCGGGGTCAGCGACGAACGCCGCCGACTGGCCGCCGAGATCCACGACACCATCGCCCAGGGCCTGACGGGGATCATCACCCAGCTCCAGGCCGCCGAGGAGAACGAGCACGTCCGCCGCGCCACCGACCTCGCCCGCGAGAGCCTGCGCGAGGCCCGCCGCTCCGTACATGACCTCGCGCCCACCCACTTGGAGCACGACAGGCTCCCCGAAGCACTCAAGAAGGTCACCGACGGCAGGGCCCACCTCACCGTCACCGGAACGGCGGAACCCCTGCACGACGAACTCGAGGCCACCCTCCTGCGCATCGCCCAAGAGGCCCTCGCCAACGCCACCCGCCACGCGCACGCCAACCGCATCGGCGTGACCCTCTCGTACATGGACGACGAAGTGACCCTCGACATCCGCGACGACGGCCGCGGCTTCACCCACCCCTCTTCCGGCGTCACCCACGCCTCTTCCGGCGTCGCCCACCCCTCCGCTGGCTTCGGCCTGACCGCCATGCGCGAACGAGCCAAACGCGTCGCCGGCACCCTGGAGATCGAGTCGGAACCCGGCCGGGGCACGGCCGTCTCCGCCCGCGTACCGTTGATCCGCCATGGCTGAAATCACCCTGCTGATCGTCGATGACCATCCTGTCGTGCGGGACGGCCTGCGCGGCATGTTCGCCGCGACCACCGGGTTCGAGGTCCTGGCCGAGGCAGCCGACGGCCACGAAGCCGTGGCCCTCGCGGAGGAGCTCCGCCCCGACGTCGTCCTCATGGATCTCCGGATGCCCGGAGGAGGAGGCGTGGAGGCCATCACCGAACTCACCCGCCGCGGCCTGCCCTGCAAGGTCCTCGTCCTCACCACGTACGACACCGACACCGACACGATCCCGGCGATCGAGGCCGGCGCCACCGGCTACCTCCTCAAGGACGCTCCCCGGGACGAGCTCTTCAACGCCGTCCGCGCCGCCGCCGAAGGCCGCACCGTCCTGTCCCCGGCCATCGCCTCCCGCCTGGTCTCCCGCGTACGCGAGCCGCGAAGCGAGTCCCTGAGCGTCCGCGAACTGGAGGTCCTGCGCCTGGTGGCCCGCGGCACCGGCAACCGGGAGATCGCCACCGAACTCTTCATCAGCGAGGCGACGGTCAAGACCCACCTCACCCACATCTACGCGAAACTGAACGTCAAAGACCGAGCCGCAGCAGTGGCCACCGCCTACGACAAGCACCTACTGCCCTAACACGGCCTCGCGCGAGCTGCACCCCTCACCTGGCGGCTCGCCGCCAGGACTTTCTATACGCCGCTGGAACGCTCTCGGCGTTCACGTTAAACGCCAGCGTCCTGGCCAGGCCGTTCCCCACCATGCACACGCCGCCGAGGAGGCGGAGGATGGTCTGGTCGGCCTTGGCAGACAGGTCGAGGCTCGCTAGCATCTCGCGCCGGGCCGCCAGCTCGCGGAGAACACGGCCTGGCCCGTAGCGGGAGATCGTGTAGCCGTCCTCGGGATAGACGGCGGCCTCCCAGAGGGGGCGACCGTCCCCGTCGACGACCAGGCCCTGGCCATCTTGGCGGTCCACTTCCCGCCAGTCGAAGTCCAGGCCCGCTTCCTCGATGGCCTCGCGAGCCAGGCGTTCCTCGCCGCGCCACCGCTCCAGCAGGAGGTCGGCGACCGGATCAGAGGGGGCACCACTCTCGGTGAAGATCGGCTGCCAGAAGGGCCGGTAGCCGGGCATCCCGGCGTACACGTAGGCCAGCAGCCGAAGAAACACGGGGCGTTGGTTGCAGCGGGCCCGGATCTCCTGGTTAGCGTGAGACTGGGCGGCCGAATGCCGGGCGCAGAAACGCAGATGCCGATCGAGTGCCGGAGGCAGCGGCGGACACTCGTCCAGGTCCATTCGTCCGCCGTACTTGGCATCCGCGGCCAGTTGGCGGTCGAGAAACGTCGCGATGACGGTCAATGGACGCTCCAGTCACGCAGGGCTTGGCAAGAACAGTACGAGGAGGCGGCCGCGCGGGGCAGGAGTTTTGGAAGCTGGGTCAGCTGGCCATGGCCAGGTTCCGCATGAGGGCGATGCCGCAGGTGGCGTGGGAGACGCCGTCGCGTTTGCGACGGCAGTTGCGCAGGATGTTCCACCATTTCATGTGCGCGAAGGCATGCTGGCCCGTGGGGAGGATCGGAACGGCCAGTAGCGACTTGCTCGCGAGGGTGGGGCGGGTGTCCGGGAGACTGCGGACCGCCGTTAGCTCGGAGAGTCCGGAACGGATGTTCCTCAGGCCCTGATGCCCGGGACAAATGTGGGGGTGGCTGGGATTAGTGTGGGTAGCGGCCGCTGCATGCCGGCCTGACTCCGAGCCGGACCCGCCCACGCCCGGACCGCGCGATGAGGACAAGGGGCGCCGCCTCTCGTGTGGGGCTCGGGTGGCGCGTCAGTTCAAGACCGAGGATGTCGGTGGCAGGTGCTTGGATGGCTTCCCATGGACCGCGAGGAACTGATGGCGACCGTGTCCCGCCTCATGGAGGCGGAGGCCGGTGACCTGACGTGCGAACAGCCCGGGCATCCGGACGGGCACACATGCGTGCTGGTCTCCGAGTACGGCGGCTTCGTTCCAGACGACGAGTTCGGCAGACGGTACCCCCGTGTGTACTGGAGGGGCGAGCCGCCGATGGCCGTCCCGGAAGGGCACGACTGGGAGTGCGCCTGGGCACACGGCATGCGGGCGGTCGCGGTCGGGTATGACGCGGACGGCCGTGTGGTCCTCGCTGTCGCGGATCGGACCATCCCGGAGCCGGTCGATCTGCCTGCGGAGATGTCGTGGGTGGAGCGGCTGGTCGCGATCACGGGCGGGCCGTCGTCGCCCGTCCCCGCGCCCGACTGGGCAGTGGTCGAGTCGCGGCTCGGCACGTCCCTGCCGAGCGACTATAAGCGGCTCGTTGAGACGTTCGGCTGCGACGGCATGTTCAACGGGTTCTTCGATGTATTCCACCCAGAGGAGCTCGTCTGGCACACCGAATATCATGCCGGCGACGACATGGCGTTCGGAGACGAGCATCCGCCGTTCCCGGCCCCGGGCGGGCTGATCCCCTGGTCGAACAACGAGCATGAGGAGACGTACTTCTGGATCACCGAGGGGCCCGACCCCGACCGGTGGCCCGTCTACGCCGTGGACAGCCTCGACGAGGGCAGCCGGTTCGAATGCACGGCAACCGAGTTCCTGTTCCGGCAGATGACCGACCGGGAGCACCCGTTCCACATCGCCGCGGAGCACGTCCGCGGGCACTGGTTCCGGGAGCGCGTCTCCCCGAAGTCCTGACGCTCCCGCCCACCGGTTTCGGGGGTCTTCTCCCGAACGTGTCCGGGGCCAAGGTGGCGGAGCGTGAAGACCGACTCGACGTAACGTCCCAACCCGACCGCCGGCGCGGGCGTGCGGCGGCCGCCGAAACCCGGGTCTGATCTGTGCCGCCATTCATCGTGCGCACACTGCCCGTCGGATTATCCGGCCGCGCCGCCGCGTGCCGTGCCGGACCAACCCCGTCGTGCCCGGACCGGAACCCGGCTGGCAGCCGGACGGCGTGTACGGTCCGTGACCTGGCCGAACTGGCCGGACTGGCCGGCGTATGACACGTCCGTTAGCGGCACGCCACACCGTTGCTGAATCTCATCAACATCACAGCCACCGCAGCCCCGCAACCGTCGCTCAAACGTTGCCGCTTCTCGCGGTCACAACCATCGGCGGCCACGAGTTCGAGTACGAGTCGCGGACCGACCTGTTCCGCTGCAGCGAGTGCAGGGTCTACGAGGTGCAGGCCCGCGACGCGGGCGGGACGATCAAGCCGTGCACGGGCCTGGTCGGCTACGGCGGCGACACCGCACGGGTCTGCCTGCTGCTGACCGAGAACCCCGCCCTCACGCCCAACTACGGAACCTCGTTGGCCTGGCAGATCCACGAAACCGGTATCGGCCGGGTGTCGGGGGTCTCATCGCGCGACGGGAAGATGCTGGTCGAGTCGGCGCCCAGCGTTGTCGACAAGCTCGCCCGCCAGATCGAACCGATCACGTTCACCGTCGGCGGGCTGCAGGTGCCGGCCGTCACCTCGGTCGAGCACCTCACTGCCGGGGAAGGCCGGGCGATCATCGCGGCGAACCGTGCGGCCTACATCGCCGAGTACGGCGAGGACGCGTGACGAATCCCCTCCCGAGGACCCGCCGCGTGCCACTCGGGAGGGACTTTCTGGATGGGGTTTTCTGGACGGAAAGTCGCGCGGCTACAGGCCGCTGCCGAGCAGCGGGTTGTGCGTCGAGCGATCGAGGTCGCGAATGTAGCTGATCACCGTGCGGGAGCCGTCCCGCCAGCGGCCAAGACGAGCACGAACAGCGATGACCACAAGCCGCCGGACAGCGACGAGGATGCGACGGGTACATGAGCCGACCCGGCGCGGTGCTGGTGCTCACACACTGGTTCGACCCGACCGCCGATCACGTGGTCGAGGAGCTGAATCGGCGGGGGGTGCCGATCTTCCGTTTCGACATGGCCGACTTCCCCCGCCATCTCGGTGATCTGCCGCATCTGCTCCACCATCGCAAGCAGCGCGCTCTCATCCACCTGATCACGGCCCAGCTCCCGGATGCGAGCCACGGCCGCACGCTGCTCCCACATGCTGATCGGCGGCCGCGACAACGTCCGGTACGGAACCTCCAGATAACTGGTCCCGTCGGGGTCCAGCGCCCAGATCCGGGAGATGTCGCGCGGGTCGCGCCGCAGCACGAACTTCCCCAGCTTCTCCCGCCGCGCGATCCACGGCTTGAGCGCATCACAGAAGTACTGGACGTGGTCGAGGGTGAAGCACTGCCTGCCCAGCACCCGCCGTTCCACCGGCAGGAAGTCGACCAGGAACGCCGTCTCGTTCGCCACCGTCGCCGGACGGCCCCCGTCGGCGACACCCTGCTCCCACCGCCCGGCGGGCGTCTGCTTCAGCGTGCCGTGCACCTGGCCGTGGTAGACCGCCACCGCCAGCGCCAGCCACTTGTTCAGCTCGGCCAAGGTCAGCACTGCGGTCGCCGGGCTGTCGTAGTCGCCGCGGTCGGCAGGGTTGGAGAACGTGGTGCCGGGCAGCTCGTGCACCATCTCCATCATGGTGCCGATCAGCCGCTCGATGATCCCGCCGAAATGCGGCTGCCCCGGCGGCCGCCAACTCTGCTTGATCCCGTGCTGCCCGCAGCCCCGCTGCAGCGCCTCGCTCTTGAACTCGGTGGCGTTGTCGGTGAAGATCTCGCGCGGCTTGCCGCTCATCGGCCAGACCGAGTTCACCCCGAGCCGCTCCAGCCACGGCCGTTTGCCGGTCGCCATGTGCGCCAGGCACAACCCCACCGACAACGCTGACGGCGCCTCCAACGTCACCACCAGCCCGACCACACAGCGGGACGCCACGTCAATCCCCGCGGTGACGTACGGCCGCCCGATCGGCCGCCGATGCCACTCGTCCACGATCTCCAGATCCACCACCGTGTGATCAATCTGCACCTGCTCCAACAAACCCTCGACCACCGGCGGCTCCCCACCCGCCGACCGCAACACCCGCGCCGCGTCCGCGCTGTGGCGAGCCGCCGCCGTCGCCACCGGATCCAGCTGGGCTATCCGACGCTCCAGCGTCCCCCGCGACGGCACCGCCAGACCGCGCATCCGGCACTGCCGGACGACCTCCTTGTAGACCGCTGCGACCGTCCGGCGCTGCCGCGTCAGATACCGCGACCGGATCACCTCGGCCAGCAGCGCCTCGACCTCCTCCGGAATCCGGCCCCGGCCCCGACCGCCACTCGACCGGCGAGCAAGCAGATCAGACGCCACCCCCGAACCCGCCCGCCACCGCTTCAACAGCCCATACACCTGGCGGCGAGAGATCCCCAGCTCAGCCGCCGCCTCATCCGCTTCCGCGACCCGGACCTGCGGCCCCCGCGCCAACCGACCGATCACCTCGGCCCGCCGGACAGCCACCGACCACTCCTCCGCCGAAGCCGTCAGCACACCCAGCTCCACCACGCCGTCGACCACGCCGACCTCACCGCAGTGAACACCAGTACAGACAAAGATCGACAGTAGTGCACAGGAGTACAGGAATCAGAACTTTCCGAAGCCCTCTGCAATCAGCCCCATCACCGCAGGCCGTCAGTGAACACGGCTACGGGAATCGACAGCGGCGGTTCGGTGGCGGGGGTCTATCGCAGACGACCGTTTATGTGGGAGTCGCGTCTCGACTGGGCAGGGGCAACCCGGTCGTCGGGCAGCCTCATCTCCGGCAGGCCGATGTCGGGATCAGCCTGCGCCTGGGTGACCGGTCCTCGCTCTCTAAGTGGTTGCGAGCAGGCGGATTTCCTGCTGGGCCTCGTCAGGTAGCGGCCTTGCCGGTGAGGGAATCGAGCTGAGTCAGGATCGACGGGTCGCTGATCTTCTCGTCCTCGGCGAGCAGGAGCACCTTGCTCAGAATGATGCTCGTCATCTGGTCCTCGTCGGCGAACGGCAGGAACAGCCGCCGGTGCGCCCTGGCGCCGAACGAGGCGGGCACCACACAAAGGTAGCCGCCCGGGTCGACGTGGATGCTGCCGCTGGTCAGATGCACCCGGTAGGTCGCCCGGTTACCGCGTACCACGGCCGAGTGCCCCTCGACGGTGACCCGGGCCAGCCCCAGGTCGGCGATGAGCGCCGCGAGCACCTGCGCCCGACTCGCCGCCTGCGCCGGCGACAGATATGCCTCCGGCTCGGTGCCGGCGACCGACACCATCAGGTCCAGGTCTCGCATGACCTCGGAGAACACCACCGGCGGCACGTCGACCAGCGGCACTGGTGTGCCGTCGACGCTGCCCGCGCCGATCGGGGCGCCGTAGCGGCCCGGGTCACGGTGGCCGCCGGTCACGAAGCGGATCTCACCGACAAGGACGTTCCCCATCCCGAAGTAGCCGTGGAAGTCGCAGCGCAGCGCCGCGATGAGGCCGTCGCCGACGGCGCGGGTCGCCTGGTGGTCGTCGTACTCGCCGTGGGTGAACCAGCCCCGGCCGGACAGCAACTGGCCCGCCACCTTGCCGTTGACCGTCTGACCGGCGAACCGCCGCGACACGTCGCCCGCCTCGCGTTCCGCCGGAGTGAGCACATACAACTCCCGGAACGCCTGCTTGACCGGCTGCCGGAGGCGACGCCGCACGATCTCTGCCTGCCAGTCGGCGAGCACCCCCCGCTCGTGCAGTTCGACGGAGTGGACGGCGGTGATCGGGCCGGTGGTGTCGACCTGGTCGAGCAAGTCGATCACGCCCGCCTGGTCCCGCCAGAGCAGCGCGGGCAGCATCGCCGCACCGGCGGGCAGCGACAGCAGTCGGGCCAGCTCGTCCGGCGCCAGCGTCCCGGCGGTGGCGACCAGCCGCTCCACCAGCCCGGTCCGCATCCGGCGAGCCTGGTCCCGTAGTCGCTCCTGGTGCTCACGCAGCTCCTGGTAGCCGGGGTCGCCGCGGACGGCGGCCGGCACCGACTTCAGCGCCTTGCCCGCCCGGCTGACCGTCATCGTCGGGTCGGCGCCGTCGAACCGCAACGCGATCCGGTAGTGGCCGACGTCGGCCTCCGTGGGGGTCTCGGTGGCGATGCGCGCCTCGCAGTCCCATTCGAGGCGGCTCGCCTCCGGAATGCCGGCCACCTGCGCCAGGTGGTCGAGGGCGATCGCGATCGCGGCGGCGTGGGTGTGTCTGCGGTTGGGGCCGAGCTTGGCGCCCTTCTTCGCGGACTCGCGCAACGCCAGGTAGCGGTCGAGGACTGTCTCGTCCGGAGCGAGGGGCAGCATCCCGAACGCGGCGATGCCCTGCAGCGCGTTGTGCTTGACGCGCTTCAGCACCTGGGCGCGGTTCCACCCCATGACCGCGGAGACCAGCTCGTTCGGTTCGAGTTCCAGCAAGCGCCGGGCGGCGTCCGCGCCGGCGTCCTCGATCGCGGCGAGGAGGACGGCCCGGTCCTGGCGGGTGGCTTCGTGGACTGGCATCGCCCGGATCAGGCGCAGCAACGGCGCGGCGCGTGCCAGGTCGAACAGCGGTAGCAGCGCGTCGGCGTCACCCGCGCGCAGCCGCCATCCGAACGCCTGGCGCTGCTCCTCCACCGGCCGGTCCCGCAGTAGGTCGAGCAGGGCGGTGCGTTCCGCGTCGGTCAGTTCCGCCGCGCCGAGGTGGTCGGCAACGCGCTGGTCGCCGTGCCAGGTCAGCGCCGCCCGAACGAACCGCAGGCCGCGCGGTACCGGCACCTTAGGCAGCTCGTCCCAGTCGGGCGGGGCTGGTGCGGAGATGAGCTGCCAGGTCAGCGCGTCCACGTGTTTCCGTACGGCGTCCGCACAGGCCAGCGGCGGGCTGGTCGCATTGCCGGTCGGCGAGTGGCCGATGATGGCGTAGCCGAGGTAGCGGTCGTCGGTGAAGGCCCGTTCGACCACGGTGGCGTCCAGGGCGCCGGCCCGGTGCAGCGTGTCGAGAATTTGCGCCACGGTCTCCCGGCGCAGGGTGCCCAGCGGGGTGAAGACGAGCACCCGCAGCAGGTGAGTGTCGGTAGCGGCGATGGCCCGCTCCGCCACCTCGTCCAGCAGCAGCCGGTGCCGAACATCGCGCCCGAGGAACGCAGCGAGCAGGGCTTTCCGGTGAGCCGTCGGCCACGGCGCGGTCAGCAGGCCGGTGATGTTGTCCGGCCGGTCGACCGGGAAGCCGGCGTCGTAGAGCTCGTCAAGCTCCGCGACGATGTCGCCCACGTGCGGTGCCAGGTTGCCGATCGTCTGGTCGTCGCCCTGCTTGATCCGGAGCCGGATCTCCTCGGCGGTGTACCGCAGGACCGCCAGGTCGTCGGCCTCCGCCGCAACCCGCGCCTGGTCCACCAGCCGCCACAGCGCCTCGCGCTGTTCGTGGACGACGTCGATGTAGATCTCTGGTATGGACAGCTCCACCGCAATCAGCCTCCCGCCAGCGCGACCAGCCGCAGGAACACGACCGGCTCACCGAGCCGAAGCGCGACCTCCTCGTCCAGGTCGACGACCTGCCGTCCGCCGACGAAGACCACGAACGTGCCTCGGGCGAAGGCCTGGTGCGCCCGGGCCACTTCCGCAGTCACGTCCGGGTCCGTCGGCACCTGCGGCGGCATCCTGATCGCACCGGTGCTGGCCTGCGTCCGGAGATCGTCGTCGGACAGGTACTGGCGGTCGAGGATCCGCCGGCAGTGCGCCGCGTCGGCGCGCAGCTCCCGGATCTGCTCCTCGACCGTGCGCCGGATCAGCTCCCGCACTGTCGTGCGATCGTCGGCCAGCTGTACCAGCACCGCCGGCAGGTCATCGCCGGACCGGCCGGGCATCCGGCTGCGCACCTCGATGTCGACCATGGCCGCCACCATAGAACAGCGGGCGGACAGTCCGGCCATATCACGGCACCGCGGTGAACTCGCCTCACCGGTCAGGTGCGCGGGGCGAACAGCACTCGCGGTTCCAGGTCGAGCCGGGTCGCGGGTGCTTGCTCGAGTGGGGTGAGGTTGAGCACGAGGTCGCCCATGCGGCGGATGGTGTGCTGGATGTAGGGGGTGATGGTGGCCAGGTCGTCGCGCTCAACGGGGTAGCCCTCGGCGGCGAACTGGTTGGCCACGTGGGTGATGTCCAGCGCGGTGGAGTAGATCGCGCAGTTGGCGAGCAGCTCGTTGAACTTGACCACGCGTTCCTGGTGGTCGGGGTCGTTGTGGCCGATGAGTTTGCCGCCGATCATCAGCCATTCGGAGTAGCCGTGGAACGCCTCGGCCTTGTTAGTGATCGCGGTGATCTGCTCCCGCAGCCCCGGTTCCGACAGGAACCGCAGCAACGTGATCGTGCGGATGACACGGCCCAGCTCGCGGAAGGCCCGGCCCCCTTCTGGCGTATTCGGTTCCCACACCTAACAGACCCTCAACTCGGGTCCGTGTCATCACCCGAAGGGTTCAGGTCTCTGGCGCGTACGGCGGTCGCGGCCAGGGTGGTGTAGTTCATCGTGAAGTGTCCACCCAGGGCGTCGATGGCGCCCCCGACCGCGTCCATTATCTCGGCCAGCTGATCGGGACGGAGTTGGGTGAGGCCGCCGGTGGTGGGGAGCAGGTCCAGCCATTGGTCGCGCGTGTAGGACTGCTCCCAGTCGAATCGCCACTGCTCGGGATCGTTGAATAGTTCGGTCTCGCGGATCGCGTCGGCGAACTTTGCGTATGCCGCCTGGTAGAGGCCGAGTGGACGTCGGGCCGGTTCGCCGTTGAACGGGGAGTCGGGCGCCGCCTTCCGGTAGGCAGCGGCGAACGGCTCGGCCACCTCGGCAGGCGGCTCGTACACGTGCCCGAAGATCGCCAGCCGTCCCCCTGGACGCAGTACACGTGCCGCCTTCACCGCGCCGGCGACCGGATCCACCCAGTGCCACGACTGGGCGGCGATGACCGCGTCGAACATCCGGCCGGCCGACTGCCAGGCTTCGAAGGCCGACACCTCGACCTGCAGGCCACGGGCTCGCGCGAAGTCAGCCATCCGCGCATCGGGCTCGACGCCGAGCACGGCGCAGCCGGCGGCCTGGAACTGGCGGGCTGCGATGCCGGTACCGCAGCCGACGTCGAGCACGTCAGGCCCAGGGCTCCCGGCAACGATCCGCGCCACCAACGCATCGGGGTAGCCGGGCCGTGCTTGGTCGTAGCGTTGCGCGTCCACGCCGAACGACTCGGCCATCCGCCGGGCCTTATGCGGCTGTGCCAGGGACGGTTCTGGTTGCTCTCGCGGTAGTATGGGCATGCGCCCACCTTAGTGGGCATGCGCCCACTAGACAACGGAGAGGATCTGTGGATGCCGACTGGGGTGCACCTTCGCGACGCGCGGCAGCAGCTGTTCGAGGCTGCCGAACGCGTGCTTCTGCGGGACGGGCCGAACGGGCTGACCAGCCGGGCCGTCACCGACGAAGCGGGCTGCGCCAAGGGCGTCCTGCACCGGCACTTCACCGACTTCGACGCCTTCCTCACCGATCTCGTGCTCGACCGGGCCGCGCAGCTCGAGACACAAGCGAGTGCGCTGCGCGAGTCCGTCGGCACCGGCACCGTGGCCGACAACCTCACCAGCGCGCTGACCACCCTGTTCGGACCGGTTCCGGTGGCGATCATCCCGCTTGTCACCTTCCGGGACGAGCTGCGCGCACGGCTGCGGCAAGCCAGTCCAGGAGGCGGAATCGCGATCCTCGCCCAGGCCACGACCGCGATCTCCGCCTATCTGGCCGACGAGCGTGACCTGGGCCGCATCGCGGCCGACGCCGACATCGACTCACTCACCCTCTCCCTGGTCGGTGGCGGGCATCTCCTGTTCGCAGACCGCGACCCCGGCCCGCCGACCACGGCAGCCGTCAGCAAGCTCGTGACAGCGGTCATCGCCGACGCCGTGCAACGACGACCGGCCTAGGTACCCCCGAGTGTGAGCCCACGACCGTCCGCCGACACTCGCGCGCGTAATAGGGGCCCCAGTTGCACCGACGAGGTTTCGGTCGGACCCGGCCAAGGCCGGTAATAGATCCAGCTTGCCCAGCTCCCGAGTTCACCGGCGCCGACGGTAAGCCGAGAACATGCACGTCGCGATCATCCGCGCCCGGCGACCCTGAAACTCGGGCGGCACTAGCGGCGTTGTGGCCACGTGAGATGGATGACCCGCCGGGAAATGCGCCAGCCGTAATCGGTGCGTCGCAGGTCGTCGGCGTAGACGACGCTGGCGACACCGCCGCCCTCCAGCAGGCTCAGACCTTTGGATCGGGCCCGCACCTCGTCGCCCGGGCCTTCCGACACGACGATGTTCGTCGTATGGTGGGCTTTCGCGTGTCCGGGGACGTTCAGGACGGTCGCGATCGCGTCCAGCCCGACGACCGGGTCGAAGCCGAAGACGCTGCCGTCCCACATCGCGTCTTCGGTGAGGCATTCGCCGAGACGGTCCAGTTCCTGGTCGTCCATGATGTGCGCCCACAGCGCCAGGGCCCTGCTGATTTCGACGGTGTCTTCATTCGTGGGTTTCACGTTCGGCTCTCCATTTTGTGCGTTGCTGGATCAGGCCTTGGCGCCGCTCAGCATGGCCAGGTGGCCCTGCTCAACACGTTCATCACCGCCTCGAGTTCGCCGAGCAAGGGGCGAGAAGTGCCTGGCGATCGCATCGAGCGTTTTCGATCTGCGTGGTGGGGCGTGGCCGTGAGGTGCCGGATCAGGCTTTGAAGCTGCTGAGCATGGTCAGGACCTGGTCGTAGGTGCCGTTGGCCTCGGCGTGTCGGGCGAACTCGGCGCTTTCCACGACGATTTCCCTGGCGTCTGGTTGGGCGTCCAGCAGTGTCAAAATCTCGGTCAGGAACTCGTCCAGCGGCATGGCCTGCTCGTTGTCCTGCTGGCCCATCAGTCCGGTCCGGACCGGTGGCGGGGCCATCTCGATCACCTGGACGGGGGTGCCGGCCAGTTGGACGCGCAGACTCTCGGAGAACGAGTGCAGGGCGGCCTTGGTCGCGTTATAGGTGGGGGTGACCGGCAACGGCACAAAGGCCAGTGCCGAGGTCACGTTCAGGACGACGGCGTCGTCCTTGGTCACCAGGTGCGGCAGGAAGGCGTACGTCATCCGGATCGGGCCGAGCAGGTTGGTGGTGACATGGTCCTCGGCGGTCGGCAGGCAGGCCGGATCGAGCAGGTTCTCCGGCCGCTGGATGCCGGCGTTGTTGACCAGCACGTTGAGCTGGGGATGGCTCGCCGCCAGGGTGCTTGCGGCGCGGGTGATCGACGCGGGGTCCGCCACGTCCAGGACGAAAGTCTCGATGCCCGGGTGCTCGGTGGCGATCTGGTCGAGCAGGTCCTTACGCCGGCCGGCGACGATCACCTTGTTGCCGGCCTCGTGCAGACGCAGCGCCAGGCCGAGCCCGATGCCCGAAGTGCCACCGGTGATCAGGATCGTGTTGCCGGTCATCTTCATGGGAGTTCTCTCCTTCGCTGGCTGCGGGCCATTGAGCGCCCGCAGCCCCCGACCGTAGGGGCGCCCGCGCGGAGGCAGGAGAGGAAGGCCTTTCCATGGATCGGCGGTCCCTGGCTAGGCCGGCGCAAAACGACGACCATGGGAGGCATGGACAGGAAAGAACTGGCGGAGTTCCTGCGCCGGCGGCGCGAGCTGCTGCGCCCCGCCGACGTCGGACTGGTCGAGGGCCCACGCCGGCGCACCCCGGGGCTGCGCCGCGAGGAGGTCGCCCAGCTCGCCGGCATGTCCACCGACTACTACGCCCGCCTGGAACAGCAGCGCGCTCCGCAGCCCTCCGTCCAGATCACCACCGCCCTCGCCAGGGCCCTGCGCTTGACGCCGGACGAACGCGACCACCTCTTCGCCCTCATCGGCCACAACGCCCCGGCACGCTTCCATACCTCCGAGCACGTCAGCCCGACCCTCCTGCGGGTCCTGGAACGCCTGAACGCCGACACCCCGGCCCTGGTGCTGACCGACATGGCCGACACCCTCGCGATGAACCCGATCGCCACCGCCCTGCTCGGCGACCGGACCCGCCATACGGGCCTGGCCCGCAGCTGCTTCTACCGCTGGTTCACCGACCCGGCCGAGCGCCTGTACTACGCCGAAGAAGACCACCCCGACCACACCCGCTCCCAGGCAGCCCGCCTGCGGGCCGCGCTGACAGCCGGCAGCGACGTCGACCGAGCCGCCCGTATGGTCGCCGAACTCCACGAACTCAGCCCCGAGTTCGTCCGCGTGTGGGAACTCGGGGAGGTCGCCCGGCGCTATGAGGAGTCCAAGACCATCCTCCACCCCGACCTCGGCCGTATCGACGTCGACGCCCAGTTCCTGCGCACCCAAGACCGCACGCAGACCCTGGTGGTGCTGGCCGCCCGCCCCGGCACCGACAGCCAGGGAAAGCTCGAACTCCTCTCCGTCATAGGACACCAGCAGCTCACCCCCTAACCGGTCTGTCGGTAACGAGGCTGTCATGACGTACATGCGTTTCAGTTTGCCCAGCTCAGATGGGTTGCGCCGACCCGGCGGAACAGAGGTTCCACGGGGCCTCGGCTGCGTCGAGCACCACCACTGACCTGCACCGGGCTGATCGCGTGTACTTGGTGACACGAGTCTTAACGACAGGCCGGTCCGCCGCTCTCACCCTGAAGATCCAGGCCACCACCGACACCTCCCTGTCCCCCAGGGGCCGGTGGCGCATTGACCTCGGTTACGCTCAGCGCCGCGTCGGGTGGCACGAACGGATGATCGCCGAAGAGGTCGGCGGACCCGGCCGCACCGGCAACCCCGATGGACGGCCACCACGAGATGCTCACCGTCGCCCGCCAGCGCCCGGCCGAGGTCGAGGCCCGCGAACTCAAGCCTTCGCGATGGATCGTGGAACGTGCGAACCCATAAGACCTACGAACGAACCGGACGCGGTGCCCGGCTTTGCCAGGGTTCCCTCGGGGCCTGGTGTCTTGAGGATCGTCAAAAAACGCCTTCGTTAATCGTGGTGGGCACCCGCGAGGGCCTGGCCGCCCCCCGGGCGGCGGCCGCGTCAGTGGCCATCCATCATGATCATGTGGAGGTACGGGGCGGGCCATCGCGCATGACCTGTTGTGTGATCTCGATCAGGCCGTTCAGGGTGTGCCGTGTGCGGGCGAGTTCGGCGGCTTGGGCGTCGATGCGGTCGCGTTCGGCGATGAGCCGGCGTAGCGCCTCGGCAGAGCAGCGTTCTCCGGGGTCCTTGATGTGCGGTAGCAGCTCGGTGATGGCTTTGCCGGTCATCCCGGCGGCGAAGAACTGCTTGATCAACCCCACGCGGTACACGGCATCGTCGTCGTAGTGGCGCTGCCCGCTCGCGCTGCGCTCGCTGGCGAGCATGCCCTGTTCCTCGTAGTAGCGCAGGGAGCGCACGCTGGCCCCGGTCCGCTTCGCAAGATCACCGATGCGCACCATGCCCCCGATCCCCTCACGCCCATGTCAGGTATCAGTGTACGGCGCGCCCGCGCAGCCGCTGGAGGATCTCGGGCCGCCCGCCCCGAGCCGACGCTCCTGGCGGCTCGGGCGAGCCCGACGACAACCGCGAGGCCTTCGGCGCTGGCGTCAGAAGACGCGCGCGGCGACGTCGACCCGGTGGCTCGCAGCCAGAGCGGCGCGCAGCTTGTCGGCCGGCAGCGGTGCGGCGGGGGCCTGCATGATCTGCTCGGCCGGTACGTCGGGGTCGGCGAGGTAGATCTGGGTGTAGGCGCCTGCCTCTGGCTCGAAGTGCCAGCTGTCGGCCAGGGTTCCGGCGTCGAGGGTGTCGTAGCCCAGCCGGCCGATGAGCTCCGCCGCCCAAACCTTGGCGCCGGAGTCGTCGCCGGCGATGGGCAGGGCACTGCGGTCGGGCGCGCCTGCGGGCCGGGCAAGCTGGGGGATGTGGTGGGCCAGGATGTTGTTGAATGCCTTCACCAGGAGGGCGCCGGGCAGGAGCTGCTGAACCAGCTCGCTCGTGGTCAGCTTCCCGGAATCGAGTTCGGCGATCCGGCCGTCGCGGTGGGGATAGTAGTTGCCGGTGTCCAGCACGGTTTTGCCCTCCAGCAGGCCGGCGGGCAGGGAGCTGTAGGCCGACAGCGGGATGCTCAGCAAGGTCGCCTCCCCGGCACCGGCCGCCTGCTCCACGGTTCCCGCACCGGCCCGCGGTCCCAGCTCCTGCACCAGGTCCGCCAGGCTCTGCGGGCCGCGCGAGTTGGCGATCACCACATCGATGCCCGCCGCCACCGCCAGCCGCGCGACCGCCGACCCGATGTTCCCGCTACCGATGATCCCCAGAGTCGACATCGCCGATTCCCCCCGTACTCCTCATGGCCGCCCCGGCCCATCGCCCGTGGACGCACAAACCACTGCGGCCACGTTAAGACCTCACACCAATGTCAGAGGCAAATCAGCCCCTTCGACGGCATGTCAGGCTCTACCTCCCAGAGCCTCTTTACCGACCCGACCTTTAGTGATTTTCTAGCGAGAAACCCCGCCCCTTCAGGGGCGGGATGAATCGCATCCTCAGTTACGCGGCGCGGAGCGCCGCCGCATCGCGGGGTCCCCGAGGTCGGGACGTTTCTGGTTCTCGATGTACTCCTTGATGATGTCCAGGGGTGCGCCGCCGCAGGAGGCGGCGAAGTAGGACGGGGACCAGAAGTGCCCGCGCATGCTGGCCCGGTTGACGCGGCCGGTGAACTCCTGGCGGAGCCGGCGGGCGGAGACACCTTTGAGCGAGCCGACCAGTGCCGACAGGGCGACCTTGGGCGGGTAGTGGACGAGCAGGTGGACGTGGTCGGTCTCGCCGTTGAACTCGCGGAGCTCGGCGCCGAAGTCCTCACAGACCTTCCGCATGATCTCCTCGCAGCGGGTGAGCATCGCGTCATCGAACACGCGTCGCCGGTACTTCGGTGTGAAGACCAAGTGCGCGTGCAGGGTGTAGACCACGCTGCGTCCCCTGCGTATGTCGGGGTTGGGCTCCCATCGGGGTGACATAGGTCAACTCTAGTTTGAGTGACACCGCGCGTTCCCGGTGGGTAGCTTGATGGTCGTGAAACTGGTGGTGCAGGTGAAGCTGACGCCGACGGCCGAGGTGGCCGAGGCGTTGGCGGACGAGCTCACCGGGTGCAACGACGGTGCGAACTGGGTGTCGGCTGTGGCGTTCGAGCACTTCGGCCTGAAGGCCCGGGAGTACGCGCTGCGGAAGCTAACCTACGCCCGGCTCCGAGAGGAAGGCCTCAAGTCGGCCGCCGCGCAGCAGGTGATCGCGAAGGTCACCGACGCGTACGCCAGCCTGCGCGGCAACATCAAGGCCGGGAACCTGGGCCGTCCGGGGTCCAAGCGGCGCCGTAAGGCCGAGAGCAAACCGATCGTGTTCCGGCCGGACGCGGCGCAGGCATACGACCATCGGAACATGGGCTGGGACATCGACGCCCAAACGGTGGCGATCACCACCCGGCGGGGCCGGATCCAGGGCATCCCGTTCGCCTGTTCGCCAGACCAGTTGAAGACCTTGGCCGCCTACCGCAAGGGCGAGGCCGACCTGCTGCGCCGGGACGGCCAGTGGTACCTGGTGGCGACGTGCGAGGTGCCCGAAGCCGACCTCAACGAGCAACCGGCCGGGTGGGTCGGAGTCGACCTGGGGATCGAGAACATCGCCACCGCCTCGACCGGCTACAAGGCGGCCGGGCGCGGCCTGAACCGGCACCGGGCCCGGCAGCAGGAGCTGCGGACCAAACTCCAGAAGAAACGCACGAAGTCGGCCAAGCGCGTGCTGAAACGACGGCGCCGCAAGGAGGCCCGCCGTGCGGCCGACTTCAACCACTGCATCTCGAAACAGATCGTGACCGAGGCTGAACGCACCGGACACGGGATCGCCCTGGAAGACCTGCAGGGGATCCGTGACCGGGTACGGCATCGCAAGCCCCAACGGGTCACCTTCCATTCCTGGGCCTTTCACCAGCTCGGGACCTTCATCACCTACAAGGCTCTGCGGGCCGGTGTGCCGGTGGTGTTCGTCGACCCGGCCCACACCTCCCAAACCTGCGCGGACTGCGGTCATGTGGACCGCCGGAACCGGGTATCACAGGGCTTGTTCATCTGCCGGGGCTGCGGCGTCGTTGCGCACGCGGACCGGAACGCTTCCCGCAACATCGCCGCACGCGGCGGTGCTGCGTGGGACGCGGGGCGGCAGTCATCCGTCCCGGCCGTGACCGGCACCAGCCCGTCACGGCCAAGACGCGGCACGCAACCCGGCAGCCAGCCGGGACGTAGCTGCAAGCTCAGGGCTTCAGCCCCGAGAAGCTGACTTGTGGTGAAGTGCGGCGTCCTCGGCTTCGATCTGCTCCAGCTCCGCAGCCCCGGCGCGGAGGACGGTGTTGGCCTTGTCCAGGTCGAAGTCCTTTTCCCACTTGCCGATGACTATGGCAGCGACGGCGTTGCCGAGGACGTTGATGAACACCCGGCCTTCGTTGAGGATCCGGTCGATGCCGACGATCAGGGCGAGCGCGGCGAGCGGCATGTGGCCGACCGCGGTGATGGTGCTGGCCAGGACGATGAACGCGCCCCCGGCGATGCCGGCGGTGCCCTTGCTCGTCAGCATCATGACCCCGACCATCACCAGCTGCTGCTGCCAGGACAGGTCGATGCCCAGGGCCTGGGCGAGGAACAGCGGGGCCATGGTGAGGTAAACCGCGGAGCCGTCGAGGTTGAACGAGAACCCGGACGGGATGACGATGCCGACGACCGGGCGGCCGATGCCCATCATCTCCAGCTTGCGCACCAGCTGGGGGAGGACCGCTTCGCTGGAGCAGGTCGCCAGCGCGACGAGCAGCTCAGCCTTGAGATAGCGCATCAGCCCGAACAGGCTCAGCTTGCACGCCCGCATGATCGCGCCGAGCACGACGATCACGTAGACGACGCAGGTGGCGGTGAACAGCAGGATGAGGTAGCCGAGTTGTTGAAGGCTACTGGCACCGTAGGTGGCCACGACGGTGGTCAGGGCGCCGAAGGTGCCGATCGGGGCCAGCCGCATGACCCAGCCCACGATCCGGAACACCACGCCCGACAGCGCCGAGATCCCCTGGGTCAGCGGCGCGGCCGAGGGGCCGGCCATGTTCAGCGCGACGCCGAAGACGATCGAGACGACCAGCGCGGAGAGGATCCCGTCACCGGTGAGCGCGCCGAACAGCGATTCCGGGATGAGGCTGGAGATGAAGCCTGTGAAGGTGGCGTGCTGCTCGGTGGCGGCGGAGGGGATGCTGCCCGCGTCGAGGGTCGCCGGGTCGACGTTCATGCCGTCGCCGGGTCGGAAGATGTTCGCGACCGCGAGGCCGATCAGCATGGACAGCAGCGACAGGACCAGGAAGTAACCGATCGCCTTCACGCCGATCCGGCCGGCTTTGCGAAGGTTGTCCATCGAGGCGATGCCCGTGGTGATCACGCAGAAGACCACCGGGATCACGATCATCTTGACCAGCGCGATGAACCAGTCGTTGAGCGGCTTGAGGTCGGCGCCCACCGAGGGGAACGCCAGCCCGACGGCGACACCCAGGACGGCGGCGACCACCACCTGGAACCAGAGTTCACCTATCAGCTTGCGAAAACGGGACCGCTGCGGGCGGTCTGAGGCGATCGTGGACGACATCGTTGTTGCTCCCTTGCACGACGTTGTGGCGGGCGAAAGCCGGGTCGCGGGCTTTCGGTGGGGTTGGTGGCCGGATCGGCGGCTCGGGTGTGCGGGGCCGCCCGCGTCTGGCCGAGCGAGCGGGCCCCGCCGGCGGCTCAGCTGTGCAGCTTGCGCAGAACCTCGTAGAAAGCGGCCTTGGCCTCGAACCCGATACCGGGGGTGTCGGTCAATCCGACATGGCTGTTCTCAACCACGGCGCCGTCGGCGAACCCGCCGGTCGGCTGGAACTCACCCGGGTAGGACTCGTTGCCGCCGAGCTTGAGCGCCGCGGCGATATGCAGGGAGAACTGGTGCCCACCGTGCGGGATGCAGCGCCGCGAGGACCAGCCGTGCTGCTTGAGCATGTCCTGCACCCGCAGGTACTCGGTCAGCCCGTAGCTCAACGCGGGGTCGACCTGGATGTAGTCGCGATCCGGGCGCAGGCCTCCGTAACGGATCAGGTTGCGCGCGTCCTGGAGCGAGAACAGGTTCTCTCCGGTCGCGACCGGGCCCCGGTAGTGCTCGCAGAGGGTGGCGTTGAGCCGGTAGTCCAGCGGGTCGCCGACCTCCTCGTACCAGAACAAGCCGTAGGGCTCGATGGCTTCGCCGTACTTGAGCGCGGTGGCCAAGTCGAACCGGCCGTTCACGTCGACGGCCAGCCGGGAACCGTCGCCGTCGAGGACCTCGAGCACCGCCTCGATGCGCTCGAGGTCCTCGGCGAGGTCGGCGCCGCCGATCTTCATCTTGACCACGCGGTAGCCCTGGTCGAGGAAGCCCTTCATCTCGTCCTGCAGGTCGCGCAGGGTCTTGCCGGGCGCGTAGTAGCCGCCCGCGGCATAGACGAAGACCTCGTCGTCGGGCTGGCCGTCGCCGTAGCGGTCCGACAGCCACCGGTACAGCGGCTGCCCGGCGATCTTCGAGGCGAGGTCGAACAGCGCCATGTCGACCACGCCCACCGCCACCGAGCGCTCACCGTGCCCACCGGGCTTCTCGTTGTTCATCATGAAATCCCACGCGCGAGTGGGGTCGAGCTGACCGTCCTCGGCGAGCAACGCCTCCGGGTCCGCGTCCAGCAGGCGGGGGATGATCCGACGGCGCAGGATCTCCCCGGCGCTGTACCGGCCGTTTGAGTTGAACCCGTAACCCACGACCGGCTCGCCGTCGCGCACGACGTCCGACACGACCGCCACGATCGAGCAGTCCATCGAGCTGAAGTCGATCCAGGCGTTACGGATCGATGAGCTGATCGGGACGACACCCTCGTGGACAGCGGTGATCTTCATCGACCCTCCTCGTTGTAATTTATAAATTACACGGCGATGCTAGGCTCGCCGTGAGCTTGAGCACAACCCCTGGTTCGGTCGGAGGTGGGCGGGAAGATGGGCGGCGCGAACGTGTTCTCCAGCAAGGGCGACGCCGCCTACGTCGAACTCCGCGAGCGCATCCTGTCCGGGAGCCTGCCCCCGGGATCCCGTCTCTCCCAGCACGAACTCGCCGCTGAAATGGGCATGAGCCTCACCCCGCTGCGCGAGGCAGTCCGCCGGCTCAGCAGCGAGGGCCTGATCGATCTCGACACCCAGCGGGACGCTCGCGTGGCGAGTATGAGCGCCAGCGAGGCCCGGCAACTGTTCGAGGTCCGCCTCTCCCTGGATCCCACGGCTGCCGAACTCGCCGCGGAACGCCGCACGGATCACGACATCACCGCGCTGCGCGCGGCAGCTGCTCGACTGCTACCGGTCACCCGCGCCTGGGGCGAGGAGGCGCTGACCGCTCACCGCGCCTTCCACCGGGCGCTCTACCGCGCCTCGCACAATGACGTGCTGATCAGGATGCTCGACGACCTCTGGGACAAGTCCGACCGCTACCGGCGCATAGGCTTGGAGCTCCCGCCGGGCGACGAGCCGCGCACCCGCGACCACCGCGAACACCACGAACTGCTCGACCTCATCCTGGCGGGCGACGGCGCCGGCGCACGATCGCTCATGCGCGCGCACATCGAGCGCAGCCTCACCGGCTCCGCCATTGACGCACTCGAGCAGAGGGAACGCCGCAGTTCCGCGGAGGCGGCGTCCGAAGCCAGCTGATGGAAGAAAGATTTCGCATCAGATGCGAACGACGGAGGGTGACGGTTGAGTGGTGAGGTCCCGCGCCCAGGGCCGCCAGGTACCCGACGAGATCCTGACCCACACCTCACCCTGCCGCAGCGACAACATCAACTTCTTCGGTGTCATCAGCGTCGACGTCGAAGCCGAACTGGCCAAGCTGGATGGATCGGGCTGGCGGCCGCTCCGCCTGTCCCGCAGCGGGATGTCACGCCGCGACAGCAACCGCTCCAGCTTTGTCCTGGCGACGGCCTTGGTGTGGTCGACGTTCTCGCGACGCCGTTCGGCATCGGCGAGCACCGACGGTGCGACCCACTTCTTCTTGGCGGCGCACCAGGTGAGCCAGGAGGAGACGGCGGCGCGGTTGCGGTTCCAGGTCGCCGGCGCGCACTGGCCCCACAGGGCGGTGAGCGCGTCGCCGATCTCGTTGCCGGCGACGTCGGCCAACAGGCGGTCGCGGCGGGTCAGTCGTTGAGATCGGGGGCTACGGTGCGGGTCAGGCGCGGGTCCGGCTCGCCGCCGGCCGCGGCGAGCGCTCCGGCGACGGCGCGGCCGAGCTTGAGCAGGTCGGCGGGGTTCTTCTTGTCAAGCCCGCCGAGGAGCTGTTTGAGGATGGTGAGCTGGTCGAAGTAGACGCGCTCGGTGATCAGGTTCTCGTTCGCGTCGAAGATGAAGTACGCGGTCATCCGGGTGCGGTGCTTGGAGCCGGTGGGCGGGATCTTGCCGAGCGGCCCCTTGTGGGTGCCCATCAGCCAGAACTCGACGATCACGGCGTCGTGCGCGTGGCGGAGGGCGATGATCTCGTGGTCCTGGTCAGGGAAAGCGCCGCGCGTGTCGTGGTAGTACCCGCGGACGTCGCCGTCGCCGTCGTGGACGGTCATCTGGGCGATCAGCTCGTAGTGCGGGTGCGGGAACGTCGTGAGGACGGCATCCCAGTCCTGGAGAACCTCGTCGCGGAAGTGGTCCAGGACGAGCTTTTCGCGGGCGCGCAGAACTTCTTCGGGGGGCAGGACGAAGCGTGACATGGCGAGTCTCCTGTCTGCAGGCGGCAGTCCTTGGGCCGGTCAGTCGGGGCTGATGCAGCGGTGCGCAAAAGCCTTGGGCCGGGTCAGTCGTCGGTGATGCGGCGGCCTGCGACGGGTCAGCCATGGGTGATGCCGCGGTGTACGAAGGTGGGGCTTGTGCCTGGGTTGGTCCACGCTGCGGTGAGTTCGCTGGAGGGGAAGAACTGCAGGAACCGGGGATCGCTCTGGCTGCGGTCGGCCAGGGTCTTCTCGAGGATGATCGAGTTGTACTGGTCGGCGGTCGACTCGATCGTGTTGGCGTTGAGCACGATCTCCTGCTGCCAAGACCGCGCCCATTTCGCCAGGCCCGGCAGCTTGGAGTGCTCAGGGGTGAGGGCTTCGGCGGCGATGACGTTCTCGCTGCTCACCCAGATACCGGTCGAGGTGTTCAGCACGAGGCTCTGGTTGCCGAACACGTGCCCCGGCGTCTTGACGACCGCGACTCCGGGACCAAGGACCACCGAGCCCTCGATGGGCAGGAAGGCCTCCGGCGAGACGTCGCGATAGGCCGCGGGCTGATACCAGGGCCGCTGGAGCGGGTGGAGCTCTGCCATGCCGGCGAGTTCGTCGCGCTGCACGATCACCTTCGCGTTCGGGAAGGCCGCCCGCGGCCGCCCGTCCAGGTCGTCCTGGTGCGCCGTCGTCCCTACCCAGCGGCGCAGGTCCTGGGTGTGCAGATGGTCGAACATCAGATAGTCGACGTCCTCGGGGCCGACGCCCAGCCGGGCCAGATGTCCGAGCACCGTGCCGTGCACCTGAACCATGCGACGTTCGACCACAGCAGGGGTCCGTTGCGAGAGGTCGTCGAAGTACGGCGTGTACCGCCCGAGTTCGTGGTCGGACGGCTCGAACAGCAGCACCCGTCGACGTCCACCTGACTCGGTCCACCGGATCACCAGCATCCGGTTCGTGATCGACAGGAACGGCGCCAGCGCCCGCGACGCCCGGAACAACCCGAACCGGGTCGGATACGGGAGCGTGACCAGGTCGCAGGTGACCACGCTGTCCGGCGTACCGGTCGAGGGGAACTCGCGGCGAAACGCCCGGCCCCGGGCTCGGACCGCCCGCAACCGAGCCCCAGGGCCACCGTCGGCCTCGCTCGGATCGGTCAACGTGTCGATCCGGTCGCCGATGCTCGGCAGGTCCACGACCTCGGCCGTCCCCCACGGGAAGCGCATCGCCACCTCCTTTTATCCACAGCGTGGTTTTATGTCCGTCACGATATATCCACGCTGTGGATTTTTGCAAGGATGTGCGGCATGATGGGGCCCCATGACCGCCAGGACCGCACGCCGAGGGCGCCCGCCCAAGGGCGAGAGTCAGCTGTCCCGCGAGGCGATCGTCCAGGCGACCCTGCAGGTCATCGACGCCGACGGCGTCAACGCGGTCAGCATGCGGGCGGTCGGGCGGGTGCTCGGGGTCGACGCCAAGAGCCTCTACAACCACGTCGATGACAAGAACGGCCTACTGGATGCGGTCGCCGAGCTCCTCCTGGGCGCCATCGCGCTGCCGGAGCTCACCGGTGACCCGCGGGTCGATCTGCGGGCGATCGCCTACGCCTTCCGCGAGCGGGCTCTGGCCCACCCCGAAGCGGCCTCCCTCGTGCTCACCCGCCAGCTCGGCTCCTTCGAGGGGCTCGCACCCGTCGAGGCGGTCCTGGTCGTCCTGCGCGACGCGGGCTGTCCCCCCGATGAGTCCGTCCACCTCCTCCGGACGTTCGTCGCCACCCTCATCGGCGCGCTGCTGCGTGAAGTCAGCGCTGGACCCACCTACGGCACCACCGACACCGCCGGAATCGCGCAACGCCAATCGACCCTTGAAGCCAGCGGCCTTCCCGCGGTGGCCGACGCCGCGCCCTACCTCGCCCGATTCGACGGCGCCGCCGAGTACGAGTTCGCCGTGAACCTCGCACTCGAGGCCCTCGCCACACGGCTCGGCCACCACCATCGTCTGAATCAGCGGATCGCCCTCAACCACGGCCCCAACTCCCGTCCCAAGGATGAACTCTGACCGGGGCATGGTGTCCAATCTGAGAGTCGATGCTCATCCGCTGCCCGACGTGCCGAGCGCCGAGCAGCGGATGAGCATCTCACAGCAGGTCCAACAGGTCGTGGATCAGCCTCTCGGCGCGACGTCGCCTCGTGCGGGTCGACGGTCACCACGATTTTGCCGGTGTACCGGACGTAGACCAGGCGCTCACCTTGCTGGCCGACGAGGTGGTGTGCGAGGCGCCGAACGGCACGTTCGAGGGAGTGGAGGGCTACCGCCGCTAATAACGAACCCGCAGGTGGGAAGTGTCGGCAACTCGTGCCGTGAATCAACGTCGGTGAACGGTCTGCCGATGGGTTCCGACACATGCTCAACGATGAGGACGGGTACCGATCAGCAGCCCTGGTGAAGGGCCCGTCAGGCGGTTTCGGCGTTGAGGGCATGTCCGGCGAGGCTGCGGGTGTGGGCCCATGCGGGGAGGGCGGTCAGCGCTCCGACTACCAGCAGGATGCTGAGTGCGGCGGTGAGCAGCCATGATCCCGGGGGTGTGACCATGTCGCCGATGAGCCAGTACAGGCCGAGCCCGGCTGGAATACCCGCTGCCACTCCGGGCACGGCGGGTAGAAGTTGCGCGGTGCAGAGCGCTGTGACGACCTGGCCGGGGGTGGCGCCGAGGGTACGGGTGATGGTCAGGGTGCGCCGGGCCTGCACGGCGGTGCTCCAGCCGAGGAGCACGGTGTTGAGCGTGGACAGTGCCACTAGCGCGAGTGTGACGGCGAGCAGCACCTGGCCGGTATGGTCTGTCCGCACTTCGATGGGGCCGAACCGTTTGAAGGCGGGGGTCGCGGCGAGTTCGGCGTGGAAGGTGAGCACTGCGGTGACCATGAGGGTGGTGGCGGCCGTGCCGGCGGAGGCCAGGGCGGCGCGGCCGGGCCGACGGGTGAGCAGCCGGATGCCGAGCAGCAGCGACGTGGGCAGATACGCTGTCACGGCGTTCAGGTGCGGGTGATGCTTGAGCATGTGAGCGGGGTCGGCCAGGGCGTGGACGGTGCTGGTGCGGGCGGCGCGCACGGCGGGGCCGAGCGCACCGGTCACGGCGACCACGATGGCGAGGAAGACCGCGGCGGTGACGGTGTCGCCCCCCGGAGGGCTGACGGTGTTGAGCAGCCCGTCACTGGGATCGACCAGGTGGGGTGCGGCCAAAGTCCCGGCGGCCAATCCGAGCGCGGTGGCCAGGAACGTCAGCAGCAGGTACTGCGCCAGCAGTACGGCGGTGATGGTGCCGGGTCCGGCGCCGACGGCCTTGAGCAGCGCGGCACGCCGGTTGTCGCGGACGGCGCGTACGGTGGCGAGCGCGGCGAGGGTGACGAGCGCGGCGACGGCGAGCAGCCAGCCGCCGACGACCAGGGCAGGCCGGCTGAACCTGATCATGGCCGTGTCCGTATGGAGGACGTCCTGCCAGTAGTGGTAGTGATCCATGGCGGCCTGGGCAGCCGCGGACTCGCCGAACTCGTCGGTCGCAGCAGGGTCGGACAGCCTCAGGTAGATCAGGTAGAGACTGGGCGCGTCGCCCGCCGCCGCGCGGGCGTCGGCGGTGGTGAGCCAGACCAAGCCGCCGGCGTCGGACGCCCCGACCCGCGCCAGGTCGGCCCACGGATAGACCGCGGTGGCCGCGCTGACCGCGGTCCCGACGACCGGCATGCTGCGCCCGCTGACGGTGATGCTGTCGCCCACGCGCACGCCGAGTATTTGCGCGAAGCCGCGCTCGACCACCGCGCCGCCGGGACGCACCCAGTTACCGGAGGTCACCAGCGGCTGGTCCACGGCGGACGGTGAGGTGCCGCGCCCCTCGATCGCAGAGTGCGCGGAACGGCCGTGCGCTCGGATGGTGGTGTCGAACGCGAAGAACGGGCCGCCGATCGCGGTCACGCCGGGCAGGTGTGCGACGCGCGAGGCAAAGCCGGCGGGGTCCGGGTCCGTCGTCGAGGTCATCACGTCGGGGCCGGCGGTGGCCGCGCGGGTCTTCGCGTACCCGCTGGCCACGGCGTTGTTGGCCGCCAGTCCAAGGGTCAGGGAGGAAGCGGCGACGGTGACGGCGAGCAGGAACATGAGGGCCTCGCCGGGCTGGCGCCGCAGGTCGTGCAGGATCAGGCGCCCCATCAGCAACAGATGCCCCATGCTCAGTCCTCCCAGCTCAGCAGTGCGCCAAGCCCCGTGCTGCTGCCACGGCCGTTCAGGCGGGTGTCGTCGGCCAGCATCCCGTCGCGCAGGGAGACGATGCGGTCCGCCGTGGCGGCGACTCGCTCGTCATGGGTGACCATGACCAGGGTCTGGCCGGCGGCGCGCAGTTCGTCGAAGAGGCGGAGGACGTCATGGGTCGCGGCGCTGTCGAGGTTTCCGGTGGGCTCGTCCGCGAAGACCACCAGCGGCTCGTTGACCAGGGCGCGGGCGATGGCGACCCGTTGCCGCTGCCCGCCGGACAACTCCGAGGGCAGATGCCGGGCACGGTCGGCGAGCCCGACCTGGTGAAGGAGTTCGGCGGCACGGATGCGGGCGGTGCGTGGTGAGGCGCCGGCGAGCAGCGCGGGCAGCTCGACGTTCTGTGCCGCGCTCAGCTCGTGCATCAGGTGGTAGGCCTGGAAGACGAAACCCACAGCGCGGCGCCGCAGCCGGGCCAGCGCGCGCTCGCCGAGGTGGTCGATGCGACGCCCGCCGAGCCACACCTCGCCCTCGGTGGGCCGGTCGAGACCGCCCAGGAGCTGCAGCAGCGTGGACTTGCCGCAGCCGCTGGGCCCGGTCACGGCGAGCGTCTGCCCGGAGGGAACATCGAGGTCGACCCCGTCGACGGCCCACACCAGACTCTCGTCCTCCCCGTAGGTGCGCGTCAGGCCGACCGTCCGCAGCGCCGGCCCGACCGCCTCACCGGGTTGGCGGGCGGCCGGGCTGCGGTCCGCGCCCCTTCGCCGCGACCGGCCCCTAACCCGCTGACCGTCTCTGGTCATCCGTTTCCTCCGCTTTTCCCACGTGTGGCGCGCGCGGACCAGGTCCGCTCGCACGCCTCCAGCCAGCGCAGATCGGCCTGCAACCGGAGGGCGATGCCCTCCAAGAGCAGTCCGGCCTCCGAATTCGTGTCGTGAGAAAGGGCGGCGTGCTGGGCCGCGGCGAGGCTGCGCATCAGCTCCCGCCGCCGCGCGTCCACGAGCGCGAGCGGATCGGCCAGGCCCGACTCGGCGGCGGCCACCAGCTTCAGGTGGACCTCCGTCATGTCCGCTTTGGGCCCGGCGGTCTCGGCCATCCATGCGGCCACGCGCTCCTGCCCGGACGCGGTCAGTGCGTACACCTTGCGCCGCGGGCCGCGCACCGGCGCGTCCTCACGCTCCTGGACGACCAGGCCCACCTTTTCGAGCCGGCTGAGCGTCACGTAGACCTGCCCCGCGTTCAGCGTCTCGCCCAGCGGTCCCAGTGCGGCGACCAGCCGTCTGCGCAGGTCGTAACCGTGCGACGGCTCCTTGGCCAGCAGCGCCAGCACCACGTCCTGCACGGATCACCCTCCTCTGCGAGCCTCAATAGATAGCGGTTAAGTAAAAGGGCGTCAAACCGCCCCCTGCCCCATCCACGGCCGGGAAGGTGCACCTCCTCCGCGCCGCAGCGCCACGTCACACGGTGCCCTCGCCCCCGGGCGAAATTCGCCTTGCAACGATCGTTGGTCATCGCGTGGCGCAGCATCCACCGAAGCCCTCTACGCCCGCGACCGGACCCCACCCTCCGACAACCCAGCCGTGAGGCGCCACCACCACACCAGCAGAGCCCCACCAACCGCAGTGCCGCTACACGGCCCAGACACCCCGGCTGTACGGCGGGCGCTCGGCATCCCGAACACCATCACCTCGGGCCAACCGGGCACGACAAATACCGAGTCAGAAAAGGGTGCCGTTCCTCTCGGGGGGCGGGCTGTGGCTACGTAGGTGAGAACCGAGAGTGTTTATCTGCCGGTTCTGAGATCACTGACGATCTCGAGTCGCGGTGATGTTGGTGACTTCCGAGAGCACCGCGGCTTTCCTTGCGGGAAGCAGGGCCAGTGACTTGTCGCAGACAGGCGCAGCCGAGCCCGCCCGTGAGCCTGAACCGCCATGTGCGGCGACGTCGGTCACCTAAGGTGAGCTGATCGTCGGATACCAAGAAGGGCGGTCATGGCGGGAGGTGTACGCAAGACGGTGCTGGCCCTGCTCGCCGTCTGCGTTCTGGTGAGCCACGACCAGGGCCGTCCCCTGCTCGGTGTTCACCACGGACGAGGGTTCACGGTGGGCCACCCTGCCGGCTGGATCGTGGACGACAACCCCGGACTGGTGGAGCCGCTGGTCATGTCCGCGCGGCCCTTCTGGCGGCAGGTCCCCGCCCTGCGTGTCGGGGTCCGTTCCGCGAACGCAACCCCCGAGAAGGCAGTGGAGAACCATCTCAAAGAGTTCGCGTACTACGACGACTTCGTACTCAAGGAGCGTACGAGGGTGGCCGTAGGGGGCGGGGCTGTCGGTTATCTGCTTCACATGACGTTCAGCCAGGTCAGCAGTGACAACGAACGCTTCCCCAGCGAGGAGACCACGTTGGTCACCACGACGGGCAGGGGCGAGGTGCTGGAGGTCGAGTTCCACTGCGAGCCGAGCGGATGTGGGCCACGTGACCCGACGGTCCGCGCGATCATGTCCACGGTGACCGTGTCCTGAGACAGCGGTCAGGCCGCGCGCCACCCCAAGTGCTCCGAGCGGCTGATGGCCAGGACCAAGTCGCGGTCCAGCGGCAGCCAGCCTCACAGCGTCAGGAATCATCACAATCCCGCATCTCCGCCTGGACAGCCGCCAACCGGGCGTTTCCCAATCGCACGCCTTCGGGCTGTCAGGGATGCGCCGAGCGTTATGAAGTGGCGACGGCGGCGTCCTGCCGCCACTCGACCCCCGCCGGCGGTTATCGAGGGTAGGTCCAGGCGCGGCCGGTGTCGCGGTACTCGTGGACTCCGATGGGCTGTTGGCCGTCGCGCATACGGTCGGTGTAGAGCCGCCCGTTCAGGTGGTCGATCTCGTGGCCGAACCAGACGGGCCAGGCCGTCACGGAACACGGTGATGGTGCGGGTGCCGTCCAGGGCGGTGTGCTCGACCTCCACATTGCGTCGCCGGGGCACCAGGCCGCGCACGTCGAAGAAGGACAAACAGCCCTCGTACCGCTGGACATCCTGGTCAACAACGCGGCCTGCGGAAACCAGGACACGGTACGCGCCGGGACGGTCGACCTGCTGACCCCCGGCCAGTTCGACGAGGTCTTCGCGATCAACGTGAAGGCGCCGCTGTTCCTCGTCCAGGTGACGCTGCCGCTGATGCCTGACGGTGGGCGCATCATCAACATCTCCTCGCTCGCCACGTGGGTCGCCCTGCCCGGCCAGATCGCCTACGCGATGGCCAAGGGCGCCCTGGAGGTCATGAGCCGGACGCTGGCGAACGCGCTGGGCGAACGCGGCATCACGGTGAACACGGTGAGCCCCGGCGCCACCGACACCGATGTGACCGACATCCTGCACAATCCCGAGATCCGGACCGTCCTGACGGAGCTGACGGCGCTCGGCAGGATCGGCCAGCCAGCCGACATCGCCGACGCCGTAGCGTTCCTCGCCTCAGACGACGCCCGCTGGATCACCGGCAACGTGCTCGACGCCACCGGCGGCGCGTACCTCGGCCCCATGTGGGCACGCTAGTCGCCCACCGCACCCAGGCAGCCGCACGCGCCTGTGGTGCCCATGTCACAGGCGCGCCACAGGCGCGTCGGCGCACCGGAAGGGCAGCCCGGCCGACGTTATGAAGATCGCTTACGCTGGCGCCGATTCGGGACGTCAGTGGCGTTTCATGGTCCGCCGCTCCAGCATGATGATCTTCATGCCGCTTCGCTCGCTCCCCTCGGAGTGGCCCACCGCACACGCTCCAGCATCATCGTGGCAGGAAGACCATTGGCTTCACGCGAATCGCCCGTTCCCTGATGGCGGCGGCCGTCACCGCCGCCGCAGTCACCGTCCTGGCGCCGCAGCGCACGCGGACACCGAACGCTGCCTTCTCAGCAACGACTCCAGGGTCAACGACCTGGCCTTGAAGGGCTGGGTTTGCGGCTCGTGACAGTCCCTGACGGGGAGGACGGTGACACGGCCGCATGGGGCAGGTTGACAAATACCCACGCCGTGCGTGCGCGTCTTTGGACGTTCACGGCGGCGATGTGGTCGGCGGGGCCAGCGAGCCCGCACCGACGACAGGAGAAGTCGTCCCGGGTGGAACGGTTCTTTTTGGAGACGTGCCCGCAGCGCGGGCAGGTCTGGGAGGTGTAGCGCGCGTCCACGCTCACCACCGGCACCCCGGCCCGCATGGCCTTGTAGCCGATAAAGGTTTCGAGCTGGTGGAACGGCCAGGACGAGATGGTGGCCCGCTGGTGCCGTGGAACCCTTGTCCGGTCACGGATGCCGCTCAGGTCTTCCAGGGCGATTCCGCGTCCGGTGCGTTCGGCATCGGCCACCACCGCCTTGGCGATGGTGTGGTTGATGTGGGTGGCGTGCCGGGTCTCCCGGCGCGCGCGTTTCTTCAGCTTGCGTTTGGCGGACTTGGTGCCCTTGGCCTGCAACTCGGCCCGCACCCGCGCCATCCGCCGCCGGTACTTCTCCAGGCCCCGGCCCTGATGGTTCTGGCCGTCGGAGGTGGTGGCGAGGTTGGCGATGCCCCGGTCCACGCCGATCCAGTCCCTGGGATCGGTGTTCAGCGGCGCTTCGGGGATGTCGCAGGTGGCGGCCAGGAACCACTTCCCGTCCCGGAACAGCAGGTCCGACTCGCCCTGCCGGTGCTCGGCCAGGGTCTTCAGCTGCGCGGGCGACCCGGTGTAGGCCACGCCCTTCAGGCGGCCGTGCACCGTCCACAGCGACACCGCACGGGCGTCGTACTGCCACGACAGATTCCGGTCGTCAAAGGGGTGCGCCGCGTCGGGGCGGAAGGTGATCGGCTTGGACTCGGCCTTGAGGCGGCGCGGCGTGCCCTCCTCGCCGAGCCGCCCGGCTTTGATCTGGCCGCGCAGTGTCGTGTAGGCGTCCACGACCTTCTTGATCACCCGGACGACGGCCTGCGCCCCCAGCCCCTGCGACCTGAGCTCGGTGTAGACGGCGCGGTGCAACGGCACCTGCCGGACCCTCAACCCGAACCGGTCGTAGGCCACCGCCGATGCGTGGTTCGCCGCCGCATTACAGGCGTGCAGGGTCGCCGCCAGGGCCGCCGCCTGCTCGGGCGTCGGCAGCAGCTTCACCTGCACCACGACCTTCACACCCCGAACAGTAACCAGCAGCACCGACAAAATCACTCAACGCAACCAGCTGTGCTCCGCACCACCACAACCACCCAGAAAAGCACGATCACCGTGCCGCACCACGCCGCGTTTCCTCTCCGCTCTTATGGACGGGGTCTCCACGCTGGAGGTATCAGATGAAGAAGACCTTCCCGACGCCCGGGAACAACACCCGCTTCGCCATTAACCTCTGCGTGGTCAAGGCGTCCAACGGCAAGCACTGGGCCTACGCGGACGTCCACTGGAACGACGGCGGCGACTCCGACGTCGATGACAGGCGCAAGTTCGACCAGGTCGTCTTCTTCGTCCGCCTTGAGCGCAACAACGTCAGGGAGCAGCTCCAGCTGTGCGATGCCCGCCGCAAGATCAACACTGAGAAGAGCGGCATCGTGTTCTGCTCGACCGAGGTCGATCCCTCGACGGCCAACGGAGGCTGGACCGCCGACGGCTACGTCCAGTACGACATCGACCGTGACGGCGAGGGCGCCAAGACCTGGGAGTGGCACGGGTCCCCGTCTCTCTGATCCCGCCGTCAGGCGCCGATGCGGCTGGGGTGCGTGGCCGGGGTAATGGGTGGCTGCGCACGGTCGGCGACTGACAGAGAGGCCTGAAGGGCTCCGTCCCGAAATCTGGGACGGAGCCCTCATTTCAATCGCTAGCAGCGGACGAGGCGGAGGGTGTCACCGGGGTAGCGGATCTTTGAACGCTTGCTCTTGAGCGTCTGACCGGGCTTGATGCGCTGGCACGAGCTGTCGGGCGCCTTCCGCCACACGAACTTGATCTTGTAGGACTTCCGGCAGGTGTTCTGGGCGTACCCGGTCCTGGTGATGTGCCCGGCCTTCTTCCACACCTTGATGCAGCGGGGCAGCGGGGGATGGGCGGCCGGCGCCTGCGACGCGACCGGCTGGGACGCGGCCGGCTGAGCGGGCGCCGATGCCGCGGCGTGGCCGGCGTTGGGCGCCATCGGCACGATCAGGCCGGCCACTACGGCCGCGCCGATCATCTTCGTCGTCCTCATTCCGGACTCCTTCCAAGCGGTGCCGTCGTGCCTCTCACGACGAGCGGTCCCGCCAGTGGAGTGCCTCGACGACCTGGGCGGGAAGCCGATCACCCGGCCAGGACAGTCCCGGACAGTCCCGTCCACCCAGCCTTCGGCCGTACCGCATACCCGGGCCAACCGATCGCGCGAGCACCAAATCGACATGAGCCCCCGGCCTGCTGTGCTCCTGGACCTGCTGCGTCGATCAACGCGTCGTCGACCAGCACCCTGGCCGAGGACCGGACCGGTCGGGGTCGGGTCGGGTCGGGCGTCACCAGGCGCACGTTGTTGTTCCTGCGGGTGCAGGGCGCGGGAACGGCTCAGGGGGTGCTGCGGGCGGCGCCGCGCAGCGCGTGGTTGCCGTCGCAGAACGGCTTGAGGGCGGACAGGCCGCACCGGCAAAGCGCGATGGTCTCCCGTCCGGGGTCGATCTCCTCGCGGTCTCTGTTCTGGAGCTTGTAGGCGCCCCGCACGATGACCGGTCCGTTCTCGTAGACGGTGATCTCGACCGGTGGCTGCTCGTCCGACATGAGCTGCTCCTGCTCTCTCAGACCGTGGCCAGCTCGCGCAGCGACGTGACCTCCGCCGCCCACGCCCCGGTGACCGTGGTGGCGAAAAGACCCCGGATGTTGAGCGTGCCCAGGGCGCCGATGACGACGCGGTCCCATTCGGCTGGGTAGTCGGCCACGAACGAGCCGCACATGTCGTGGGCGGCCAGCTGCTCGTGCACGGCGTCGGCGAGGACGTGCTCGTCGTAGAACCAGCGCGCCTTCTTCGACGCGCCAACCCGGGCCAGGCCTTCGCTGAAGCGGCGGTTGATGAACGACGAGCCGATCTCGGTCGCCGCGAGGTTGCCGAGAATCCCCCCGCGCCAGCGGTGGTGCAGGCCGAACATCGACCTGATGGTGTGGAGGCAGAGCCCGACGGCCGGGATCTGGTCGATGTACGCCCCGTACTCCGGGTCGAGGTCCAGCTCGGACATCAGGATCGCGTACAGATCGGAGTGGCTGCGGCCCGGCATTCCGCCGCCGTACTCGTCGGCCTGGATCTCGATCAACGCGCTCTTGGCGCGGCCGGTCACCCGCGGGATGGCCCACGTGTGGGCGTCGGCTTCGTGCAGACCGTCGATCGACCGGATGATCACCATTTCCTTGAACTGCTCAAGGGTCGCGTTCTGGTGCATGAACTTCAGCAATCCGGCCGGGGTCGAGGGGCCGCAGATGTCCATCAGGAACGCGGGCACCCCCTCTGGAGTCAGGTCCTCAGGCAGCCGCACCTCGGCGAGGACGTCCCGCTCGAACACGGCCTCCAGGGCGCCGCGCACGGTCAGTAGCGACGGCTGCCACTCCCACCGCTCGTCGACGCCTTCGAAGCCGTCGTAGGTGAGCCCGTAGCAAGTCCACAGGCTGATTTGGACGTCCTCATCGGACCTGGCGTCGGCGGTGGTCTCCGGGAGCGCGTCGACCAACTCGGTGAGCTGGGACGGCACCGGTCCGGGTTCACCGGACAGGCAGGCGAACAGGGCGGTGCTGATGGGTCCTCGGGGAGCGGGCAACCGCATGGCGTTCTCCGATCTGATGGGTCGGCGCGGTGGCGCGGACCGCCGCCTCGATCGTCATGAGGCTCAATATGCCAACCGTTCTTGACATGCGGCTGGCCGCACGCTGACACATGGCACCGGTCAGCGTGCGGTCAGCAACCGCACGGGCGCCTTCGGAGTCGTGATCACTTGGCTGGGAAAAGGGTTGGACGGGGTGATGCTCGGGCTTGTAGCTTCCAGTCGACCGTGACACCGCCCGAGGAGGTGAGACCCATGAACGCTGTATCGACGTGGGTGCTCCCCTTCCTTTCACGGTCGGGCGATTGACGTAGGTGTCGCCGGGAGCGCCTCGACAACAAGGCACTCCCGAAAGGCAACACCTATGCACTCTCCGCAATTCGCCGCCGAGCCGTCGTCGAACGATATGGTCGAGCGCGACTCCACCGTGGGCGACGTCCCCGGACTCTCGTCGTCGGCCTCCGGCGCCGATCGCGCGCCCCTCATGTTCGACGTGATCATTGCCGGGTGCGGGCCGGCTGGTGCGATGCTGGCCGCCGAACTGCGGCTGCACGATGTGCGGGTACTCGTTCTGGAGAAGGAAACCGAGCCCGCGTCGTTCGTCCGCATAGTCGGTCTGCATATTCGCAGTCTCGAGCTGATGGCGATGCGCGGACTGCTGGATCGCGTTCTCCAGCATGGAAGACAGCGTCCGGCAGCCGGCTTCTTCGCCGCCATCCCCAAACCCGCCCCCAAAGGCCTGGATTCCGCGTACGCCTATCTGCTGGGCATCCCGCAGCCGGTCATCGTTCACCTGCTCGAAGAACATGCGATCGAACTGGGTGCGCAGGTCCGGCGCGGTTGTGCGGTGGCCGGTTTCGAGCAGGACGACGAGGGTGTGACCGTCGAGCTGGCAGACGGGCAACAGCTGCGTTCGCGCTATCTCGTCGGCTGTGACGGCGCACGCAGTACGGTGCGCAAACTGCTCGGCGTCGGATTCCCCGGCGAGCCCTCACGGACCGACACGCTCATGGGCGAGATGAAAGTGGGTGTGCCGCAGGAGGAGATCGCCGCCAAGGTGGCCGAAATCAGCGAGACCCATAAGCCATTCTGGCTCAGGCCGTTCGGCGAAGGGATCTACAGCGTCGTAATCCCCGCTGCGGGAGTCAGCGATCGCGCGCAACCGCCCACCCTCGAGGATTTCAAACAACAGTTGCGCGCCATCGCCGGAACCGATTTCGGCGTGCACTCCCCGCGCTGGTTGTCCCGCTTCGGCGATGCCACCCGGCTGGCCGAGCGTTATCGAGTCGGTCGGGTGCTGCTGGCCGGCGATTCGGCGCACATCCACCCGCCTATCGGCGGCCAGGGCCTCAACCTGGGCGTTCAGGACGCGTTCAACCTCGGCTGGAAACTGGCCGCACAGATCCGCGGCTGGGCGCCGGAAACACTGCTGGACACCTACCAGGCCGAACGTCATCCGGTCGCCGAGGACGTGCTGGACAACACCCGCGCCCAGATGGAACTGCAGTCCACCGAACCGGGCCCGCAGGCCGTGCGCAGGCTGCTCACCGAACTGATGGACTTCGACGAGGTGAACCGCCATCTGATCGAGAAGATCACCGCGATCGACATCCGCTACGACTTCGGAGAAGGCCCCGACCTGCTCGGCCGCCGCCTGCGCGACATTGACGTGAAACAGGGCAACCTCTACGGTCTGCTGCATCGCGGCCGCGGCCTGCTGCTGGACCGCACCGAACGCCTGACCATCGGCGGCTGGTCAGACCGGGTCGACTATCTCGCGGATCCCACTGCGGTACTGGATGTTCCGTGCGTCCTGCTACGCCCCGACGGCCACGTTGCCTGGATCGGCGACGATCAGCAGGACCTGGACGACCACCTCTCCCGCTGGTTCGGCAAACCCGCCAACTGATTTCGCCTGAGCAACCGAAAGGCCCGTGAGGAGGATCGGAACGGCCAGTAGCGACTGACCATCGGGAGGCTGGAGGCAGCATCAGCCGTGGTGCTCTGACGCCAGGGTCGTCCTGCGAGGAGGGTTGGCCTCCGAGCGACGACCGGAAGACGGCGGAAGAGCACCTGCTCCAGCAAACCCTCGATCACCGGCGGCTCCCCACCCACCGACCGCAGCGTGTTTTGAAACCGCCCGCGCTGGTGGGGTTCTCGTCGGCTGGCGGCTTCGGTGTTCTCGTCGCTTGTCAGCCGCGGTCGTCGTAGGCGCGCCGGGCCGCGAGCAGGTTCGGGGCGGCGTGGCGGGCCCAGTCCGCGAGCGCCTCCAGGGGCTCGCGGATCTGCGCAGCCAGCGGAGTGATGGCGTACTCCACGCTCGGCGGCGCGGTCGGGTGAACGGTTCGGGTGATCAGGCCGTTGCGTTCGAGGCTGCGGAGGTTGAGGGTCAGCATCCGGCGGCTGACGCCCGATATGGCGCGTTCGAGCTGGGTGAATCGTCGAGGTCCCTCACCCAGCTCGACCAGGATCTGGATGCACCATTTGTCGCCGATCAACCTCAGCACCTCCGGGAGCGGGCACTCGTCGTTGGGTGCGGGGGTGACCTGGTCTGTTACTGCGGTGTTCCGTTGCGCCAAGAAAGTGCCTCCTTCCGGAAGTGTCGATCATGTCTCAGGATGTGCCCCGTTACAAGTCGTAACGTTCCTGGACAGAGAGATGTCTCCATGCCTTTCACACGAAGCAATGGCCACAAGATCGCCTACGAGGTCGTGGGGAGCGGCTCGCCTGTCGTCCTGCATCCAGGAATGTTCGAAGACGGAGGGCATTGGGCCCACCTCGGCTACACCAGTGTGCTGGCGGCATGTCACACGGTGATCTCCATCGATCCACTCGGGCTGGGTGGCAGCGGCGCGCCTCGCGGGCGCGCAGCCTACGCGGCAGAGCGTCGGGCCGCGTACGTCATCGCCGTGCTGGACGACCTCGGCCTGGACCGGGCGGCCTTCTGGGGGTACTCACTAGGCGCGATGACGGGTTACGCGGTGGCCGCGCACGCCCCCGAGCGGCTGACCCGGCTGGTGGCCGGGGCCTTCGACCCCAACGGCTTCATGGCGGTAGTCCCGGACACGCTGGCCGCACTCGGCCTGCCCGGCGACTTCGACGTCTACGAGATCGTCAAGAAGGGCGCATTGGAGTCCGCCTATCAGACCGCTCTGGTCGAGTCCGGCGACCCAGCCGCGCACCGCGCCAACTATGAATCGTTCTCGCAGGAGCCCAGCCTGGGCGGCGGGTTGGCTGCCTCTGGTGTGCCGACGCTGATGTACGCCGGTACGGCCGATCCCTGGCACGACCCCATGCGTGACTACGCCCGCGCTCAGGGCATGGAGTTCTTCTCCATCGCCGACGCCGACCACGGCGGCGCCATCCGGCGCCCCGACGAGGTCCTGCCCCGAGTACTGCCCTTCCTTAGTCTGTGAACCTGGCGTTCAGGAGGGCTCGGTCATGATCTGGTTGCTCGGGACAGCCGGCGGGTCATGACGTTGATCTGCGTGGCCGCGCGTTCGGCCTGTTCAGCGCGATCGTAGGCTTCGCCCCCATCGTCGGCGGCTTCCTGCTGGCCCACCTCAGCTGGAGCTGGATCTTCTTCATCAACCTCCCGGTCGGAATCATCACCGCCGGGCTGGCGCTGAGGTTCACGCCGTCCATGCGCTCACGCCGCCGACACCGGCTCGACCAGGTCGGCGTCGCGCTGGACCATCGTCGGGCTTTCCCGCAACAGTCAGGCGTCATCCGACATGAGCGGACCGCCATGACTGCAGATCAGACGAATACGCCGAACCCTCGACGGATAGTGCGGCGACCCCGGTGCAGACGACTTCGCGCGCTGCCCCTCGGCCGAGGCCCACACCCGCGCCGCGATGAACTCCCGCACGTCGCGGAGCTCCCAGGAACGCCCTGGGCGGTCTTGGGCCGGGCCGGGTAGTCGGGCGCGCAAGCCGGATCGACTTCCACCTGCTCGGAGGCGAACCCGTCCACCTCCGCTGGCACGAGATAGATGAGCGCTCATTTAATTGACACTTCCGCAACTGCTGATTATCTTAGCGCTCATCTAGTCAGTCCTCGGCGAAGGAGTGCCATGTCCTACCCCGCCCGCTACTTCGGTGAGCATGGCGAGACCAGCGCCACCTTCCGGCCCGCGACCGCCGCGACCGCCGCGACCGCCGCGACCGACTTCGTCTCCAAGCCCGTCGCCGCCGACGGCCCCAATGTCTCCCAGGGCACCGCCTGTCACTACCTGTCCACCGCTGGTGAGCACGGCCTGTACCGGGTGGACTCGGCGTCCTGAACGCGCCAGCGGCAGTCACTCCTTCGAAGACATCAGCCGTCCCTTCGATACGAAAAGGATCACCATGACAGCGACAACCGATGACAGCATTGCCGTCACTGGCCAGGTCACCGTGCTCGGCCTGGGTGACATGGGATCGGCGATCGCCAGGACGTTCGTCGAGCGCGGATATCGCACGACCGTCTGGAACCGGACCGCGAGCAAGAGTGCGCCGCTGGTCGACGCCGGCGCCACGGCGGCCGCGACGGCCGCGGAGGCGGTGGCCGCGAGCCCGCTCGTGGTGGTCTGCCTCCTCGACGGCGCAGCGGTCGACGAGGTGCTGGCCTCGGTCGATGCCGCGGTCGCGGGCAAGGCGCTGGTGAACCTCACGAGCGGCTCTCCCGGCCAGGCGCGGGCGAACGAGCACTGGGCGAACGAGCGCGGCGCCGAGTACGTCGACGGCAAGCTCATGGGAGACCCGCCGTACATCGGCACGCCGAACATCATGATTCCGATCAGCGGCTCCGGCAGCGCGTGGGCCCTCCACGAGTCGACGCTGCGGGAGTTGGGCACTGTCACCTACCACGGCGCGGACGCCGGCTTGGCCGCCGTGGAGTTCATGGCCCAGGTCGCGGTGGCCTATGAGTTGCTCATCGGCTACCTGCACGCACTGCGGCTGGTCCAGGCAGAGGGCGTCGACGTGGTGCAGTTCGCCGAACGCGTCGCAGGTTCGATACCCGCTTACCCGCCGTTGCTGACCTCGATGGCACGGGCGGTCAACAGCGGCGACCACCCGCCGGACCTCGGTTCGCTCAACGTCCAGGCCGCGCTGATGGACGACATGATCAGCCATCGCGAATCCGTCGGCGTGGAAGCCATGCGGATGCGGGAGGTCAAGGAACTGATGGATCGCCGGATTGCCGACGGACACGGCGAACAGGGCTTCTCGAGCCTGTTCGAGCTTCTGACGAAGCACAGCCGCACGTAGGCCGCCCGCCCCACCCATGTGGGCGTGACAGGGATTCCCTGTCACGCCCACACCCGCCGCCATGGGCTCAGGCGTTCCCCACCTCGGTCGTCACCGGCGGCCCGTACAGCCGAAGTCCACGCGTGCTGCTACAGAATCCGATACATCCGGTGGTCGATGCGGCCATGACCGTATTCCCCGTAGCCGACCACGACCAGTCCGGACAGCCATGAGTAGCGCTCGTCGGATGTCTCGAACCTCGGCGTCGGCCGCACGTAGCTCTCGTCGACCGGCAGCCGCTCCCCGCCGGCCAGACGCTGTCGGCCATCGGGCGGGAACCGGAGTACTCCGGTCGAGTCGTAGTGGATGAGGACACCGTCGTGCGTGCGCAGGGTCGCGCGAACGTCCATGCGACTGATCCCGTCGGCTCCCAGCCACACCCAGTCGCCGCCTCCGGGCAGCATTTCGCCCCGGAAGCCCGGCCCGTTGAAACGGCCGCCCTTGGTCACGAACGTCATACGGGTACCGAGCGGGGTCGAGATCATCTGGGCTGGTTCCAGATCGATGCTGAGATCGCAGAGATGTTCGACGGGCAACGCATCGAGCAACGCCCGATCGAACAATGGCGTGGCCGTGTCGGCGGCACTCACGCGGCCCCACCCGCGAACGCCGCCTTCAACTCGGCGAAGTCGAAGAAGGTGTCCTTCCGTGTGACGAGGCCGTCGGATGCCACCTCGACGACGTCGAGAGCGTGAACGCCCCGACGATCTTCGCCGGGCCGCTGGAACGTCAGCGTCCAGTCCAGAACCCAATGGCCGCTACCGAACAGCAGGCGTCGCTCTTCGAAGCCGAAGCCCGGGTAGAGCTCGAAGACCTGCGCGAACTCACGCCGCAGGCCCTCGCGGCCATGGACTGCGGCACCGCGACCATGGGCCTGGAACTGCGAGTCGGGAGTGTGCAGAGCAACGATCGCGTCGACGTCGTGCGCCTCCCAAGCGGCGAAGTATCGCTTCGCGATCGCGGAAAGATCCTGCGTTGTCATGGAACTCCTCAGGTCGGATGCCCCGACGCTAAGGGATACGATCGTATGCGTCAATACGTACGGTCGTATTGCCCGGTACGATCGTATGCATGACTCGAACAGGCGACGCACGCCGCGGCGCGATCGTCGATCGCGCGGTGCACATCGCATCGGTCGAAGGCATCGAGGGTCTGACGCTCGGGCGCTTGGCGGAGGCCCTGCGCATCAGCAAGAGCGGCATCCAGACCCTCTTCGGCACCAAACAGGAACTCCAACTCTCGATCGTCGCGGCCGCATCGAAGGTCTTCGAGCGAGATGTCTTGCTGCCCGCCGAGCGGCAGCCCGCCGGGCTCCCGCGACTGCGGGCGCTGATGTCGTTGTGGATCGACTACCTGGAGACATTCGAAGGCGGATGCTTCTTCGTTGCTGCCGCAAGCGAACTCGACGGCCGGCCGGGATCCGTCCGAGACGCGGTCGCAGACGCCGTCGCCCGAGCCGACGCCCTGCTCCAACGCGACGTCGAACTCGCCCTGCGCCTTCGGGAGCTTCCGCCAGACACCGACGTCGAGCAGCTCGTCTTCGAACTCCACGCCATGGTGCTTCAGGCGAATCACGATCGCCAGCTTCTCGGCCGCAAGGACGCCCTGACCCGCGCCCGTAACGCGGTCAACCGCCTACTGGACGTCAAGCAGCAAACAGGTGAGGCGGAATCCAGTGAGATCACCAGGTGAGGATTTCCGGCTGCCGGCCGGGGAAGGCGAACCGGTGGACCTTGCCGGTTGCGAGCTCCACACGGTGTCCTGAGCCGCTGCTCCACAGAAGGAGCACCTTGCCGGAGTGTGCGCGAGCTCGGTTGCCAGCAACGCCGCGCGGACAGACATGGCTCATCCCGGCCGGGCTGTCCTGGCCGGGATGAGGCGTCGGTTATCTAGAGGGCGGCGGCGAGGCGGGTGAATCCTGCTGACCCGTGGCCGGCATCGATCGCTTGTTGAACGGCGGCTCGCGCGGAGGTGAGTACGCCGTTGTCGAGGCCGTTCGCTCGAATGGCCTGCAGGACGTGGTCCATGCTCGCCGCCGCCGAGACCATCGTGGACGCGTCACCGGGGTAGTGGTCGGCGGTGAGGTGCTCGGCGACCACGTCGATCAGGTCAGGGAGAAGCCCGGTCGCCACCTTGATGTAGCCGGCTATGTCGGCAGGGGCGATGTTCTCCGCGGCGGCGAACTGGAACGCGTGCACGACCCCGATCAACGACGTCCAGAACGCGTCCAGCATCGAGGCGTCGAACCCGGCCGCCCGGCCTGGATCCTCGCCAACGTGCGTCGCGTTCTCGCCCAGTGCGGCGAGCGTCGGCCGATGCGCCTGGTAGACGTCGTTCGGCCCGCTGAACAGCAGGGTCGCTTCCGGGCCGCCGATGGCCGCGGGCGCGCCCATGATGAGGCCGTCGAGGTAGTCGAAGCCGTGCTCAGCGGCCCACGCGGCCATCTCGCGAGCCTGCTGTGGTGAGCCGCCAGTGAGGTTGATCAGGGTGCGGCCCTTCAGGGCGTCGGCATCGAGAATCGACCGCACGGCCTCGTAATCCAGGACGCACACGACAACGAGCGGGCTGGCGGCGATCGCTTGCGCGGCTGTCTCGGCGACGGTGGCGTTGAGGTCGTCCCCCTTGCCAGGCGTGCGGTTCCAGACGGTGGTGGGGTGGTCGGCGGCGAAGGCGGCGGCCAGCGCACGCCCCATAGGGCCAAGACCCAGAACGGTCACGGGTGTCATGGCGGTTAAGCTAAACCTTCACGTTGATGTCAGAGTCAACTCTGGAGCGGCGATGCGGATCGGGGAACTTTCGCGGCGGACGGGCGTCAGCGAGCGCGCGCTGCGGTACTACGAGGAACAAGGCCTGCTACGTCCGGACCGTCGGCCGAGCGGCTACCGCGTGTACGGCGACGCGGATGTGGCGGCAGTGCGACGGATCAGGGTTCTGCTCGCGGCTGGGCTGAGCACTATGCAGATCGTCGAAGTGTTGCCGTGCATGGTCGATGACGATGACCTGCTGGTGCCTATTTGCCCCGAGCTCGTCGACGAATTGGTGAAGCAGCGGGACCGGATCGGCGCGGCCATCGACGAACTGGCAGCGACACGCTCCAACCTGGACGCCATCATCGCCAACGAACGGTGAGCATGTCGCATCCGACGATGTCCTGGGACAACGCGCTGGAGTCAGCGGGGGGTGACCGGGGCCGAAGGCGCGGGTGTTGCCTGGTCGTGGCTGGTCAGCGATGAGTTTTGGGTCGGCGAGGGATCTGTATGGACAGTGACCGATCGCCTGAGAAGAAGGATGTTCCACATGACCCAATACCCCGCTCCCGCCGACGTTGCTGTCAGCTTCATCAAGGCGTGGGGAAGTCAGGACATGAACGCGGTGGCCGGCCTCCTCGCCGAGGACGTCACCTTTGAGAGTCCGCGGATGAAAGTCCACGGAGCCGAATCGACCCTGGCGACCCTGGGGGAGTTCTCTCAAGTGGTCACCGGGATCGACGTCCTGGCCGTCCTCGGCGACGACCGGCAGGCGATGATCATGTACGACATGGCGACCGGGCCGTTCGGGACGCTGCGGGTGGTCGATCACCTCGTCGTGGAGAACGGGAAGATCAAGGCGGACTCCATCGTCTTCGACACCTACGAGCTGCGTAAAGCCCAGGAAGGCTGATCACGGCGGGCGATCTCATGTGAACGAATCTCTGGTCCCGATGGGCCGGGGGCTCTAGGATCTCCGAAATGTCCCGCTTCCCCCTCAGTCGGACCAAGGCCCTCCTCACCGCCGGCGTCGCCACCGCCACGGCGGGCGCGCTGACCGTGACACTCGCCTCGGGCGACCCGGAACCGGTGCGCGCGGCCCCGGTCGCGGCCACGCAGACCATTGCCCTCCAGTCGTCCGGCGACCTGCGCAAGGACCTGGACACGATCCTCGCCGACCCCGCGCTCAAGGGCGCCAAGGTCGGCGTCGTCGTCCGCTCGTACGGTGACGGCAAGGTGCTCTACGCGCGCGGCGGGGGTACGCCCCTCATCCCGGCGTCCAACCAGAAGCTCGCGACGACCGCCGCCGCGTTCGGGATCCTGGGGGCGGGCCACAAGTTCCGGACGAACGTCATGACGCGTGCCGCGCGCAAGGGCGCCACGCTCCGGGGCGACCTCGTCCTGAAGGGCACCGGCGACCCGACGCTCCAGGCCAAGGACTACGACCGCCTCGCCGCCCAGCTCCGCGCCAAGGGCGTCCGCAAGGTCACCGGACGCCTCGTCGCCGACGACTCCTGGTTCGACGCACGCCGCTTGCCGCAGGGCTGGGATCCGTCCGACGCGCCGTTCGCCTACGCGGCGCAGGTCTCCGCGCTCACCGTGTCACCGGACGCCGACTTCAACGCGGGCTCCATCGCCGTCGAGGTCAGCCCCCGAGCCGCCGGAACGCCCGTCGCCGTGCGCACCGTCCCCGCCACCGGATACGTCAAGATCGTCAACCGGGCCACGACCGGCGCCGCCGGCTCCGCCTCCACGATCAGCGTGCTCCGCAAAGCCGGCACCAACGTCATCGAGGTCACCGGCTCCCAGCCCGCCGGCGGCGGCAGCCGCACGAGCCTGGCCAGCGTCCACGAGCCGACCCTCTACGCCGCCGACGTCTTCCGCCGCGCCCTGCGCGCCCGCGGCATCGCCGTCACCGGCAAGACGGTGCGCGGCGCCGTCCCCAAGGGATCCCGCACCCTGGTGTCCCGTACGTCGATGCCCTTGGCGAAGCTGGCCGTCCCTTACATGAAGCTCAGCAACAACAACATCGCCGAGATTCTCGTCAAGACGATCGGCCGCAAGACCTCCGGAAAGGGCACCTGGGCCGCGGGCCTGCCAGCCGTCCGGAGGCACGTGTCCAAGCTCGGCGTCAACACCTCGCAGCTCACCTTCGCCGACGGCTCGGGCCTCGGCCGCGGCAACCGGATGACCGCCGACCAGCTCGTCAACCTGCTGCGCGGCATCCGGACCAAGCCATGGTTCCGCACGTACTACGACTCCCTGCCGATCGCGGGCAAGCCCGAGCCCCTGGTCGGCGGCACCCTGCGCACCCGCATGGCCGGAACGGCGGCCGAGGGCAACGCCCACGCCAAGACCGGCACCCTCACCGGCGCGACCGCCCTGTCCGGCTACGTGAAGGATCCGAACGGCGTGCCCGTCGTCTACTCGATCCTCTTCAACGCCTACCCGGGCTCGATCACGACCGTCCGCGGCGTCCAAGACAAGATCGTCGTCCGGCTGGCCGCCGGGTCCAGTCCGCAACGCCTCACCGTGCAATCGAACCCGAGCCAGCGCGTCCCCGAGCTTGAATGCTCCTGGACCGGAACCTGCTGATCAGGATTCAGCGAGCAACACTCTCGGTCTTGGCCGGTGGTGGGGCGGAGCCTGACAGGTGCGCCACTCCCCGGCCCTGAAGTGAACGACCTTCACCACCCACGACGGCGGGACGCTCACAACGAGCGCCCCGCCGTCTGCGGTTTCCACCAGGGGTGCCCGCCATGGGGCGACGAGCCAGGTCAGCGGACGATGCCGTAGGCGCGGATCGTCGTTTGGTCGACGGTGTTGCCGTCGGCACCCTCGGCGTGGGTGCGCAGGGACGCGTGACCCGCGATCGCTGGGTGGTGAAGGGTGGCCTGCCAGCCGTCCGCGGTCTTGCGGGCCGGGTCCGGGTCCAGGTCCTGCCGTCGTTGTACGACACCCACAATGACACGCGGCCAATGACACGCGGCGCAGGGACAGCCGGGTCCGGCCGGCGCCACGTTCGACGGCCAGGGTGAGCGTCTGGTCGCGGCCAGCCAGGGCCCGGTTGTGCTCGCTGAGCGCGGTCGGTCTTGTACGTGACGCCGAGGAGGGAAACCGCGTCGTGGCCTTGGTAGGCGAGAACGAGAGCCGGATGCTGGTTAGCGGCTCTGAGGTTGCGCAGGTCGGCTATGCAATGTTGCTGAGTTTGGGAGCCGCCCTGGCGGTTGAGGTGGGCGCTACTCACAGTGCGGGAGTGCCGGTGGCGCGGTCGAGCTCTACGCGGCGATTCGCCGCTTCGCCATGTCCGAACGCGTCGTCTCACCGATCCGGCCCGCGCCCGGCGCCGGGGAGCTGCTCGACGACGGCAGTGGAGCCTGATGGATCAAAGGTTCGAGTCGTCGGTGGCGGATTTACATTTCCAGTTCCGGAAGGTCTTGGTGCGTTTCCATATCGTGTGGGCGGCCTGGATGTTCCATTCGGCGTGCAGGGCGGTGATCGGGGAGCCGCCCAGTTCCAACAATTCGGTGTCAGACAATTGGAACAGGCCCCAGCGGCGCACCCCGTACCGATCCCCGATGACCTGCAGCGAGTCGAGGTAGGACAGGCACCATGCCAGGGCGACGGCGCCGGCCGGGGCGGCAGTGAAGACCTCTCGGATCCGACGCGCGGCTTGGGGTCGGGTCCACGAAGGAATCGGTTCTGATCTCCTGGTCAGCACGGCCCGTTTGGTGGTGGCATCGACCATGGCAGACGGTGGCAGCCCGGCGAAGACCTGGAATGCCGTTACGCGGCTTTTGGTCAAGGGCCCGTACCAGCCATCGGCCGGCAGGTTGAGACCGTGTCGTTGTAGGTGCCGTTGCAGGTCTTGTACGCACGTGCCTCTGGTTCCCAGCGTCATGGGTTCGGGACACCGGTCCAACAGGGCAGCCTGCCTTGGTCCGCTGCTCACGGCCGGTGCGCTGGCAGCGGCAGTTGCGACAACGACGGCCACTGCCATCAAGACGGCGATACTGCGCTCACGGTTGACGGGACGGGCGCTCAGTCGCGGCTTCGGCTCCAGGGGCTGAGGCGAGTCGGTGTTCTCGGCGACTTTCGGGTGGTCGATCGCGACGCTTGGGTTCGCCCCCGCGTCCAGGGCGGCACGAGCGGCCGTCCACCTCGCTACTTCGTCCGGGGGACAGCCGCATGCGGTCACAAAGTCGATGAGCAGCTCACGGCGGGGAAGCCGATTTCGGGAAAGCGCTCCGGCGATGGTGCTGTGCGGCAGATACCTGCCGCGACGAATGGCCTGTCGTTCTAGCTGCCGATAGGTCAATCCCGACCACTGCTTGAGCTCCCGCAGGCACTCCATGAACTGCGGGACGGTGCGCGCGGCACCAGGGTCGGGAGGCGGGACGGTATCACGAACGACTTCCGCCATGGCAGAAACCTCCACCTGACCAGTCAAAACACTGTTCCGTACAAGGTCGGACAGGTCTCGATCTTCTCATGGATCAGACCGGCGTGGAATCGTGAGCCGACGGCCAAAAAAGGCCTGGAATCCGACAGGAGGCGCCACTTTGCAGGCGGCTTCATCTCAGCATTGAAGGGCAGGGTTTCTCATGCGGTTCTATGTGCGTGCGGTCATTCTCTCGGCCTCAGCAACACTCACTCTCGCGAGTCCCGCAATAGCCTCCGACATGGTCGAGGGCCCTGCGGGCATCCGCGCGACCGCTCCTGCCGCAAAAACAGCAGTAAAGATCTATTCACAGCGGCAACTCAGCGAGAACTGTCCCGACGGATATTTTTGCGGTGCGGAATCGGGAGGGAGTCCGTACTACTTCAAGTCGGGGACATGGGAAAATCCGATGACTGGGAAAGGGTGGTGGATCAACAATCTGACCTCTGGAAGGGTCGTAATGTGCAACACCCGTCGGGAGAGGATCTATGCCACCCCGCTTCCCCCTTCCAAAGATCTCACTGCTGACTGGACTCCCGTCGCCTGGCTCAGGGTCAACCCCTGGAACCCAGAGGGCGGCTGCTAGGGCTCATTCGCCATCCGTTCGGGAGGGCTTGCCCATGGCACCCTTCCGGCCCAACCATCCATGGAGAGAAATGGAAAGAAGCGTGAAGCGTCTATCGGCCAGCATTCTCATCGCCTGCACGACGACACTAGGTGCCCTCAGCGTCATTTCCCCGGCCGCGGCCGCTGGTACCCAGGCGGGGTGGGACTGTGATCGCTGGACATCCGCCGATGCCCTGGTGGGGTACGTCCAGTGCTTCGACCTTCCCACCGGCTTCAACGTCTACCGTGCCAAAGTGACGTGCTCTGGAGTCGGGGGGACCCGGACCATCTACGGATCCTGGGTTCGCAAGCCGGAGAAGTCTTATGCCAGATGTTCCTCCAACGGCTCATCCGGTGTCACCGGCGTCACGGCCCAGGCCGACATAGCCTGATGCGCCCTGCAATCGACTCATTCGAAGGAACAAACCATTCAAGGAAGGTGACATGCAGAGAGTTCCTCTCGTCCTCATGGGAGCTGTTCTGAGTGTGTCGCTCGTACTGGCGGGAGCATCCTCGACCGCGACTGCCGCCGCGTATGGCTGTTCGGCGTGGCGCACGAGTGACCAGACCGGTGGACTGGCCCGCTGCACGAGCCTGCCGGCGCACGACTACGTGAGAGTGATCGTTTCCTGTGCCGCCTACAACGGATACACGTGGACAGAATACGGACCGGGCGCTTCCAACAGAGAAACCTCCCGCGCGTTCTGCTCCAGCGATCCTGAAACCGCCAAGGCCACGAGAGTGACCTACCAGGTCATCTGAAACCACTGTCCATGAAAGTGCCTGGCGTGGCCATCGCCCCGAAAGGCCGGACACGCCAGGCGCAATCTGATCTCGTCCGCGAGGCCCATACTTCGTTCTTCCGCGACTCGCCATCGCCGGCGCCGAAGGGCTCGCCGCGCTGTCCATGCAGCGAGTCGCCGGCGAACTCGGCTTCACCAAGATGGCGCTGTACCGCCACGTCAGCGGAAAAGCCGAGCTGATCGCCGTCATGATCGAGGAAGCCGTGGGCGTCCGCAACACCCGGCCAGTCACCCTCGGCCGGCACTCAGCCCTGGACCACGCAGCACCAACTCAGTCCCACCCTCACCGCCCTGCCCGACCACGCCGCCGACCGCTTCCCCGCACTGAGCGCCGCAATCGCATCCGCCGGAACACCCCGGACAAAAGCCGTGAGTTCGGCCTCCAACGACTCCTCGACGGCCTAGAAATCCTCATCGACCAACGCACCGGCTGACGAACAAGCGCATCAGCCAACGCGGTCACCGCGAAGACCGGAAATCGTGCCTCGCACGCCGGGGCGCTTGTCACCCGTCGCGGGGTCCACGCCGACAGAGTCCTTGGCGGCCCTGAGGCGGGCGACCCGGTCAAGGCAACCCGTCATGGCGCCCGGCGGCAGAGCAACCGCCGAGATCACGGGGACCCTCGGCCCTCCAAGGCGGCATCACTGAACCGGCAGGGCGTACCCGCAGCTCAGAGCAGAGTTCGTTGGCTTCTCGGTGATTGCTGCAACTGCCGCCAATTGCATCGGATGCGAACTCGCCGCGGTTGGGAATTCGCTGTTCGGCGAGGCTGCGACGTGGGGCTGCCGGGGATTTCGTGTTTCGCGGGCGTATCGAAAAGCGCATACGCCACCGCAACAGCCCTCCATCTTCAGTGGCGGTATGGACCACAGCGGTCCGTGCCGAGGTCAGGGTGCCCCGGCTCCGGCAGGTGATCACGAAGTGGAGCGCGTCGTGTCGTACAAGAACGTTCGTCCGCCACTGAGGAGGGCCGGTCTGGCCGCCGGTGTCGCCATGCTGGTGGTGGCCCCATGCGGGGCCTGCGACCGCCGCCCCGGCGCGGGTCGGGAACGTGCAGAAGGCGATGGAGGAGCTGGCCAAGAGCGGGGGTCGTCGGCGGGGCCTACGTCGACGGCAGACCCGTCGGACTGCGCGGCGCGGGCTCCCGGTTGCTGGGCGGCGGGGGCGGGCGGGTACCCGCGGACGCTCGCTTCCGGATCGGTTCACAGACCAAGCAGATGGCGGCAACCGTGGTGCTGCAGCTGGTCAAAAGGGTTCTGACGTCGGGCAAAACGAGCCGTTCGCAGCCCCGCTGACGAATGGTCCGGCGATGTGTCGAAGCGCGCGCAGCGCCGTTCGTCTAGAAGGTACAGCCTCCAACAGGGGGCGGAGAACTTACGCCCACGTGAAGGGGGATCGTCGTGCACGCCGACGAAGAACTGGCCTCAATCCTGGTCCCGCGCTGCCTGGCCGAGCGGCGGGCCTATGCTCGAGACCGGCTCGAAGCCGACTTCCAGATGTGGCTGGCTACCGGCAGCGACGGCCATGGTGCGCATCTGATCCCCGTGGCCTATGCCTGGGATGGCTCGGCCCTGTATACCGCGACTTTTGTTAAGAGCCGCACTGCCGCCAACATCAAAGCCCGCCCACAAGCGCGGGTCGCTCTCGGCGACACCGCCAACGTCATCATGATCGACACCAGTGCGTCGCTTATGGAGGTCCCCGACATCGACGCTGACATCGCCGAGCACTACGCCAAAGTCTCCACAGACCCCCGTACCTACCCGGAGGGCACGTTCGTCTACCTACGCCTGCAACCCAGGCGCATCCAGGTCTGGAACGGCTTTCACGAATTTGTTGGGCGCACGGTCATGCGGGACGGCCGATGGCTATATGACCCAGTCGACTGAGGTGATCTCAGACTGCGCGGCCTCCGTGGCCCCCTCGGCGGGTGACATCAAGATCGACCGCCACGCATAGCTCGTGCACGGGGATGTGCGTGCTCTGGCGCGCGCCTGCGCGCGTTGCGCGAGGGGATGCACGATGCGCATGCGCAACGCCCTCCGTCAACTCCTCGCCCAAGCCACGGCTTGAACTGATAGGCAGTGCGCTCGATCGATGTCACGCACACCCTCCACGCACCGTAAACGGAGCGTTGCCCCCTACAACTCCTGAGCCGGGTCGTGGAAGGGGCGAAGACCGGCGTCGAGTTCGGCGCGGGTGAAGGCGTATCGGCCCAGGAAGTTGATGTGGTCGTATCAGATCGGTGAGAGCCGGGGCACCCTGGCGAACCTGCGGGTGTGGTAGGTCCCGGCCACCGCGCCCGACCGTGTGCGGCACGGCGATCCGGGTCGACGTCGCAGCGCGGATAGGGGTGCCGCTCGACCTCGTCGGCCTCGGCCGGTTCGGGGTCGGTCTGTTCGCCGGTCGGCCTGCTGGGTGGGGGGCGGCTCTTCGCGGAGGATTTTGATCAAGCTCTGGGAATGGAGGGGGGTTTGTGAGACCCCTCCATTCCCAGCGTGAGCGTGTTCGCAGTCCTGGGTTGCCGTTAAGGGCGCTGCACCAGGGCGAAGTAGCTGGAAGCGATCATCTGGCCGGTGTCTGTCGGGTGCTGTCCTGCGGCGGGATGGGGCCGTGTCGGAGTTCGGCTTGGAGGGTGTCGTAGGTGGGGGCAAGGGTGCGCAGGGTGTGGGCTGCGGTGCGGTTGTCGCCGATGGCCAGCGACTGTTGGAGTGACCCGATCAGCCGGGCCTGCCGGAACATGACAGCTGCCGCTTGGGTCCGCTCGATCTCGCGCAGGCAGGTGGCCGCGTCGGTCATTCGTCGTGCACCCACGCGGATCGCGAAGTGGATGAGGTGCTCATACAGCCTCTCGTCGCGGTGGCTTTCCAGCGAGGTCGCCAGGGCCAGGGCGGCGTCGCCGTTGCCCGTGCTTCCCGGCGGCATGGCGTGATCGGGGTCGGCGCGCAGCCAGTCCACCGCATGGGGAATGGACGCGGTAAGGGCTTCTTTGGTACTTACACGCCGGGCTCGCGTGAAATTCGTACGCGTCGTGTACGGCTCACCGAAATCGATGGTGTCGGCCTGCCATGCCTTGATGAAGTCGTCGAGCGGGAGAGGGGCAAAGGGATACCCCTGGGGGTCGTGCGAGATCACCTGATCGTTGTTGATGTCGAGGACGGTGAGATAGTGGTCTGCGCCTATCGGCCCGGTCTTGCCCGGCTGGTAGTGCAGATATCCCATCTCGATGGGACCGGCCATGACCGGGCCGTGGGCCAGGCAGGAGGTGAGACGCTCCAGTGCCGTGTCGGGCGGGCCTCCGCTGCTGGTCTCCGCGGTCCAGCCGAGGGCGGTGAGCGCCTTGTCAATGCCGATCTCGGGGTTCCAGCCATAGGGGTCGAAGAACGGCAGCGTGCCGCCGACCAATTGCATGCCGAACGGACTGCCGGTCACCGTCTCAATGACCGCGACCGGCGGCGCTTCGGCGCCCAGCATCATCGCCAGGCAACTCGAATAGCAGTATGGGCCTGAACCGATATAGGAAAGATTGATCACGGGTGACCTTCTCAATTTTTCGGCGAAAACGCCACCGATGGCTCGTGATTATGTGATGGGTTTGTGCCTGTTACTGCGGGCCGGCGGCGGGCGGGAGGAGATCAGTTCGACAGGCCGGTGAGGTCGATGGCGGCCAGTCGTTCGGGGTCGGACAGGATGTCGATCGCGGTGATCTTGCTGTCGGTGACGGTGAAGCTCATGATCGAGAAGAGTTGGCCGTCGACGGTGTTGACCAGTCCGGCCGTTCCGTTGATCAGTGCGGGACGGCTGGTGGAGGCGGTGGCCATGCGGTGGAAGGTGGCGGTCTGGCCGGCCACCGCCGCGCGGCCGCGCAGGGTCTTCATACCGCCGGGCAGGGCCTTTCCGCCGTCGGCGCGCAGCACGACATCGGGGTCGAGGACGGCCACTAGATGTATTCGGCCAGGACGTTGGTGGCGGGCCGGTAGGAGTTGACGTAGGGAGAGCCCCCCGGGTGGGGTGTGGGTTGTCTAGGTCCACATCCACCGGGAGGCTCTCGTGTCTCACCGTAACGCCCGCA